>CAWIEP010000013.1:0-19626 GCA_963835115.1 uncultured Pseudomonadota bacterium
GCGGCGCGCGGCGACAACCACTATAGCCACTTCGGCCCCGACGCCAACCTGTTCGAGGAGTTGAACCGGACCTTCGCCGATTATGCGAAGAAAGGCTCGGGGCTGACGCGCACCTATATCCACGACGCCGCCGAGGCTGAACTCCACGGCGCGCCTCCCGGCACATTCACGCCGTGGCGCGACTTCGAGCCCGGCTCCGACCTGTTGTTCTACGAGGGCCTGCACGGCTGCGTGCAGGCGGACGACGTCGACGTCGCCAAGCATGTCGATCTCAAGATCGGCGTCGTGCCTGTCATCAATCTCGAATGGATCCAGAAGCTGCATCGCGACAAGGCGTCGCGCGGCTATTCCACCGAGGCGGTCACCGACACGATCCTCCGGCGCATGCCGGACTACATCAATTATATCTGTCCGCAGTTCACCAAGACCGACATCAACTTTCAGCGCGTGCCGACCGTCGACACCTCCAATCCGTTCATCGCCCGCTGGATTCCGACGCCCGACGAGTCGATCGTCGTCATCCGCTTCCGCGACCCGCACGGCATCGACTTTCCCTATCTGCTGTCGATGATCCAGGGCAGCTTCATGAGCCGCGCCAATTCCATCGTCATTCCCGGCGGCAAGATGGAGCTGGCGATGCAGCTCATCCTGACCCCGATGATCCTGCAACTGATGGAGCGGCGGCGACGATCGTTATGAGTGAAGGTAGGCAGTAGGCAGTAGGCAGTAGGCAGTCGGATGTGGTGAGTTAGCGACTAGGATTGTTTGCCCGCACCATGAACGGCCCCCGTCGCCGAGCCAACTGCCCATTGCCTACTGCCTACTGCCTCCCCAAACAACAAGGAGACCCCAATGAACATACAGGCTTCGCAGACGGTCACCGGCAAGGAGCGCTACCGCTCCGGCGTGCTGGAATATCGCAAGATGGGCTATTGGGAGCCGGACTACGAGCCGAAGGACACCGACATCCTCGCGCGTGTTCCGCATCACGCCGCAGGACGGCGTGGATCCGATCGAGGCCGCCGCCGCGGTGGCCGGCGAATCCTCCACCGCGACCTGGACGGTGGTGTGGACCGACCGGCTGACCGCCTGCGAGAAATACCGCGCCAAGGCCTATCGCGTCGATCCGGTGCCCGGCGCGCCCGGCCAGTATTTCGCCTACATCGCCTACGACCTCGACCTGTTCGAGGAAGGCTCGATCGCCAACCTCACCGCCTCGATCATCGGCAACGTGTTCGGCTTCAAGCCGCTGAAGGCGCTGCGGCTCGAGGACATGCGGCATGCCGGTCGCACTACCTGAAGACCTTCCAGGGCCCGGCGACCGGCATCGTCGTCGAGCGCGAGCGGCTGGACAAGTTCGGCCGCCCGCTGCTCGGGCGCGACGATGAAGCCGAAGCTCGGGCCTGTCGGGCCGCAACTACGGCCGCGTCGTCTACGAGGCGCTGAAGGGCGGCCTCGACTTCACCAAGGACGACGAGAACATCAACTCGCAGCCGTTCATGCATTGGCGCGACCGCTTCCTCTACTGCATGGAGGCCGTCAACAAGGCGAAGGCCGCAACCGGCGAGATCAAGGGCACCTATCTCAACGTCACCGCCGCGACGATGGAGGACATGTACGAGCGCGCCGAGTTCGCGCGCGACCTCGGCTGCGTGCATCATCATGATCGACCTGGTGATCGGCTACACCGCGATCCAGTCGATGGCGAAATGGGCGCGCAAGAACGACATGATCCTGCATCTGCATCGCGCCGGCCACGGCACCTACACGCGCCAGAAGACGCACGGCGTGTCGTTCCGCGTCATCGCCAAATGGATGCGGCTGGCCGGCGTCGACCACATCCACGCCGGCACGGTCGTCGGCAAGCTCGAAGGCGATCCGCTGACGACGCGGGGCTACTACGACATCCTGCCGCGAGGATTTCAATCCGACGCGGCTCGAGCACGGCGTGTTCTTCGATCAGCCGTGGGCGTCGCTGAACAAGGTGATGCCGGTGGCGTCCGGCGGCATCCATGCCGGCCAGATGCACCAGCTGCTCGACCATCTCGGCGAGGACGTGGTGCTGCAATTCGGCGGCGGCACCATCGGCCATCCCGGCGGCATCCAGGCCGGCGCGACCGCCAACCGCGTGGCGCTGGAGGCGATGATCTTCGCGCGCAATTCGGGCCGCGATTATGTCAACGAAGGCCCGAACATTCTGGCCGAAGCGGCCAGGACTTGCACGCCGCTGCGCCAGGCGCTCGACACCTGGGGCGACGTGACGTTCAACTACGCCTCCACCGATCAACCCGACTTCGCAACGACGGCGAGCGTCGCCTGAACGCCAAATCCCGGCGCGCTTGTCCTTGGCGGGGCGATGCGCGCGGGGGTTAGAGGGGAGGCTTCGCCACGCTCCCACGGGCGCGAGCCTCCCCTCAAAGGCAATTTCTTCAACAGGAGCTTCTCTCATGCGCGTCACTCAAGGCTGCTTTTCCTTCCTGCCCGACCTCACCGACGATCAGATCCTCGTTCAAGTCCAGTATTGCCTCGACAACAATTGGGCGGTGAATCTCGAATACACCGACGACCCGCACCCCAGGAACACCTACTGGGAAATGTGGGGTCTGCCGATGTTCGATCTCAAGGACGCAAAGGGCGTGCTGATGGAGCTGGACAAATGCCGGCAGCTACATGGCGACATGTACATCCGCCTGTCGGCGTTCGATTCCACCCACACTTGGGAGTCGCTGCGCATCTCGTTCATCGTCAACCGGCCGAAGAACGAGGAGGGCTTCCGGCTCGAACGCACAGAGGGCCGCGGCCGCCAGCAAAGCTACGCCCAGCGCGCCTATTCGCTCGACCGGCCCGAAGGGAAGCGATACGCATGACCGACGCGCCGACGCCGACGAAGGTCAACCTGGCCGAGGAGTTCGACCGCTCCGGCGTCGGACCCGTGCTCAAACAACTCGACGACGAGTTGATCGGTCTTGCGCCGGTCAAGCAGCGCATCCGCGAAATCGCGGCGCTGCTGCTGGTCGACCGGGTGCGGCAGAAATATGGGCTCAGCGCCGATGCGCCAACCCTGCACATGAGTTTTACCGGCAATCCCGGCACCGGCAAGACCACGGTGGCGAGCCGCATGTCGGAGATCCTGCACAAGCTCGGCTATGTCCGGCGCGGCCATCTGGTGTCGGTGACGCGCGACGACCTCGTCGGCCAGTATATCGGCCACACGGCGCCCAAGACCAAGGAGATCCTGAAAAAGGCGATGGGCGGCGTGCTGTTCATCGATGAAGCCTATTACCTCTACAAGGCCGAGAACGAACGCGACTACGGGCAGGAGTCGATCGAAATCCTGTTGCAGGTGATGGAGAACAATCGCGACGATCTCGTCGTCATCCTCGCCGGTTACGCCGACAAGATGGACAAGTTCTTCCAATCGAACCCGGGCTTCCGTTCGCGCGTCGCCCACCACATCGATTTCCCCGACTATCGGGACGGTGAGTTGCTCGCCATCGCCGAGGGGATGCTCACCAAACTGCACTACAAGCTGAGCCCGAGCGCGCGCGAAGCGATGGCGGAATATATCCCGATCCGGCGCGGCCAGCCGCATTTCGCCAACGCCCGCTCGATCCGCAACGCGATCGACCGGGCGCGGCTCCGACAGGCGAATCGCTGCTTCGATTCTAAGGCCGAGATTGATCTGGAGGCGCTGGTGACGATTGAAGCCGAGGATATCCGGCAGAGCCGGGTGTTCGCGCAAGCGGGGTAGGGCATGAGGGGCCGAGGCTTTGGTTGATCGTCGGCCCCCTATCCCGTCACCTCCAGCGCCAGCCGCCCGGTCACCACGTCGCCGTACTCCGTCTTCGCTTCGACGATCACGCGATGCGCGCCCGGCGCCAGGTCGGACGGCAGTCGCGCGGTCCAGATATGCGAGGAGTTCTCCGCCTTGACCCACGGCTTCACGACGGCCGCGTTGCGCGCAAACAGCTCCTCGACGAACGGATCGGGGAGAATCTGACGGACCATTTCGATCGGTTCGCGCTCGCCGATGCGCATGACGACCTTCGTTTTCGGGCCGCCGTCGAACACATTGGCGATCAGCCGCGCCGCGCCAAGCGGTCGCCGCCGAAATCGGCGAGGCGAGCAACTGCCCCGGCCGAAAATCGCGGTCGATCTCGCTGTTGGCGCTATGGAAGCGGCTGTCGACGGAAAGCCGCATCTGCCGCGCGTTCGGCTCCTTGGCGGGAATGAAGCGGGTTTTGTAGTTGAGGCCGTTCACCGAGAGCATGTGGAACCCGTTGGGCGCGCCGTCGCGACTGTCGGCGCAGGCGACGCCGCGATGATCGAGCGGCCCGCTCCACCAGGAGCCCGACACCGCCGTCAGAATGTGATGATGGTGCTCGCCCTCGCCCTTCCAGCCCTGCGAGGCGTCAAAATAGATGTGCTCGGTCGTGTGGGTGTGGCCGGAAAAACTCACCGTAAATTTGCGGCCCTCGAACAGCGCAAAAAGATCGGCGACATTGATCAGCCGGTCGTAATTCTCCTTGGGGTCGATGACGTTGACGATGGGGATGTGCATGACGATGACGATCAGCGTCTCGGCCGGCGTCCGCGCCAGCGTCTGTTTGATGAATTCGAGCTGGCGAGCGTCGATGCGGCCTTCGTAGAAGCCCCCGCCTTTCGGCCGTTTCGGATCGTGGCCGAGATAGTCGACGTCGTCGAGCATCAGGAACAAGGTTTTCGCGTAGAAAAAGGCGTAATAATTGGGGCCATAGACCCGCTTGAACGTTTCGCGCGCCAGCGCGCGGTCGGGCGCCTCGAAGTTGAGGTCGTGATTGCCGCCGATGTTCCACCACGGCAGGCCGATGGTGCCGATGATGCGGTTGTAGCGACCGTAGAGCGAGAGATCGTCGAACATGATGTCGCCGGCGGTGAGGCCGAATTTGGCGGTCGTCCCGGCGAGCGCCTCGATCACATCCTCGCGAATGTAATCGACCTCGACCTCCGTCTCCGGCTGCGGATCCGTGAACAACACGACCTCGAAGGCGTCGGGCTCCTCCTGCGGGCGAACGACGAAATCGACGGAAACGGGCAGCGGGCCGGTCGGCGCGATGCCGGCGAAGGTCAGGTCGAGCGCGGCCGGCGAGCCGTCGGGGCTGTGCAGATAATAGAAGCGCGGCGAGCCGGTTTGCGCGTCGACCGGGACCATATAGCCGGCGGGCTTGATGAGGAAAAACACGCAAGGGGCGGGGGCGGGCAGGCGCCAGCGGCCGTCCGCGTCAGTGGCGACGACCTCGCGGCCGTTGGAGACCAGCGCGCCTGCGAGCCCCGCGCGGCCCGCGCCGTCGCGCTCGACATAGACGACGCCGGTCGCCTCGGCGGGAATGTCAGCGGCGGCCGGCGCTCCGGCGAGCGCGGCGGCGGCGCCGGCAAGGCCGATGCGCAACGTGTCTCTGCGGGTAAGGTTGACGCCTTCGGCCATGCGGGCCTCCCTGTTCGATACGGCGTTTCGAGCAAGTCAGCATGACGTTCGCGTGTCAATCGTCGCGCGGCGCGCCCAGCCGATAGACGCCGCGGAATTCGTCGGGATCGACGGGCTTGCCCTTGCGATAGATGACAAGCCGGCCTTCGCGCGCGAGCCGCACCGCCGTGCGGCGCACCTCCTGAAGATGCGAGCGCCAGGCGAGCGCATCCTCGCCGCGCGCGCTCGCATAGGCTTTGGCGGCGTCGGTCGGGCAGATCGTGCGCTCGGGCCCGGCTTCGACGCATAAAGCGATGACGGCGGCGGCCAGATCGGAAGGCGAATCGGATTCAGGCATCTCGGCTAGGTGCGCGGAGGCGTCGCGGCCGTCAACGGGAACTTTAACTCGGCGGCTTCGTTGAACAAGTCCAAGCTCATCAAACGGAGTGTCACGCCCATGAAACTCAAATTGCTCGCCGCCGCCGCGTCCGTCGCCTTCATCTCGACGGGCGTCGCTTTCGCACAAGATAACCCCGCCCGTAAGGACGAGCGCCCCGCTCAGGAGCGCGCGGAGCCCCGGGCGCCCGCGGCCGCGCCGCGCGCTGCCGAGCCGCGCAAGGAAATGGCGCCGCGCGCCGCTCAAGCCGAGCCGCGCAAAGAAGCCGCGCCGCGCGCCGCTCAAGCCGAGCCGCGCAAGGAGATGGCGCCGCGCCACGACCAAATGAAGAACGGAGCGGCCGACACCCGTGAAAAGATGGCTGCGCCGAAGGCGGCCGACACCCGCGAAAAGATGGCCGCGCCGAAGGCGGCTGACACCGAGCAGAAGATGGCGCCGAAGGCGGCCGACAGCGACCAGAAGGGCGCGAACAAAACGGCGGAGCATCAGGATCGCGGCGCGCCGCGCGTCCAGGGCAAGGCCAATATTTCAGCCGAACATGCCGCCCGGATCGGCGAGGTTCTGCACGGACAGTCGCAACCCGTGCGCGTCAACGTGAACATCCGCGTCGGCGAACGGATCCCCGAGACTGTCGTCGTGCGCCCGCTGCCGACGGAAGTCGTCGAGCTGGTTCCTGAATATCGGGGCTACGATTATTTCGTCGATTCCGACGATGAGATCGTGTTCGTATCACCTAAATCGCACGAAATCGTCGGCATGATCGACTATGGTTCCGACGACGCCCCGGTTGTCGCCGGCGCGCGTCCGTGCCCGGTTGAAAACTGAGGACGACAGGCAGGCGCGCTGAGCGCTTGACGTAAGCGGCGGTCGGCGTGAGGGTGCGGCAGAAGCCGGAGCCCCCATGCCGACCGCCGTTTCGCGTTTTTCCAACCCCGAAGTCGCTGATCTGCCCGAGGATGTTCGCGCGCGCATCCTGGCGGTCCAGGAAAAGTCCGGCTTCGTTCCCAACGTGTTTCTGGCGCTGGCGCGCCGGCCCGACGAATTTCGCGCCTTCTTCGCTTACCACGACGCGTTGATGGAGAAGCCGGGCGGCTTGAGCAAGGCGGAGCGCGAGATGATCGTTGTGGCGACCTCAGGCGCCAATGACTGTCTCTATTGTGTGGTCGCCCACGGCGCCATCCTGCGCATCCGCGCCAAAAACCCTCGGATCGGCGAACAGGTGGCGACCAACTACGCCAAGGCCGAGATCACCGAGCGCCAGCGCGCCATGCTCGATTTCGCGCTGAAGGTCGCCACCCGCAGCGCCGAAATCGGCGACGAAGATTACGCGGCGCTCGGCCGCCAGGGTTTTTCGGACGAGGATGCGTGGGACATCGCGGCGATTTCGGCGATGTTCGCGATGTCCAACCGGCTCGCCAATGCGCTCGGCATCCGTCCCAACGACGAGTTCTATGCGATGGGGCGTTAGCGGCGCTTATTTGTTGAGGACCGACACCGTCTCCTCCATCGCCGCGGCGGGGATGCGGAACAGGCCGCTGAACGGTTCGTTCAATTCCAGGATCAGGAACACCGCGCTGCCGACGGCGAAGGCGCCGATCAAGGCCGCCAGCACGGCAGTGCCGTTCAGCCGCGCCAGCACGCCGAAACCGGTGAACAGCAACATCGCCCAGGACACGACAACGATCAGCAGCGGCCAAGAAGTCGGGCTGGCGATCTGCAGCGAGATCAACAAACGGGTCTGCTCGATGATTCCGATGCTGACGTTAATGGTCGGCAACGCCGCCATCTGGGCCGGAGTCTTGGCCTGCAACAGAGCGGCGGCGTCGTTGAGCCGCTCGAAGTTCTCGACGATATTGGAAATGCGGTAGCCGCGCGGGTCGAGATTGTCGATCCAGATCGCTTTGTAAGCCTCAGCGAAGCTGGCCTGCGAGGCCGCGCGCAAGGGCGCCGCTTCCGGCCCGAACTGTTTGAAGGCCATGTCGAGCATGATGCCGCGCGCGGCCAGGGTCTCCACGTTGGCTTTCTGGGTGGCGTAAAAGCCGTAGGCCGAGCCGACGAGCGTGCCGAGCACCAGGGCGAGCAGCAGGGTGATGAGCCCCATGACGGCGCCGATCATTTCGCGAGCGCCCGCGCCCATGTGCGATTCGGGCAGCAATTTCTGCGCCTTCATGCCGACGTAGCCGAGCAGAAACGTCAGGGCGCAGACCCCTATGCCGATCGCCAGATTGCCCATTGCGGTCCCCCTCAACCTGAAAGCGATGTAATTGTCGGCGACGCCGGTGTCTATTCCTTACGAAAGGCTCGCGGCGCCGTATATTAGGGGGCGCTCGGAGATCGCCAATGACCAATCTCGCCGAAAGCCGCCTCTCCACGCACGAGGTCGCCAACCAGCCTTATGCGCTCGCCGATTACAATCTGTTCGAGGCCGACGCCGCGCTGAAAGAGGCCGTGCGCGAGGGCGCGCCGTGGGCCGCCGACGACCTCGCGCGCTTCGGCGCCAAGGCCGGAAGCGCGGATTATCTCGAACTCGGCGCGCTGGCGAACCGTTATCCGCCCGAGTTCGACACCCATGACCGCTACGGCCGCCGCATCGATCTCGTGCGCTTCCATCCCGCCTATCACGAACTGATGCGCTCGGCGGTGGCCGAGGGCATCGCCGCCTCGCCGTGGGATGCGCCGCGCCCCGGCGCTCATGTCGCCCGCGCCGCCAAATTCTACATGCAAAGCCAAGTCGAGGCCGGGCACGGCTGCCCGATCACCATGACCTTCGCCGCAACGCCGACGCTGCGCCTGGAGCCGGCGTTGGCGGCCGAGTGGCTGCCGCGCATCCATTCGCGCGACTACGATCCCGCCAACGCGCCGGCCGCGACAAAGCGCGGCGCGACCCTCGGCATGGCGATGACGGAAAAGCAGGGCGGCTCGGACGTGCGCGCCAACACCACGCGCGCCGTCGCCGTGGGCGACGGCGCCTATGAAATCACCGGCCACAAGTTCTTCGTCTCGGCGCCGATGTGCGACGCCTTCCTGACGCTGGCGCAGACGCCGGCGGGGCTGACCTGTTTCCTCGCGCCCCGCTGGCTGCCGGACGGGACCAAGAACGGCATCGAGTTCGTGCGGCTGAAGCGCAAGATGGGCAATGTCTCCAACGCTTCCTCGGAGACGGAGTGGCGCGGCGCGATCGGCTGGCGCGTCGGGCCGGAGGGACGGGGCGTGGCGTCCATCATCGAGATGGTGGCGATGACGAGGTTCGATTGCATGATCGGCTCCTCGGCCGGCATGCGGCGGGCGGTCGCCGAGGCCATCGACCATTGCCGGCAAAGGCGGGCGTTCGGCGCGGCGCTGATCGATCAACCGATCATGCGCGCCGTGCTGGCCGATCTCGCGCTGGAGGCGGAGGCGGCGCTCGCGCTGACGCTGCGGCTCGCCCGCGCGCTCGACAACGGCGAGGGCGCGCTTGTCCGGCTCGGAACCGCGCTCGGCAAATATTGGATCTGCAAGCGGGTTCCTCAGCTCGCCTACGAGGCGATGGAATGCGTCGGCGGCTCCGGCGTGATGGAGGATTCCCCGATGCCGCGGCTCTATCGCGAGGGGCCGGTCAACGCGATCTGGGAAGGCAGCGGCAATGTGCAATGCCTCGACGTGATGCGGGCGTTGCGCAAGTCGCCCGAGACGCTGGAGGTCTATTTCGCCGAGGTCGGTTCGGTTCGCGGCGAGAGCGCGGCGCTCGACGGCCATGTCGCGGCGCTGAAGAGCGACCTCCGCGCCGCCAACGATTTCGAAGCGCGCGGCCGCGATTTCTGCGACCGGCTGGCGCTCGGCCTCCAGGCGAGCGCGATGCTGCGCGCCGCGCCAGGCGCCGTCGCCGACGCGTTTTGCCGCGCGCGCCTGGAGTCGCGGGGAGCCCATCACTATGGCGTGCTGCCGGCGGGCGTCGACGAGGCGGCGATAGTCAAACGCGCGGCGCCCAGGTGACGCGCAAGTTCGGACCAATTCGGAGGCGGCGAATCTGCTGATCTCGCGGCCGCCAAATGTCGCGCCCCGTCGTCGATGTCTTTCAAGCTTCGCCCTTGCGTCGGATAGGCCAATTCCATAAGTCTCGGCCGCGTCCGGCAGCCGCAGACGCTTCGGATATTGAATCGCGGGGAGTTCGCCAATGAAAGCCAGCACCATATTCGCCGCCGGAGCTCTGGCTCTGAGCCTTGCCGCAGTCCCCGCCTTCGCGCCGGCGCCGGCGCAAGCAGTCGGCTGCCTGTCGGGCGCCGCCGCCGGCGCGGTCGCCGGCCACTATGCCCATCACCACGCCGTTCTCGGCGCCATAGGCGGCTGCATCGCCGGGCATCACATGCACAAGGTGCAGATGCAGAAGAAAGCGGCGGCGGCGAAGGCCGAGCCGGCCGCTACGCCGGCGCCTTCGATGTCGCCGGAACCCTCGGCCTCGCCGACCCCGTCGCCGACCTAAGCCTTGTTGTTGCGCGCGCGCTCGGCCTTGGGGTCGAGCGGCCAGCGCGCCCGCGCCGGAGCGGCGAGATCGTCGACCCGCCCCAGGCGCAGCTTCTCGATCCCCGCCCAGGCGATCATGGCGCCGTTGTCGGTGCACAGGTTTGGCGGCGGGGCGATCATCGGCAGGCCGCTGCTCTGGGCGAACCGCGCGGTGGTCGCCCGGATCGCGGCGTTGGCGGCGACGCCTCCGGCGAGCACCAGCGCCTTGGCCATGCCGCCGCGCTGCCGATAGAGCGCGAGCGCCGCGCGCAGCCGGTCTTCAATCACGTCCGCGACCGCCGCCTGGAACGACGCGCAGAGATCGGCGACATCGCGCGGTTTCAGCGGCGCGGCGGCCATCGCCGCATGGCGAACCGCCGTCTTCAGACCGGACAGCGAGAAATCAGCGTTCGGCCGCCCGTGCAGCGGGCGGGGCAGGGCGAAGCGCTCGGGATCGCCATCGCGCGCCGCCGCCTCCACCGCGGGGCCGCCGGGATAGCCGAGGCCCAGCAATTTCGCCGTTTTGTCGAACGCCTCGCCGATGGCGTCGTCCATCGTCGCGCCGAGCCGCACATAGGCGCCGACGCCTTCGACCGCGAGAATCTGCGTATGGCCGCCGGAGGCGAGCAGCAGCAGATAAGGGAATCCGAGCCGGCCGTCGATCCGCGGGATCAACGCGTGGCCCTCCAGATGATTGATCGCCAGGAACGGCTTGCCGGCCGCGACCGCGACGCCCTTGCCGGCGGAGAGCCCGACCAGCACGCCGCCAATCAGCCCCGGGCCGGCCGAGGCCGCGACGCCGTCGAGATCGCAGGGCTTGACGCCGGACTTTTCCAGCGCGCGGGCGATCAGCCCGTCGAGGGCGTCGACATGCGCGCGCGCCGCAATCTCCGGCACGACGCCGCCAAAGGCCGCGTGCGCGGCGATCTGGCTCATAATCTCGTCGGCGAGAATTTCGCCGGAGCCGTCAGGCCGCAGGCGCACCACCGCCGCCGCCGTCTCGTCGCAAGTCGTCTCAAGCCCTAGAACCCGCATGCTCCGCGATTCCCCGGAAAACCCGCGATCTCTCTACACACTTGGCGCCCGCCGCGACAGGGTTTAACGCTTGCGTCATGTTGGCGCCGACCATCGCGATTTTCCGCGCGCGCGGCGACGCCCTCGCCTTGGCGGCGACGCTGGCCGCGCGGGGGCTGAACGCCGCTCTCGCCCCCGTCGTGGAGCTTTTCGCCACCGGCGCGGCGGCGCCGGCGGGTCCGTTCGATTTCGCCGTCGCCACCAGCGCCAAGGCGATCGCGTTCGCTTCGCCGGAGGCGCTGAGCGCGGCGCGCGCGGCGCCGCTCTATGTCGTGGGCGACCAGACCGCCGCCGCCGCGCAAAGCGCCGGCTTTCAGTTGGCGGCGCCGGCCGCCGCCGCGATCGCCGCGCTGCTGCCGGCATTGCCGCCGGGACGCGCGCTCTATCTCGCCGGACGCGACCGCAAGCCCGATCTCGAAGCCGCGCTCGGCGCGCGGGTCTCGACATGGGTGGTCTACGGGGCCCAAGCGCGCGGCGGGTGGGACGCCTTCGAGGCGGACGCCGTCGCGACCGCGCAGGCGGCGCTGCATTATTCCGAGCGCAGCGCGGCGCTCGCCGCGGAATTGGCGGAGAAGGCGGGACTGGCGGCGTCTTTCCGGCGCCTGCCGCATGTCTGTCTGTCGCGCGCCGTCGCCGCGCCGCTCGCGGCGTTCGGCGTGGCGCGGGCGTTGTGGCCGCGCGAACCGGCCGAGGCGGCGCTGCTGGAGACGCTGGAATCCGCGCTCGCCGACCTCGCCGGCCTCTGAGGCGCGCAAATCCGGCGCTTTCGCAAGCGGCCGTGTGGGTTATACAGGCGGCGTTAAAGCTTTGGGTCGACCATGGGCGGGACAGCCGACGACGACGCCTCGCAAAGCCCGCCGCCGCGGCCGTCGCCGCCGAGTCGCGAGCGGGAGTCGATCGTCATCCAAGCCAAGGCGAACGAGGAGTACGCATTCGGCGCCAAGACCGCCGCGCGCTCAAGCGCGCGCGAGCTGTTCGCGGCCGGCGCGATCGGCGGCGCGGTCGGCATGGCGCTGGCGCTCGCCGGCGTCTGGCTGTGGGCCCCGCAGGCGGATGTTGCGCCGCTGAACGCCCGCGTGACGAAGTTGGAGGGTCGCTCCGAACCCGCGGACGCCTCCGGCGCGCGGCTCAGCGCGCTCGAATCGGACGCCCATGCGGCGGCTTCGGAGCGTCGGGCGCTCGCGGCGCAGTTGGCTGCGGGGCAAGCCGCGTTTTCCGCCGCCGGGGTCAAACTCGCCGAGCGCATCGCGACCTTGGAAAGCGTCAGCGCCTCGGCGGAGGCCGAGCGCAAGGCCGCCGCCGACGCCGCGCGCGACCTCAACGCCTCGATCGGCGCGTTGCAGCGCGATGTCGCCGCCGAACGCAACGCGACGGCGGCCGAGCGCCAGTCGCTCGCCGACGAGGGCGCGCGCCTCGCCCGCGCCGCGGACGCCGCGCAAAGCCTGGAGCAGCGGTTTTCGGCGCTCGAAGGCGCGGTCGTTCGCCCGGAGGCGCTCGCCCCCGTCGCCGCCGACGCGCGCGCCGCCCTGGACGCCGCCGCCAAGGCGATCGCCGAAGCGGGCGCGCCGAAAGACGATGCGCGCTGGGCGAGCCTTGCCGCCGAATTGGCCAAATTCGCGCAGCAGAACGCCGCGCAGACCGCCGCCGTCGCCGCCCTGCAGGCGCGGCTGGACAAAATCGAAGCGGCGACGCCCGCGCCGCTGTCGCAGGCCCCGAGCGAGGCAGCGAACGGGTCGGACGCGCGCGCCGCGGAGCGCGCCGTCGCGGCGATGGCGCTGTTGCGCCGCTTCGACGCCGGCGAACCCGTCGGCGCCGAACTCGCCGCGCTCGAACGCCTGGGCGCAGCGCCCGCGGCGCTCGCCCCGTTCAAAGCTTACGCTCAGGCCGGCGCGCCGTCGAAGCCGGCGCTGGCGCGCGCGTTCGAAGCGCTGGCGCCGCAAATGCTTGCGGCAGGTCGCCCGACGCCGGCGGCGCCGGGCGATGTGGCGCGCACGTTTCTCGCAGAAGTCCAGGGGCTTGTGAAAATCCGCAGGGTTGGCGACAGTCGTCAGGCGGATGTCGAAGGTGTAATGTCGCGCGTCGCTGACGCCGTGGCCGCCGGGGATTTGGCGCGGGCGCTGGGCGCCGTCGGCGAGCTGCCGCCGGCCGCGCAGGCCACGGCGCGCGATTGGAGCGAAAGCGTTGCGGCGCGGCTCGCCGCGGACCGGGCCGCCGAGGCGTTTTTTGGGCGCGCGGTCGCCGATCTCGGCGCCGGGAGGTAGGGCATGTGGCGTGCGTTGGCCTTCCTCGCGGTCTTGGGCGCTGTCGCCTGGGGGCTGTCGTGGCTCGCCGACATTCCGGGCGGGGTGTCGCTGGTCTGGCGCGGCGCCGCCTACAACGCTTCGTTGGTGACGGCGCTCGGCCTCGCGCTCGCGTTCGCGCTCGGGCTGTCGCTCGCCCTGGCGCTCGCGAGCCTGGCGCTGCGCGCGCCGGCGCTGGCGGCGCGCGCCGGCCGGTTGCGCCGGCGCGAGCGCGGATTTGCGGCGCTCTCCCGCGGCATGCTGGCCGTCGGCGCCGGCGATCTCCGCGAGGCGCAACGCTGCGCGCGCGAAGCCGACCGGCTGTTCGGCGACGAATCCCTGACCAAACTGCTGCGCGCCCAGGCGGCTCAGCTCTCCGGCGACCGCGCCGGCGCCGTCGCCGCGTTCAACGCCATGCTGGCCCGCGAAGATACGCACGTGCTGGGCCTGCGCGGGCTGCATGTCGAAGCGCGCCGCGCCGGCGAGCCTGACGCTGCGCTCGAATATGCGCGCCGCGCCTACGCCCGCGCGGCGCCGCCCTGGGCCGCGCAGGCGGTGCTCGACGATTACGCCGCGCGCGGCGACTGGGCGAACGCGCTGGCCGCGGTCGAGGCGAACGCGAAAGGCGGCCTGATCGATCGGCCGACCGCCAACCGCTGGCGCGCGGTGCTCAAAACCGGGCTCGCGCGCGAGCGCGCCGAGCGCGACCCCAAGGCTGCGCTGACCCTTGCCCGCGAGGCGCTCGATCTGGCCCCGAGCCTCGTGCCCGCCGCTGCGATCTGCGGCCGGCTGACCGCGGAGACCGGCGATTTGCGGAAGGCCGCGCGGATTCTGGAGACGGCTTATCGCGCCGGGCCGCACCCCGACCTCGTCGACGCCTATGTGCGGCTGCGGCCCGGCAATTCCGCCGTCGACCGGCTCGTCCGCGCCAAGGCGCTCGCCCGCGTCGCGCCCTCCGACCCCGAAAGCCTGCTGGCGGTGGCGCGCGGCGCGCTCGAAGCCCAGGACCTGGATTTGGCGCGCAAGACCCTGGCGCCGCTGCTGCAAGGCGAGGGTGTGCGCCCGACCGCGCGCGTATGCCTGAGCATGGCCGAAATCGAGGAAGCCGCCGGCGACGACGGCGCCGTGCGCGAATGGCTGGCGCGTGCGGCGCGGGCGCCGCGCGACCGCGCCTGGGTCGCCGGCGAGATCATCGCCGACCGCTGGGCGCCGGCGACGCCCGACGGGGCGCTCGACGCCTTCGTGTGGCGCACGCCCGACGAGCGCGTGGCCGGACCGCCGGCGCCGATCACGCTGCAGCCGACGCCCGCGCCGCCGTCCCCGCCGGCCGTCGTCGCCGCGCCCGTCGCGGCCCCGGCGCCGGCGCCGCCGCCGCCGCCGCGCCCGGCGCGCCGCCTCGCGACGCCGATGCGGGTCGCGAACGCTCCCGACGACCCCGGTCCGCACAGCGCCGCGAGCGACGCCCCCGGCGGCGAATTTCGGGATTTTGCGCTGGAATAGCGAGGGATTGGCGCGAGTTTTGGTTGTTCAGAAATATTAGCTTTGCGCGATAGGAGAACAAAAATAGAACTTGCGCAAGGGAACAAACCATGTACTTTGGGGGCAGAGGGGACGACGCGGCTTTGACGCATTGCTTAGCCGGCGGCGACCTGAGAGAAGGAGTGGGTCATGGCCAACGCCAATCTTCGCGTCGTGGAAGGAACGTTCGTGGACAAGACCAAGGCGCTCGACGCCGCGCTTTCCCAGATCGAACGCGCCTTCGGCAAGGGCTCGATCATGCGGCTGGGCAAGAACCAGAAGGCCGTCGAGATCGAGACGATCCCGACCGGCTCGCTCGGCCTCGACATCGCGCTCGGCGTCGGCGGCCTGCCGCGCGGCCGCGTGGTCGAGATCTACGGGCCGGAATCCTCGGGCAAGACCACGCTGACCCTGCACGTGATCGCCGAGGCGCAGAAGAAGGGCGGCGTCTGCGCCTTCGTCGACGCCGAACATGCGCTCGATCCCGTCTACGCCCAGAAGCTCGGCGTCAATCTCGAGGACCTGCTGATCTCGCAGCCCGACACCGGCGAGCAGGCGCTGGAAATCACCGACACGCTGGTGCGCTCCGGCGCGGTCGACGTGCTCGTCATCGATTCGGTCGCGGCGCTGACGCCGCGCGCCGAGATCGAGGGCGAGATGGGCGACAGCCAGCCGGGCCTGCAGGCGCGGCTGATGAGCCAGGCGCTGCGCAAGCTCACCGCCTCGATCTCGCGCTCCAACACCATGGTGATCTTCATCAACCAGATCCGCATGAAGATCGGCGTGATGTACGGCAGCCCCGAGACCACCACCGGCGGCAACGCGCTGAAATTCTACGCCTCGGTCCGCCTCGACATCCGCCGCATCGGCTCGATCAAGGAGCGCGACGAGGTCGTCGGCAACCAGACCCGCGTCAAGGTGGTCAAGAACAAGGTCGCGCCGCCGTTCAGCAGGTCGAGTTCGACATCATGTACGGCGAGGGCATCTCCAAGCTCGGCGAGCTCATCGACCTCGGCGTCAAGGCCGGCGTGGTCGAGAAGTCCGGCGCCTGGTTCTCCTACGACAGCCAGCGGCTCGGCCAGGGCCGCGAGAACGCCAAGGCGTTCCTGCAAGGCCAATCCGGAGATGGCGGCGCGCATCGAGGCGGCCATCCGCGAGAATGCCGGCCTGATCGCCGACAGCATCCTCGACGACGTCGATCCCGACCGACGACGACGACGTCGAACGCCGTCGACGCTCCTTCGCGGCACGGCGTCGCCGCGCCGCGCGCGGCCGCGCCCGTCCGCCACGGACCGTTCGCTTCGCGCGCGCGGCCGACGCCGGCGCTGACGGCGTCGGGCCGCCGCAAGGCAGCACTGCAGGCTTCGTCCGCGCCGGCTCCGCCGGCGCCGCGATTGAGCGGCTTTCCCTTGCAGCCTCGCTCTAGAAGCTGGCGCGACGCGTCGCGCCGTCGACCGGCCTGGTCGCGGGCGGCTCGCGAACGCTGGCGCGCGGCGCGCGTTTGATCGAGGCTCGGGTTCGAGGCGCGTGGACAGGTCGATGAGCGGCGTCAACGAGATCCGATCGCATTTTCTCGAATATTTCGCGCGCAACGGCCACGAGGTCGTGCCGTCGCGCTCGCTGGTGCCGCGCAACGATCCGACCTTGATGTTCACCAACGCCGGCATGGTGCAGTTCAAGAACGTCTTCACCGGCGTCGAGCGGCGGCCCTATCAGCGCGCCACGACCGTCGCAGAAATGCGTGCGCGCCGGCGGCAAGCACAACGATCTCGACAATGTCGGCTACACCGCGCGCCACCACACCTTCTTCGAGATGCTCGGCAATTTCTCGTTCGGCGACTATTTCAAGCCGCAGGCGATCGAACTCGCCTGGAACCTGATCACCAGGGAATTCGGCCTGCCCAAGGACCGGCTGCTCGGTCACCGTCTATCACGACGACGACGAGGCCTTCGATCTGTGGAAGAAGATCGCCGGCCTGCCCGACAGCCGCATCATCCGCATCGCCGACCTCCGACAATTTCTGGGCGATGGGCGACACCGGCCCCTGCGGCCCCTGCTCGGAGATCTTCTACGATCACGGCGACCAGATCCCCGGCGGCCCGCCCGGCATCGCCGGACGCGGACGGCGACCGCTTCATCGAGATCTGGAACCTCGTCTTCATGCAGTTCGAGACGCTGCCCGGCGGCGAGCGCGTGCGACTGCCGCGGCCCTCGATCGACACCGGCATGGGGCTCGAGCGCATCGCCGCGGTGCTGCAGGGCAAGCACGACAATTACGACATCGACCTGATGCGCGCGCTGATCCGCGCCAGCGCCGAGGCGACCGGCGTCGATCCCGACGGTCCGCACAAGGTCTCGCACCGCGTGATCGCCGACCATCTGCGCGCCTCGTCCTTCCTGATCGCCGACGGCGTGCTGCCCTCGAACGAGGGCCGCGGCTATGTGCTGCGCCGGATCATGCGCCGCGCCATGCGCCACGCGCAGCTGCTGGGCGCGCGCGATCCGCTGATGTGGCGGCTGGTGCCGGCGCTGGTGCGCGAGATGGGCCAGGCCTATCCCGAACTGATCCGCGCC
Source organism: uncultured Pseudomonadota bacterium (assembly GCA_963835115.1). GTDB lineage: Bacteria > Pseudomonadota > Alphaproteobacteria > Rhizobiales > Beijerinckiaceae > Roseiarcus. The sequence goes on from CAWIEP010000013.1 coordinate 17,766, forward strand.
GAGGCGCTGATCACCGAGACGCTGCAGCTCGAGGAGACGCGCTTCCGCGCCACGCTCGGCGCGCGGCCTGGCGCATGCTCGAGGACGAGACGCGCGAGCTCGCGCGAGCGGCGGCAAGCTCGCCGGCGAGGTCGCCTTCAAGCTCTACGACACCTACGGCTTCCCGCTCGACCTGACCCAGGACGCGCTGCGCGCGCGCGGGCATCGGCGTCGATCATCGCCGGCTTCGAGACCGCGATGGAGCGCCAGCGCGCCGAGGCGCGCAAGGCCTGGGCGGGCTCGGGCGAGGCGGCGACCGAGACGCGTCTGGTTCGCGCTGCGCGAGCGGGTCGGCGCGACCGAGTTCCTCGGCTACGAGACCGAGAGCGCCGAGGGCGTCGTCACCGCGCTGGTCAGCGACGGCGACGAGGTCGATCGCGCTGCGCGCAGGGCGAGACAGGCGCTGCGTCATCCTCAACCAGACGCCGTTCTACGCCGAGTCCGGCGGCCAGGTCGGCGACATCGGCGTCGATGATCGGCGCCGGCGTCCGCGTCGACGGTGACCGACGTCAAGAAGAAGCTCGGCGACCTGTTCGTCCATGAGGTCGAGGTCGACGAGGGCGAGCTCGACGTCGGCGCGGCGCTGCGAGCTGAAGGTCGATCACGCGCGCGCGCGCGGCGATCCGCGCCAACCATTCGGCGACCCATCTGCTGCACGAGGCGCTGCGCATCGTGCTCGGCGACCATGTCGCGCAGAAGGGCTCGCTGGTCGCGCCCGACCGGCTGCGCTTCGACATCGCCCATCCGAAGCCGATCACGCGCGGCCGAGATCGCGCGAGGTCGAGGACATCGCCAACGCGCATCGTGCTCGCACAACGCGCCGGTCGTCACGCGGCTGATGGGCCTCGAGGAGGCGCGCGCCTCGCGGCGCGCGCGCGCTGTTCGGCGAGAAATACGGCGACGAAGTGCGCGTCGTGTCGATGGGCACGATCGACGGCGGCGACAACGGCCCGCGGCCCTATTCGGTCGAGCTGTGCGGCGGCACCCATGTCGAGCGCACCGGCGACATCGGCCTCGTCTCGATCGTCGGCGAGAGCGCGGTCGCGGCGGGCGTGCGCCGCATCGAGGCGCGGACCGCGCGACGAGGCGCGCCATCGACTTGACGCGACGATTCGCGCGCCTTCGCCGAGCTCGCGCAGCGCTGCTGCGCGCGCCGCCGGCGAGGCGCGCGAGCGGCTCGAAGCGCTGCTCGAGGACCGGCGCAAGCTCGAGCGCGAGCTCGCCGACGCCAAGCGCAAGCTGGCGATGGGCGGCGGCGGCGCGGGCGGCGGCGACGCGGTGCGCGACGTCGGCGGGCGTCAAGTTCTACGCCCGCGCCGTCGACCGGCGTCGACATGAAGGATCTGAAGTCGCTCGCCGACGAGGCGAAGCCGACGCTCGGCTCCGGCGTCGTCGCGATCGTCGCGACCGGCGAGGACGGCAAGGCGAGCCTGGTCGTCGCCGTCACGCCCGATCTGACCGGCCGCTTCAACGCGGTCGATCTCGTGCGGCTCGGCTCGGCGGCGCTCGGCGGCAAGGGCGGCGGCGGCCGGCCCGACATGGCGCAGGCCGGCGGCCCCGACGGCGCCAAGGCGAACGAGGCGCTGGCGGCGGTCGAGGCGGGCGTTCGCGCGCGGGCGGGGTGAGCGGCAGGCGGCTCCGCCTCGTGCGCGGCCGCCGAAAAATCGGGCGCTGACGCCGTCTCCGTCACGGCGCGACGCTTGGCGTCAACCGCGCGTTAACCATTTGCAGCGAAATTGCTTGCGGGGCCGCACGCATGGACTTTCGCACGATTCGCCCGAGCGAAATCCCGGTTGAGGCGCCCCGCGTTGGCTCGATCCCG
>CAWIEP010000014.1:0-19347 GCA_963835115.1 uncultured Pseudomonadota bacterium
GAAAAGAAATTCACCGTTCCATCACACAGGAATGAGGGAACCGTCGGCGGCAAAAGGGAAAAGCAATCCATTACAACAAAAGCCAACTCGCGCGGCGCCACAATCAATTGCCCGCGCCGGACGCCGCCGCGGGCAAGGACCCGCGGCGGACTGTCAGGCTGCGTTACGAACCCATCATCATCTGGCCGCGTATTTCGCCGGGCTTATGCGCCGCCGTATGAATGTTGAAATACATCATGCCGCTCGAAAGCGCCTTAACCTGCTCGTCCGTGAGCTTGGCCGAGCCTTTGACGGGGCTATCGAGCGAGCCCTGCAGCGGAACCATCACACCCGCCGGCTTGCCGACCGGCGCGGGGCCGTGGAAATGCGCCATGGTCGCCGGCCCGGTCAGTCCGGAGTAGGTGACGGTCCAACTCAACGTCTTAGTCGCACTATCGAACTTCGCGTCGACTGTGCCCGTCCCCTTGCTGTCGTTGGGCGGCGTTTCGGACGCGCCGTCGAGCTTGGCGGTATAGGTCGCCTCGTCGGCGTAGGCGCCCGTCACGCCCGCCAAAACCAAAGCGGCGGCGAAGGCGGCGCGGCGCGAGAATACCAGCATGAGCGTTCTCCTGGATGGGATCGCCCCCCATTCGGGGCAGCCCATGGTAACGCCGCCGCCGCCGCTCCGTTCCGCTCAATCCATCCGCATCGCGATCCCCGCCGCCGCCATCCGCGCTTTCGCCTGGCGGATCGTGAATTCGCCGAAATGGAAGATCGAGGCGGCGAGCACGGCGCTCGCGTGGCCTTGCAGCACGCCGTCGACGAGATGGTCGAGATTGCCGACGCCGCCGGAGGCGATCACCGGGATCGGCACCGCGTCGGCGACCGCGCGCGTCAGTTCGAGGTCGAAGCCGATCTTGGCGCCGTCGCGATCCATCGAGGTCAGCAGGATTTCGCCGGCGCCGAGTTCGGCGACTTCGCGGGCGAAAGCGACGGCGTCGATGCCGGTCGGCCGCCGGCCGCCGTGGGTGAAGATCTCCCAGCGCGGCGGCTCGCCGGGCTGCGACGCGCGCTTGGCGTCGATCGCGACGACGACGCACTGGCTGCCGAATTTTTCCGCCGCCGCGCGCACGAACTGGCGATCCGCGACCGCGGCCGAATTGATCGAGGCCTTGTCGGCGCCGGCGAGCAGCAATTGCCGGATGTCCTCGGTCGTGCGCACGCCGCCGCCGACGGTCAGCGGCATGAAGCAGACTTCCGCCGTGCGGCGCACGACGTCGAGCAGGATGCCGCGGTCCTCGTGGCTGGCGGTGATGTCGAGGAAGCAGAGTTCGTCGGCGCCCGCCTTGTCATAGGCGATCGCGCATTCGACGGGATCGCCGGCGTCGCGCAGGTTGACGAAATTGACGCCCTTGACGACGCGGCCGTCTTTGACGTCGAGGCAGGGGATGACGCGGGATTTCAGCATTTCGCCGCTCGCGCCTCAGCAGCGCCAGCGCCTCGCCCGCGTCGAGCCGTCCGTCATAGAGCGCGCGGCCCGAAATCGCGCCGGCGAGCTTGGCGCAGTCGGGCTGCATCAGCCGCTGGACGTCCTCGATCGAGGCGAGGCCGCCCGAGGCGATCACCGGGATCGACAACGCCTCCGCCAGCGCCACCGTCTGGGCGATGTTGAGCCCCTGCATCACGCCGTCGCGGGCGATGTCGGTGTAGATGATCGCCGCCACCCCGGAATCCTCGAAGATGCGCCCGAGGTCGAGCGCCGAGACGTCGGATTGCATCGCCCAGCCTTCCACCGCCACCCGGCCGTCGCGCGCGTCGATGCCAACCGCGACGCGGCCGGGAAAAAGCCGCGCCGCCTCGCGAACAAAATCAGGGTCCTTCAGCGCCGCCGTGCCGATGATGACGCGGCTCGACGCCTTTTTCGAGCCACGACGCCACCGTGCGCATGATCGCGCACGCCGCCGCCGAGCTGCACCTTCATCCCGGTCGCCGCAAGAATGCGCTCGACCGCCGACGCATTGATCGGCTTGCCCGCGAAGGCGCCGTCGAGATCGACGACATGCAGGTAGCCAAAGCCCTGGCGCTCGAAGTCTTGCGCCTGCGCGGCGGGGTCGGTGTTGAAAACGGTCGCCTGCTCCATGTCGCCGCGCACCAGGCGGACGCACTCGCCGTTCTTCAGGTCGATCGCGGGAAACAGGATCACGGGCGCCACTTCAGGAAATTGGCGATCAGCGCCAGGCCCAGCGTCTGGCTCTTCTCGGGATGGAATTGCGTGCCCGCGACGTTGTCGCGCGCGACGATCGCAGTGATCGGGCCGCCGTAATCGGCGGTCGCGACGATGTCGCTGCGTTCGGCGGGATAGAGCTGGAAGGAATGCACGAAATAGGCGTGCAGGCCCGGACGCACGCCGTCGAGCAGCGCGTGCGGGCGGCGCGACGTCGAGCGTATTCCAGCCCATGTGCGGGATTTTCAGGCGCGGAGTCGGTCGGGCGGATCGGCGCGACGTCGCCGGGAATCCAGTCGAGGCCCGGCGACGATTTCGTGCTCCAGGCCGCGGGTCGCCAGCAATTGCATGCCAACGCAGATGCCGAGGAAAGGCGTCCCGCGACCGCGCACGCTCTCCGACATCGCCTCGACCATGCCGGGGACCGCATCAAGCCCGCGCCGGCAATCGGCGAAGGCGCCGACGCCGGGGAGTACGATGCGGTCGGCGCGCGAGCACCCATTCGGGATCGGCGGTGACCCGCACCTGCGCCGTAAGGCCCGCTTCGCGCGCGGCGCGCTCGAACGCCTTGAGAGCGGAATGCAGGTTGCCGGAGCCATAGTCGACGATCGCGACGTTCATCGGCCCGGTTCCGGGAACAGGCCGATCACGTCCGGCCGCGCCGGCGGGAAGCCACGGCGCGGGGCCAAGCCCACGGGACGCAGGATGCGTTCAAGATAGACCTTCTCCGCCTCAAGCGCGCTGCCGGCATAGACGAGATCGACGAGCGGGCGGCCGCCGCGCTCGCGCGCGGCGATCGCCAGCGCGCGGCCTTCGACGGCGAGATAGAGGTGGCCGAGCGCGATAAGTCCGGCCGCCGCGCCCGGGCTCAGCGCGCCGATCCCGACGAGGGCGAATACGGCCGCCGCCAGAATGGCGTAGCCAAGGAGCGCGAGCCACAGCCCGCGCGCCAGCAGCCATAGCGGCCCGAACACCAGGGCGCCCCAGGAGAACCCGGTATTGGCCGCTCGCGCGCCCTCGGCGCCGGCAATCGCCTCGACCGTTTGAGGCGCGTGAATCGCGAACAGTTTCATGGCGTTCTTCCGGCTAGAGCGCGCCCTTGGTCGACGGCACGCGCGATGCCTGTCGGGCGTCAACTGCAAGAGCGGCGCCTAGCGACCGCGCCACGCCTTTGAAACAGGACTCTGCGATGTGGTGGCTGTTGACGCCGTAGAGGGTCTCGATATGCAGCGTCAGGCCCGCGTGGATAGCGAAAGCCTGGAAGAATTCGCGCACCAGTTCGGTATCGAAGGTTCCGATTTTCGCGGTCGGGAAGACGGTGCGGAAGACCAGAAACGGCCGCCCCGACACATCCAGGGCGACCCGGGTCAGCGTGTCGTCCATCGGCAGCAGGCAATCGCCGTAGCGGGTCAGGCCGCGCTTGTCGCCGAGCGCCTGCTTGAGGGCCTGCCCGAGCGCGATGCCGACGTCCTCCACGGTGTGGTGATCGTCGATATGCAGATCGCCCTTGGCGCTCACCGTCATATCGACGAGCGAATGCCGGGCGAGCTGATCGAGCATGTGGTCGAAAAAGCCGACGCCGGTGGCGACCTTGGCCGCGCCGGACCCGTCGAGGTCGAGCTCGACGGCGATCTCGGTCTCGTTGGTCTTGCGGGTCACTCTCGCTTTGCGCATCGCGCCCTCGCCCAAAGTTTGGGCAGCGCTTAGCAAGACTCGGACCGGAAGGCCAGCGACGCCGTTGGTCTGGCGGCGGCGTGAAATAGGGCAGGGAGGGTAAGCCGGGCGCGCCGTCGCGCGGCCGGACTGCCCCTACAAAGCGAGGCCAGGCGGGGGGCGACGCGCGGAGGAAACGCTTGCGAGCTGGAATGGCGCGAACTATGGTCCGCGCGCTTTGCAACGCCGCCGGCGTTCTCGGCTGCTGGGGCGTAGCCAAGCGGTAAGGCAGCGGATTTTGATTCCGCCATCCCCAGGTTCGAATCCTGGCGCCCCAGCCAAAAAATTGGCCATCAAATTCAATGGCCTGCGGGAAATCATCGTCAGCCTAGCCGGTCACGAGGGCGCTCCCCGGCGGCGTCAAGCGCGAACTGGCGGCTTCACCCGGAACCACGCGATATAGAGCGCCGGCAGGAACAGCAGCGTCAGCACGGTGCCGACGACGATGCCGCCCATCATCGCGTAGGCCATCGGCCCCCAGAAAATTTCGCGGCTTATGGGGATCAGCGCGAGGGTCGCCGCGGCCGCGGTGAGCAGGATCGGCCGCATGCGGTGCTCGGTCGCTTCGATCACGGCGTCCCAGGGATCGCGCCCCTCCTGCCGCAGGTCTTCGATCTGGATGATGAGGATGACCGAATTGCGGATGAGAATGCCTATCAGGGCGAGCACGCCGAGAATGGCGACGAAGCCGAGCGGGGCGCGGCTCGGCAACAGCGCCGCCACCACGCCGATCAGCGCCAGCGGCGCCACGGCGAACACCAGAAACAGGCGCTGAAAACTCTGCAACTGGATCATCAGGATCGTCGCCATGATGAAAAGCATGATCGGGGCCACGGCGGCGATCGGCCCCTGCGCCTTGCCGCTCTCCTCGACAGCGCCGCCGGCGACGATGGCGTAGCCGATCGGCAGTTGCGCTTGCAGCGTGGCGATCTTGGGGACCAGTTCCGTGACGGCGGTGGCCGGCTGCACCGGCCCGCGCATCGCCGCCTGCACGGTGATGGTCGGCAAGCGCGAACGGCGCCAGATTTTCGGCTGTTCCAGCGTGTAGCCGAACTTCGCCACCGCCGCGAGCGGCACCGCCTCGCCGCCGGTGCCGGTCAGTTGCAGATTGCGCAGCGTCGCGATCGAGCCGCGCTCGTCTGCGGCGGCGCGGGCGATCACGCTGATGAGATAGATGTCGTCGCGCACCTGCGTGACCGTCGCGCCGGTGACGACGCTGTTCAGCGAATTGGAGATGTCCTGCGACGACACGCCGAGTTGGCGCGCCTTGTCCTGCAACACCTCGACCTTCAGCACCCGCGCGGGCTCCATCCAGTCGTACACCGGCTCGGCGAGGTTTTCGTTGGTCGCCATCGACGGCGGCGACCTTTTGCGCGAGCGTTCGCACCTGCTGGAGATCGGGTCCGCTGACGCGGTATTGCACCGGCCGGCCGACCGGCGGCCCGATGTCGAGCAGTTTTACGTAAGCGTCGGTCCCCGGAAACGTGCGGGTCAGATAGGTCTGCAATTTCGTGCGCAACTTGTCGCGCACGGCCAGGCCCTTGGTGAGAATCACCGTCTGGCCATAGCTCGCGTCGCCGACCTGAACGTCGAAGGAGAGCACGAAACGCGGCGCGCCGGCGCCGACATAGGTCGACCAGTGATCGACGTCGGGGTCGCCTTGCAGCATCTCCTTCTCGAACTGGGCCATCTCTGCGTCGGTCTCGTGGATCGAGGCGTTCTGCGGCAGGTTCCAATCGACGATCAGCTCCGGCCGGTCGGAGCTGGGAAAGAACTGCTGCTCGACGAATTTCATGCCGTAGATCGAGGCGCCGAACGCGATCAGCGTCAGCGCGATGGTGATCCATTTCCAGCGCGTCGCGCCAAGCAGGGCGTAGTGGAACGCTCGGGCCAGCAGACTCTTGCGCTCGCCGTGATGTTTCAGCGCGTTCGGCAGCAGCGTGACGCCGAGCAGCGGCGTGAACAGCACGGCGACGATCCACGACGTCAGCAGCGACACGGCGATGACGACGAACAGCGTGAAGGTGAATTCGCCCGCGGCGCTGGAGTTGAGCCCGATCGGAATGAAGCCCGCCACCGTCACCAGTGTGCCGGTCAGCATCGGAAACGCGGTCGAGACATAGACATGGGTCGCCGCTTGCCTCAACGTGTCGCCAACCTCCAGCCGCGCCACCATCATCTCGACCGCGATCATCGCATCATCGACCAGCAGCCCCAGCGCGATGATCAGCGCGCCGAGCGAAATGCGCTGCAACGAAATGCCCCACACCGACATCACGAGGAACGTGATCGCCAGCACCAGCGGAATCGCGACCGCCACCACGAGCCCGGCGCGGAAGCCGAGGCTGACGAAGCTGATCGCCAGCACGATGGCGATGGCTTCGAACAAAGCCTCGGTGAAGCCGGAGACCGCCTTCTCCACCACCGCCGGTTGGTCTGACACCTTTTCCACGTTCACGCCGACCGGGAGATCGGCGACGATCTCCCTCATCTTCTTTTCGAGCGCCTTGCCGAAGTCGAGCAGGTTCGAACCCGACTTCATGCCGATGGCGAGCGCGATGCCCGGCTTGCCGTTGAAGCGGAACAGGGAGGCCGGGGGATCGACGAGGCCGCGGCGAATGACGGCGACGTCGGTTAGCGGAAAGAAGCGGTCGTTGACGCGAAGGTTGATGGCGCTGAGGCTCGCTTCCGACGTGAATTGGCCGTCGACGCGCACGGAGATGCGCTCGGGACCGGCCTCGACCGTGCCGGAAGGCGTGATCGCGTTCTGCGCGCGCAAAGAGGTTAAGATAGCCTGGGGGTCGAGGCCGAGCGCGGCGGTCTTGCGTGTCGAGAAATCGAGATAGATCGCCTCGTCGCGCGCGCCGAGAATTTCCACCTGGCCGATATTGGGTACCGTCAGCGCTTTCGAGCGCGCGAACTCGACGAAGTCGCGCAGTTGCCGGTCCGTCAGCCCGTCGCCGGTGAAGGCGAAAATATTGCCGTAGACGTCGCCGAAGCGGTCGTTGAAGAACGGCCCCTGGACGCCGGAGGGAAACGTTCCCTGGATGTCGCCGATCATGTTGCGCACGGTCAACCAGGCGTAGGGCACGTCCTTGGCCTTGGTGGTCGGCAACAGATTGACGAACACGATGGTCTGGCCGGCCGTGGTGACGCTTTTGGTGTAGTCGAGCGACTCAAGCTCCTCGAGCTTCTTTTCGATACGGTCGGTCACCTGTTTGGCGACTTCGGCGGCGCTGGCGCCCGGCCATTGCGCCTGGATGATCATCGTCTTGATCGTAAAATTCGGGTCTTCCTCGCGGCCCAAGCCCAAATAGGAGAACACGCCGGCAATCGCGAACACGATCATGAAGTACCAGACCAACGAGCGGTGCTCGAGCGCCCACTCCGAGAGATTGAAGCGGCTCACGGTTTCGCCTGCGGTTCGATTCTCACCTGTTGTCCTTCGGAGAGAGAATGGACTCCGGCCGTCACCACCCGCATCGCGGCGTCGAGGCCGCCTGTCACCTCGACCGGGTCGGCCTCGCCCGGCGCCAGCGTGACCGCCCGCTTCGTCGCCCTCGACGTCACGGGATCGACGATCCAGACATAGGGCTTGCCGTCCTTGACGAGGATCGCCGTGGCCGGCAGGCGCACGGCCTTGCGCATATCGTCAACCGGCCAGGCGGTGATGGTCGAGCCGAGGCGGAACGCGTCGGGCGGCGCATCGAGCGCGATCTTGACGCGCCGGGAGCGCGTCGCCGAATCCGCCTGCGGCGCGATCTCGCGCACCTTGCCGGCGACGCGCACGCTCGGGTCGAGCTGGGCGGCGACCTCGAACGGCGCGCCCAGGCTGAGCGCCGCGGCGGCCGCGTCGGGCGCATCGATCACGGCGTCGCGCAGCTTGGGATTGGCGATGTCCACCACCATTTGACCCGGCTGCACGATCTGGCCGACCTCGGCGCCGGTATTGGCGACGACGCCGCCAAAATCGGCCGTCAGCACCGCGTAGCCGAGCTCCTCCTTCGCCTTGGCCAGCGCCGCTTGCGCCCGGTTCTCACCGGCGACGGCGAACTCGCGGCCTTGGGTTGCGGCGTCGACCTGCGCCTGGGTCGTCGTGTTGGTCTTCAACAGCGTCGTCTGCCGGTCCGCGACGCCGAGCGCGTTGGCGACTTGCGCCCGAGCGCTCGACGAGATCCGCTTCGGCCGAACGCACCGCCAGTTGCAACGCCAGCGGGTCGATCGCCGCCAGCGTCTCGCCCTTCGTCACGAGATCGCCGATGTTGACCGGCCGCGATACGAGCCGGCCGAGCACGCGGAACGAGAACGGCGTCTCCACGCGCGGCGACACCACGCCCGCCAGCCGCAGCGGATCGACGGTGGTCGCGGCGACGAGCGTCGACAGCACCGGCCGGATCGGCGCGCGCCTCCGGCGGCGGCTTGTCGCAAGCGCCGAGCGCGAGCAGGGCGGCGAATATCGAGCGCTTCAAGGGGCCGCCTCCTGCGGCGCGACGACCTCGCCGGGATAAAGAAATTTGCCGCCGGCGGTGACGACCTTTTCGCCTCCCGACAGCCCGTCGGCGAGGATCAGCGTCTCGTTGTCGAACGCTTCGGCGACGACCCGCTTCATCGCCACCGATTGGGTCGCGGGGTCGTAAATCCAGACCGCAAGCCGGCCTCCGTCCGACGCCGCGGCGGTCCAGGGTAGGTCGACAACCTTGCGCGGCGCGAAACCGCCTTGACCGATCACGGCGGCGCCGAGCGGCATCCTGTCGCCGCCCGCGTCGATGCCGACTTTCACCGTCACCGTGCCGGTTCGGGTGTTGACCGTCGGCGAAACTTCGCGCACGCGGCCGATGGCTGTCACAGACGGGGCGCCAACCAGCGAGAGTTTTATGCCGCCGCCGGCCGGCCGAGCGAAAAAGATCGATTCGAACACCTGGAACACCGCATCGCGCGGCCCATCCTCGGCAACGGTGAACGCGGTCGCGGCCGCCAGCGCGACCTGGCCGACCTCGATGTCGCGCGCGGTGACGACCCCCGCCTTGTTGGCTTTCAGCGCGTCGTAGGTCAGCGCGTCGGCAGCGGTCGCCGCCTGCGCTTTGGCGCTGTCGAGCGCGCTTTGCGCGGTGCGCAGGTTCTGCTGGGCGACGTCGAAGGTCGAGCGCGTCGTGAAGCCGGAGTCGAGCAATTGCTTCTGGCGTTCGAACGAGGCGGCGTTCTGCTTGAGCACGGCGTCGGCGGAGGCGACCGCGGCGTTGGCGGAATCGAGATCGGCCTGAGCGGAGGCCGGGTCGAGCCGCGCGAGCACCTCGCCGGCCTCGACGTGCTGGCCGATGTCGACATCCCGTTCGATGACCCGGCCCGAGATGCGGAAGGACAGGTTGGAACTGACGCGGGCGGCGATCGCGCCGGTCAAAGCGATCGTTGGCGCGTATTGGCTCACCTTGGCCGTCGTCACCCGCACGGGCAGCGGCGGGCGACTTTCAACATGCGGCGCATTGCATCCGGACAGCGCGCCTGACGCGACCAACGCCAGGGTTCCAAGCACTACCCGCATCGCGTCCCCAGTTCCAACCGTGCTTGTGTAGATAGGCGGCGAGGCGATGTCGTCAAGCCGTGGCCGGACCATCGCGTCGATAAAGCGCCGCCAATGCGGCTTTGCTGGCGCGCGACACGCCGCGCTCGGTGATGAGGCCGCTGATGAGTTCGGCGGGCGTCACGTCGAAGGCGGGATTCTTCGCACGCGCCCCTGGCGGCGCGAGTTCGACCTCCGCCCGCCGCCCGTCGGCGAGCCGGCCCCAGATATGCGTGACTTCCCGCGGGTCGCGCTCCTCGATCTCGATGCTGCGGCCGTCGTCGATCGTCCAATCGATGGTCGTGCCCGGCGCCGCAACGTAAAACGGCACGTTGTTTGCGTGGGCGGCGAGCGCCTTCAAATAGGTGCCGATTTTGTTCGCCGCGTCGCCGCGCGCGGTGACGCGATCGGCGCCGACGATGCAGAGATCGACTTCCGCGTGTTGCATGAGATGCCCGCCGGCGTTGTCGGCGATCAAAGTGAACGGCACCCCGTGTTCGCCGAGTTCGAAGGCGGTGAGCGAGGCGCCTTGATTGCGCGGCCGCGTCTCGTCGACATAGACATGAACGGGGACGCCACGGTCATGCGCGAGATAAATGGGCGCCGTCGCCGTGCCCCAGTCGACGGTTGCGAGCCAGCCTGCGTTGCAATGGGTGAGCACGTGGACCGTGCGCCCGTTGCGTTCATGCGCCGCCTTGATGAGGGCGAAGCCGGCCTCGCCGATGGAGAGGTTGAGCCGCACGTCCTCCTCGCAGATTTCGTCGGCGCGCCGGAACGCCGCCTCGCCGCGAGCGAGCGGCGACAGGGGCGTCACCGCGGCGCGCACGTCATCGAGCGCGTGCCGGAGATTGACCGCCGTCGGGCGGCTGGCGTTGAGCATTCGGTAAGCATGCTCCAGATTTGCGTCGGAGCCGTCTTTCGTCAGTGCGATCGCGAGACCGTAGGCGGCCGAGGCGCCGATCAGCGGCGCGCCGCGCACAACCATAGTCTTGATCGCCTCGACCGCGCCTTCGAGCGTTTCGATGCGACGAAAGGCGAGTTCGTGCGGCAAGCGGGTCTGGTCGATGGCCTCCACGGCGGCGGGACCCACGCGCCAAATCGTGCGATAGGACTTGCCCTCTATCTTCATCCTGCGCTCCATGCCGCGTCCGAAGTCGCGCAAATCGCCGCGCCCTTGCCGAAATCGTCGCGTCGTTCCGGTTTAGGTGGTTTCGCGGCCGGTCACAATGATGGTACGAGGCGTCACCGCAGGTTATCAAACGCCCGGTATGGCTCCGTAGGCAGAAGAGAGGTATCGCTATGGATCTGGTCACACCGTCGCAGCCGAGCGAGACACAGGAAGAAGTGCGGGCCTACACGGCCGACGAACTCAAGGCGGCTATACTGGCCAAGCTGAAATTCGTCGTCGGCAAGGATCCGGTCGCGGCCAGCCAGCGCGACTGGTTTCTTTCCGTTGCTGCGGCGACCCGCGACATTGTCGTCGAGCGCTGGATCGCGTCGACCAACCGCGTTTACAAGGAACAGAACAAGCGGGTCTATTATCTCAGCCTCGAATTCCTGATTGGCCGCATGCTGTTTGACGCGATGACCAATATCGGCATCGTCGAGCCCATGACGGCGGCGGTGGCGAGCCTCGGCGTCGATTTCGCTTCGCTGCGTCGCATCGAGTCGGACGCAGCGCTCGGCAACGGCGGCCTCGGGCGCCTGGCCGCGTGTTTCATGGATTCGATGGCGACGCTGTCGATCGCCGCCCACGGTTACGGCATCCGGTACGACAACGGCCTGTTCCGCCAGATCATCCGCAACGGCTGGCAGCAGGAGGCGCCGGAGGATTGGCTTCTGCACGGCAACCCCTGGGAGTTCGAGCGCGCCGAAGTCAACTACGCGATCGGCTTTGGCGGCTGGGTCGAGGCGATCCAGGGCGAAGGCGACGCGATGCGCCATGTCTGGCATCCCGGCGAAACCGTCGAGGCGATCGCCTTCGACACGCCGATCGTCGGCTGGCGCGGCCGCAACGTCAATACGCTGCGGCTGTGGTCGGCGCGCGCGCCCGACCCGCTGAAGCTCGACGCCTTCAACGCCGGCGACTATATCGGCGCGCTTGCCGACAATGTGCGCGCCGAGGCGATCTCCAAGGTGCTCTACCCCTCGGACGCCACCCCGGCGGGGCAGGAGCTGCGGCTGCGCCAGGAATATTTCTTCGCGTCCGCCTCTTTGCTCGACCTGGTGCGCCGCCACGTCAAGGTTTTCAAGGACGTGCGCACGCTTGGGCAACACGTCGCGGTGCAGCTCAACGACACCCATCCCGCCATCGGGGTGGCGGAGCTGATGCGCATCCTCGTCGATCTCAACGGCTTGCCGTGGGAGGAGGCCTGGGGGATCTCGCGCACGGTGTTCTCCTACACCAACCATACTTTGCTGCCGGAGGCGCTTGAGAGTTGGCCGGTTGGCCTGATGGAGCGGTTGTTGCCGCGCCACATGCAGATCATCTATCTCATCAACGCGATGCACCTCGAAAGCGCGCGCAAAAGCGGCGTCACCGATTCCGGCGTCATGGCCTCGATCTCGCTGATCGACGAGCATAGCGGCCGGCGGGTGCGCATGGGCGCGCTCGCCTTCGTCGGCTCGCATAGGATCAACGGCGTGTCGGCGCTGCACACCAATCTGATGAAACAGACGGTGTTCCACGACCTCAACCTTGTCTACCCCAACCGCATCGTCAACAAGACCAACGGCATCACTTTCCGGCGCTGGCTGATGGAATGCAATCCGCGCCTGACCGGCATCATTCGCGCCGCCGTCGGCGAAAAGGCGCTGCACGACGCCGATGCGCTGCGCGAGCTTGGGCGTCACGCCGACGATTCCGCGTTGCAGGAGCAGATTACGTTGGCGCGGCGCGCCAACAAGGTGGCGCTCGCCCGGCTCATGGCCGAGCAGCTCAACCAGCGGCTCGATCCCGACGCCATGTTCGACGTGCAGATCAAGCGAATCCACGAATATAAGCGCCAGTTGCTCAACATTCTGGAGACGATCGCGCGCTACAACGAGATCCGCGCCAATCCGACGATCGACTTCGCGCCGCGGGTCAAGATTTTCGCCGGCAAGGCGGCGGCGAGCTATACCCAGGCCAAGCTCATCATCAAGCTCGCCATCGACGTCGCGCGCGCCGTCAACGCCGATCCGACGGTGCGCGGCCTGCTGAAGGTCGTGTTCCTGCCCAATTACAACGTCAGCCTCGCCGAAACGATCATCCCCGCCGTCGACCTGTCCGAACAGATTTCCACCGCCGGCATGGAGGCCTCGGGAACCGGCAACATGAAGATGGCGTTGAATGGAGCGTTGACGATCGGCACGCTCGACGGCGCCAACGTCGAGTTGCGCGATCTGGTCGGGGACGAGAACATCTTCATCTTCGGCCTGACCGCGCAGGAAGTCGAGGCTTCGCGCGCCAAGGGGATCGATTCGACCGCGCATATCGAGGCGTCGCCGGTGCTGCGCGACGTGCTCGACGCCGTGGGATCGGGCGTGTTCTCGGCCGACGATCGCGGCCGCTACCAGGGTCTCGTCGAGACCTTGCGCCATCACGATTATTTCATGGTGTGCGCCGACTTCGATGCCTACTGGGTCGAGCAGCAGAAGGTCGACGCGGCTTGGCGCGACCGCAAGGCCTGGCTGCGTTCGAGCATCATCAACACGGCCAATACCGGCTGGTTCTCGTCGGATCGCACGATTGCGGAATATGCCGACGACATTTGGAAGGCGCCGTATAAGCGGCTAGCCTGACAAAAAGGGGGAAACGTGTGGGAGAGTCCGTGGGAGAGCTGGCGCGCCGACGAATCCGACATCGACGCCCTCGCGGCGGCGCGCCACCAGGATCCGTTTTCGTTCCTGGGTCCGCATCTGACGCCGGACGGCTGGGCGATCCGCGCCTTCGTGCCCGACGCGATCTCCGTGCGCGCGCTGACTCGCGACGGTCGCCGCTCGTCGGGCTGAAGCGGCGCAAGGGCGATTTCTTCGAGGCGCTGCTGCCGAAAGGGGCGTCGCGACCCCATTATCGCCTCGAGGCGACCCGCGCGCGCGGGGTGTCGTCCTACGAGGACGCCTACGCCTTCGGCCCGGCGCTGGGGCCGATCGACGATTATCTGCTGCTCGAGGGCACGCATCGCCAACTCTACAAGCGGCTCGGCGCGCAGATCGCGACGCACGAGGGCGTCGGCGGCGTGCTGTTCGCGCTCTGGGCGCCCAACGCGCGCCGCGTCTCCGTCGTCGGCGACTTCAACGACTGGGACGGCCGCCGCTGCCAGATGCGCAAGCGCTTCGACAGCGGCCTGTGGGAGATCTTCATCCCGCATCTCGGCGACGGCGCCGTCTACAAATACGAGGTCATCTCGGCGCGCCGGCGAATTGCAGCCGCTGAAGGCCGACCCGTTCGCGTTTCGAGGCGAGCTGCGGCCCTCGACCGCCTCGATCGTCGCCTACACCACCGATTTCTCCTGGACCGACGAATCCTACATGAAGGCGCGCGCCGAAGGCGAGCCGCGCCGCAAGCCGATGTCGATCTACGAAGGTCCATCTCGGCTCCTGGCGGCGCGGCGAGAACGGGCGCTTCCTCACCTACGACGAACTCGCCGACGAGCTGATCCCCTATGCCGTGGGTCTCGGCTTCACCCATCTCGAACTGATGCCGGTCACCGAGCATCCGCTCGACAAATCCTGGGGCTATCAGCCGATCGGCCTGTTCGCGCCGACCAGGCGGTTCGGCACGCCGGAGGCTTCGCGCGCTTCGTCGACAGGGCGCATGCGGCGGGGCTCGGCGTCATCCTCGACTGGGTGCCGGCGCATTTCCCGGTCGACGCGCACGGCCTGGCGCTGGTTCGACGGCGCGCGCGCTCTACGAGCACGCCGATCCGCGCAAGGGCTTCCATCCCGACTGGAACACGGCGATCTACGATTTCGGCCGCAAGGAGGTCGCCAATTTTCTGCTCGCCAACGCGCTCTACTGGGTCGACCGCTTTCACGTCGACGGCCTGCGCGTCGACGCGGTCGCCTCGATGCTCTATCTCGACTATTCGCGCAAAGCCCGGCGAATGGCTGCCGAACGCCGAGGGCGGCAACGAGAATCACGACGCGATCGACTTCCTGCAGGCGCACCAACGAGGCGGTCTACGGCGAGTTTCCCGGCGCGGTGACGATCGCCGAGGAATCGACCGCGTTTCCCGGCGTCTCGCAAGCCGACCAACTCGGCGGCCTCGGCTTCGGCTTCAAATGGAACATGGGTTGGATGCACGACACGCTCGAATACATGGAGCGCGATCCGGTCTATCGGCGCTGGGCCCACGACAAGCTGACGTTCGGCCTGCTCTACGCCTTCACCGAGAATTTCGTGCTGCCGATCTCGCACGACGAGGTCGTCCACGGCAAGCGCTCGCTCGTCTCGCAAGATGCCCGGCGACGAATGGCAGCGCTTCGCCAATGCGCGCGCCTACTACGCCTTCATGTGGGCCCATCCCGGCAAGAAGCTGCTGTTCATGGGCCAGGAGTTCGGCCAGACGAGCGAATGGAACTGCAACGATCGATCTGCCGTGGTGGCTGCTCGACCATGCGCCGCATCAGGGCGTGCAGCGAGCTGGTCGGCGACCTCAACGCGTTCTATCGCGTCGCGGCCCGCGCTGCATGCGCGCGATTGCGAGGCCGAGGGCTTCCGCTGGATCGTCGTCAACGACGACGAGCAGTCGGTGCTCGCCTTCCTGCGCATGGGCGCGCGAGGGCGATCCGCCGGTCGCGGTCGTCTGCAATTTCACGCCGGTCGTCCGGCGCGACTATCGCATCGGCCTGCCCGCGACGGCCGCTGGGCGGAGGCGCTCAACACCGACGCGTCGGTCTATTGGGGCTCGAACGTCGGCAATCTCGGCGGCGTGCAGCGCCGAGCGCCGGCCGCTGCACGGGCTTCCCGCCTCGGCCGCCGTCACGCTGCCGCCGCTGGCGGCGCTCTATCTCGAACTGGCGAGCCGATGCCGCATGAACCGGCGCGCCGATTCCATCTTCATTTCGAGATGAACTCGGCGCAAGAATGACGCCGGGAAGCGTTGGGAGGTAGCGAGTATGGCAGGAAACAAGCAAGCGGCGCCGGCGGCCCCGTTTTCGCGTCACGCCATGGCCTATGTGCTGGCCGGCGGCCGCGGCAGCCGGCTGATGGAGCTGACCGACCGGCGCGCCAAGCCCGCGGTCTATTTCGGCGGCAAGTCGCGCATCATCGATTTCGCGCTGTCGAACGCGCTCAATTCCGGCATCCGCCGCATCGCCGTGGCGACCCAGTACAAGGCGCACAGCCTGATCCGCCATCTGCAGCGCGGCTGGAACTTCTTCCGCCCCGAGCGCAACGAGAGCTTCGACATCCTGCCGGCCATCCAGCGCGTCTCGGAGACCATGTGGTATCTCGGCACCGCCGACGCGGTCTATCAGAACATCGACATCATCGAGAGCTACGGCCCGCAATACATGGTCATCCTGGCCGGCGACCACATCTACAAGATGGACTACGAGAAGATGCTGCAGCAGCACGTCGAGTCCGGCGCCGACGTGACGGTCGGCTGCCTCGAGGCGCCGCTGCGAGGAGGCCAAGGGCTTCGGCGTCATGCATGTCGACGAGAACGACCGCATCATCGCCTTCCTGGAAAAGCCGAAGAACCCGCCGCCGATGCCGGGCAAGCCGGACATGGCGCTGGCCAGCATGGGCATCTATGTGTTCGACACGCAGATTCCTGATCGAGGAGCTGCGGCGCGACGCCGCCGACCCGAATTCCAGCCACGATTTCGGCAAGGACATCATCCCCTACCTCGTCAAGCAACGGCAAGGCGGTCGCGCATCATTTCGCCCGCTCCTGCGTGCGCTCGCGCGACGGAGAGCGCATATCTACTGGCGCGACGTCGGCACCGTCGACGCCTATTGGGCGGCCAATATCGACCTGACCGACGTCGTGCCCGACCTCGATCTCTACGACCGCGACTGGCCGATCTGGACCTATGGCGAGATCACGCCGCCGGCCAAATTCGTGCATGACGTCGACGGCCGGCGCGGCTCGGCGGTCTCCTCGCTGGTCTCGGGCGGCTGCATCGTCTCGGGCGCCGCGATCTCGCGCTCGCTGCTGTTCACCGGCGTGCGCGTCCATTCCTATTCCACGATCCACGAGGCGGTGATCCTGCCCTATGTGCGGGTCAGGCCGGAGCTGTCGGCTGAGCAAGGTGGTCATCGACGCCGGCGTGCGGATCCCCGACGGCCTGGTGGTCGGCGAGGATCCCGAGGCTCGACGCCCGGCGCTTCCGCCGCACCGAAGCCGGCGTCACGCTGATCACCCAGCCGATGATCGACAAGCTCGAAGACCTGATGCTCGCGCGTCCTCTCGGTCGCGTCGGAGGTCTATCCGCTGATCAAGACCGGCGGGCTCGCCGACGTCGCCGGCGCGCTGCCGGCGCGCGCTGCCGCGCGAGGGCGTCGAGATGCGCACGCTGCTGCCCGGCTATCCCGCGGTGCTCGCCAAGCTCACGGGCGCCGAGGCGGTTCACGCCTATCCGGCATCTGTTCGGCGGGCCGGCGCGGCTGCTCGCGGCGCGGGCGGCCGGGCTCGACCTGTTCGTGCTCGACGCGCCGCATCTCTACGACCGCCCCGGCAATCCCTATCTCGGGCCCGACGGGCGCGACTGGCCCGACAACGCGCTGCGCTTCGCCGCGCTCGCGCGCGCCGGCGCCGATCTCGCCAAGGGCGCTGGTCCCGGGCTTCGCGGCCGATGTCGTGCACGCCCATGACTGGCAGGCGGCGCTGCCGCCGGCCTATCTGCACTACGACGGCGGCCGCCGCGGCCGGGCACGGTGATCGACGGTCCACAACCTCGCCTTCCAGGGCCATTATTCCGGCGTCGCTGCTCGCCGCGCTCGGCCTGCCGCCGCAGCGCCATGACGATCGACGGCGTCGAATATTTCGGCGGCATCGGCTTCCTGAAGGCCGGCCTGCAGTTCGCCGACCGCATCACCACCGTCTCGCCGACCTACGCGCGCGAAATCCTGCACGCCCGAATTCGGCATGGCGCTCGACGGGCTGCTGCGCGCGCGCGCCGCCGTCGTCGACGGCATCCTCAACGGCATCGACGACGAGGTCTGGAACCCGGCGACCGACCCGACGCTGGCGCAGACCTATCAGCGCGTGCGAAGCTCGACAGCGCCGCGCGGCGAACGGCGGCGCTGCAGGCGCGCTTCGGGCTCGACGCCGAGCCCGGCGCGCCGCTGTTCGGCGTCGTCACCCGGCTGACCAGCCAGAAGGGGCTCGACCTGCTGCTCGCCTGCCTGCCGAGCCTGATCGACGCGCGGCGGCCAGCTCGCGCTGCTCGGCCCGGCGAGCCGGCGATGGAGCAGGGTTTCGCGGCGCGGCCGCGGCCCATCCCGGCCGAGTCGGCTGCGTGATCGGCTATGACGAGGCGCTCGCCCATCTGATCCAGGCCGGCGTCGATTTCCTGGTCGTGCCCTCGCGCTTCGAGCCCTGCGGCCTGACCCAGCTCTGCGCGCTGCGCTACGGCGCGGCGCCGGTGGTGGCGCGCGTCGGCGGCCTCGCCGACACCGTGATCGACGCCAACGAGGCGGCGCTTGCGCGCGGGCGTCGCGACCGGCATCCAGTTCTATCCGCCCGACGTCGGCGCGCTCGCCTAGCGCTGATCGGCGCGCGCGCTCGCTCTCTACGGCGAACGCCGACGACGATGCGCCGCCTGCGGCTGAACGGCATGCGCGCCGACGTTTCCTGGCGCGGCCCCGCCAAGCGCTACGCCGCGCTCTATCGCCAAGCTCGCGAGGCAAGCCGCCGCATGACCGAGGCGCGCCGCCGACCCCAGCCGGCGTCAGCTGGCTGGAGGGCGCCGAGAGTCGCCGTCTACTCCGCCGAACGCGACGGCCGTCCATGTCTGCCTGTTCGACGAGTCCGGCGAGCGCGAGATCGGCGCGTACAACTTGCCGACCGACGGCGACGGCTGGCGTCGCGGCTTCGCGCCGGGCTCGCGGAGGGCGCGCGCTACGGCTTGCGCGTCGACGGACCGTTCGACCCTGGCGAGGGCATCGGTTCGACGCCGCCAAGCTGCTCGTCGACCCCTACGCCGCCGAGCTCGACCGGCCCTTCGCTTGCATCCCTCGATGTTCGAGCGCGGCGCCGACAGCGGCGCCGTCGCGCCGAAATGCGTGGTCGCGCGCCGCGCCGGGCGGCGAGCCCGGGCATGCGCGCGTCGCCCCCGAAGACACCATCATCTACGAACTCAACATTCGCGGCTTCTCGCGTCTGCGCGAGGACATTCCCGGAGCGCGCCCGCGGCCGCTTCGCCGCGCTCGCCGAAGGCCGCTGCTGATCGCGCATCTGAAGTCGCTCGGCGTGACCACGGTCGAGATCATGCCGGCGGACGCCTTCGTCGACGAGCGCCACCTGCCCGCGCTCGGGCTCTCCAACGCCTGGGGCTACAATCCCGTGTTCTGGGGCGCCCCGATCCGCGCGGGAGCGTCTCAGCCTGGGTTCAGTCCCGCTCGATGACGGCGGCCATTCCCTGACCACCCGCGATGCACATGGTCACCAGGCCTCGGCGCCCTTCCCTGCGGCGCAGCTCGTGCAGCAGGGAGGTGACCATCCGCATGCCGGTTGCCCCGATGGGATGCCCCAGGGAGATCCCGCCGCCGTTGACGTTGAGCCTGTCGCCGTCGTCCCAGCCCCAGCCGTTGAGCACAGCGAGCACCTGAACCGCGAAGGCCTCGTTGAGCTCGACGAGATCCATTTCGTCGAGCAGTTGCCGCGGCTGGGTGCCGCGCCTGGCCGCGAGCCGGGCGAGCGCGTGGACCGGGCCGATTCCC
>CAWIEP010000015.1:0-126630 GCA_963835115.1 uncultured Pseudomonadota bacterium
TGTATACTATTCTGGCTAGTGGATATTTCCGGTGGTCGCGGCGCGGCTCGCCGATCTCGCGGTGCGGCGGAAGGCGTCCGACGATCGATCGCGCGGAAAAAATTCTCGCCGAGCAAGGCGGCCCGATGCAGCGCCGACGCGGCGGTGCTCGCCGCGCTCGACGCCGTCCCCGAGGGCTGGGGCCCCATCTCCGTGAACGATTCCTCCCTCAGTGCGCCACTTTCGGCGCCGTGCAAGACCGGACGCGCGGGCAGCCCTGGCCGTTCCTTCGCGCGGCGGGGTGCTCGGCTGCAACATGCTCGGCCTTTCCGGGCGGCGCTGGCCGACCTTAGTGGGTCGTCGCTTCGTCGGCGACGGCGGGGCGATGTATTCGCCACACACAAGGGAGCGCCGCACATTGCCGAACGAAGGCATAATCTTCGTCGTGTTCAACAATCGCCGCTACGGCGTATTGCAGAATGTCGCGCGTCTCGCTCGGCTACGCCAACGCGGCTCTCGCGGGAAATTCGTCGGCAGGAGGAGAGTCGATCCCGCTGATCGATTTTTCCGCGCTCGCGGCGTCGATGGGGACGTCGCATTTGGGACCGGACCCACAGGAGGGCGGTGTTTGCTGAGGCCGCGACGCGCAACGGGCCGAGCCTGATTGAGATTCCTGTTCGGTAAGCAGGCGTGGCCCCTGCGGGGCCACGCCTGTCTGTCTCAGCCCACGATTTCGTTGCCCGCGAGCCACTGCGCGATCTCTTGCGTGGCGGAACTCTCAGGGCGTGTGTCCATGCGCCGGGTCATCCACAGCGTGTACTCCTTGCGGATCGTGCCCGCGGCGGCCTTTTCCGGGTCATCCACGGTGCCGCCGGCGACCACGCTGGATGAGGATGCCTGGGAGGATCTGCTGAGCTTCCTCGAGGAGCGGCGGGTCATCCCCATCGTGGGTCCGGAACTATTGATGGTCTCCACCGATCGAGGCCCACGACTGCTGTTGGACTGGGCCGCGGAGAAGCTGGCTGCGCGGCTGAACGTTGATACCTCCGCGCTGCCCCAGCGCTATACCCTCAACGATGTGGTGTGCTGGTTCCTGGCTTCCCGCGGTCGGCGCGAAGAAGCCTACGTGCGGCTGCGGTCCATACTCAAGGATGCGGCCATCGAACCGCCGCTGGCGCTGCGGCAGCTGGCGGCAATCACCGACTTCGATCTCTTCGTCACGACGACCTGTCGACTCGCTGCTGGAGACGGCCATCAATCTGGAGCGCTTCGGCGGGTCGCCTTCCACCGAGGTGCTCTCCTATGCGCCGAATCGGGTGACGGATCTTCCGGCCGAGCGCGATCAGCTGCCACGCCCGGTGGTGTATCACCTGTTTGGCAGAGTCTCCGCTTCTCCAACCTACGTGATCTCGGATGAGGATCTGCTGGAGTACATCTGCGCGCTGCAGAACGAGAGCCTGTTGCCGGAGAAGCTGTTCCACGAGCTCGAGCGCAACCACCTGCTGTTCATCGGCAGCAGCTTCACCAACTGGCTGGCACGCCTCTTCCTGCGCATGGCCAAGCGCAAGCGGCTGTCCGATCCGCGCGAGGTGGGAGAGATTCTCGCCGACGGTCATAGCAGGGAGGACGACCGCTGATGTCTTTCCTGCAGCAGGTGAGCGTGCGCACGCGGATCTATTCCGGCGCCGAGCGCTTCGTGGCGGAACTGCACGAGCGCTGGCAGAGGCGCCGGCGCCTCTGCCAGCGCGCGTGCAATTCCGCCACGAAGCGCTCGGCGCCGATGTAGATCCGGGTGCGTACGCTGACCTGCTGCAGGAAGGACATCAGCCGGTCGTCCTGGCTGGTGTGATTGTCGGCCAGGACCTCGCCCACATCGCGCGGATCCGAGAGGCGCTGGCGCTTGGCCATGCGCAGGAACAGGCGCGCCAGCCAGTTGGTGAAGTTGCTGCCGATGAACAGCAGGTGACTGTGCTCGAGCTCGTGGAACAGCTTCTCGGGCGCCAGATGCTCGCTCTGCAGCGCGCAGATGAACTCCAGCAGGTCCTCATCCGAGATCACGTAGGTCGGGGAGGCCGAGACCTTGCCGAACAGGTGATAGACCACCGGGCGCTGCAGCTGGTCGCGCTCGGCCGGCAGGTCGGCAACGCGGTTGGGCGAATAGGAAATCACTTCGGTCGACCGGCGCGCCGCCGAAGCGCTCCAGATTGATGCGCGTTCTCGAGCAGCGGATCAAAGGTGGTCGAGACGAACAGGTCAAAGTCGGTGATCGCCGCCAGGCGCCGCAGCGCCGGCGGCGGCTCGAAATTGGCTTCCTTGATGATGCTGCGCAGGCGCACGTAGGCCTCTTCGCGCCGGCCGCGCGCGGCGAGGAACCAGCACACCACATCATTGAGCGTGTAGGGCTGCGGCAGCTCGGCAGATGTTGACGTTCAGGCGGCCGGCGAGCTTCTCGGCGACCCAGTCGAGCAGCAGCCGCGGGCCGCGGTCGGTGGCGACCTGCAGCAGTTCGGGCCCGACGATCGGGATGACGCGCCGCTCCTCGATGAAGCTGAGCAGGTCGTCCCACGCATCATCATCGAGCGTGGTCGCCGGCGACCACGCTGGATGACCCGGAAAAGGCCGCCGCGGGCACGATCCGCAAGGAGTTCGCGCTGTCGATGGGCGAAAACTCCGCGCATGGATCCGACGCGCCGGAGACCGCCACGCAAGAGATCGCGCAGTGGTTCGCGGGCAACGAAATCGTCGGCTGAGACAGACAGGCGTGGCCCCGCAGGGGCCACGCCTGCTTACCGAACAGGAATCTCGATCAGGGTCGGCCCGTTGCGCGTCGCGGCCTCAGCAAACGCCGCCAGCATCGCCGCCCTGTCGTCCGCGCGCGCATACGGCGTCCCCATCGACTTCGCCAGCGCCGCGAAATCGATCGCGGGATCGATGATCTCCATGCCGACGAAGCGGCCGGCGACCGCGTTGGCGTAGCCGAGCCAGCGCGCGACATTCTGCAGCACGCCATAGCGGCGGTTGTTGAACACGAAGAACATCACGTTGCGTCCGGTAGTTCGCCGCGCTCCACAGCGCCTGCGGCGAATACATCGCGCCGCCGTCGCCGACGAACGAGGCGACCCAGTCGCTGGTCGCCAGCGCCGCGCCGACCGCGGCCGGCATGTTGCAGCCGAGCACGCCGCCGCGCGCGAAGAAATAGCGGCCGGGCGCGTCGTCAGCAGGTCCTGCACGGCGCCGAAGGTCGCCGCGGAATCGTTGGCGATCAGCGCATCCTCGGGCAGCGCGTCGAGCGCGGCGAGCACGGCGGCGTCGGCGCGAGCAGCGGGCGTCTTGCTCGGCCAGGATTTCGGCGCGCAACGCGTCGTTCGCGGCGCTCTTCTGCGCCGCGCCGCGGGCCGCGAGCCGCGCCGCGACCGCCGCGGTTGACGCCGCTCGCCCGAGACCGTCTGCGCGCCGTCGGCAAGCGTCGCGCCGATGTCGCCGAGCAGCGCGAGGTCGGCGGCATGTTCGCGCCCGAACGCCTCGGCATTGTCGGCGACGTGATAGAACGCGACGCCCTCGGGGATCGGCCGCTCCTCGCGATAGGGATAGGCGACGAAGGCGCGGCCGCCGACGACCACGATCGCCTTCTTGTCGAGAAAGTGCTCGCGCATCCAGGCGAAATCAGGCTTCATCACGCCCGCCCAGCAGGGATGCGAGGAAGGGAAGGCCGCGCGCGAGGTGAGCTGCGCGCCCCAGACCGAAAAGCCCGCGCTTTCGGCGAAGCGCGACGAGGCCGCGCGCTCGCCGACGCCGGCAGATCGTCGCCGAGCAGGATGACGACCTTTTCGGGATCGAGCCCGGCGAGCCGTTCGGCGAGGCGCCGCGCGTCGCGGCGAAGGGCCGAGTCGTGGCGGCGCGGAGGCGGGCGGCGACGGCGCCGCGCACCTTCGGCGTCGAGCACGTCCATCGGCAGCGACAGGAACACCGGCCCGGTCGGCGGCGTGCGGGCGATCGCGAAGGCGCGCCGCAGCGCCTGCCCGACATCCTCGCCGCGCCGGACTTCCTTCGCCCATTTGATGACCGGCGCCGCGAGCGCGACGAGATCGCCCGACAGCCAGGGCTCGCTCATCAGATGGCGCGTGTCCTGCTGCCCGGCGGTGACGACGAGCGGCGTCTCGCTCGCCTTGGAGGCGACCAGCACGCCCATCGCATTGCCGAGGCCGCCCATCGCGTGCAGGTTGACGAAGCCGACTTTGCCGGTCGCCAGCGCCCAGCCGTCGGCCATGCCGACCGCGGTCGCCTCCTGCAGGCCGAGCACGTAGATGCAGGTCGGGCGCGTCGACGAGCGCGTCCATCAGCGGCATTTCGGTCGAGCCGGGATTGCCGAAAATATGCGTGACGCCCTCGTCGCGGAGGATGTCGAGCAGGATGTCGCGCGCGAGCGGCATGGCGGACTCCGTGCTAGTCTCCGTTTGATCGCCAAATCCGCCCAGGCGCAACCGGCGCCTGCCTTTCGGAGCCCTCATGCTTCTACGCGCCCTCACTCTTCTGGCTCTGCTCGCCGCCCTACCCGCGCGCGCCGACCCCATCGACCCCGCACTGAAATCGGCGATTGGATTCGCCCTCGCGAGCCGAAAAAAACCGCGCCCGCGACATCTATCGCCATCCCGCCGAGGCGCTGACCTTCTTTGGCGTCAAACCCGACAGCGTGGTGGTGGAGATCGAGCCCGGCGGCGCCGGCTATTGGACCGAAATTCTCGCGCCCTATCTTCAGGCCAAAGGCCGCTACATCGCCGCCAATCGCCGAACCGACCTCGGACGAGGCCAAGCGCGACACGGAGGCGTTCGCCGCGAAGATCGCCGCCGATCCCGCCCGCTACGGTCGCGTCGAGACAGAGCGTGTTCGGCGCTGATCGCCACGCCGATCGTCGCCGCCGGCGAGCGCCGACTTCGTGCTGACCTTCCGCAACCTGCACAACTGGATGGCGCAGCGGCGAAGCGCAGGCGTCGCTCAAAACTTTCTTCGCGGCGCTGAAACACGGCGGCGTGCTTGGGATCGAAGATCATCGCGCGGCCGACACGGCGCCGCAGGACCCGCTCGCCAAATCGGGCTACGTCCGCCAGGACTATGCGATCCAACTCATCGAGGGCGCAGGCTTCAAATTCGCCGGCGCCTCGGAGATCAGCGCCAATCCCAAAGACACCAAGGATTATTCCGTCGGCGTCTGGGCGCTGCCGCCAACTTATCGGCTGAAAGACGTCGACCGCGCCAAATATCAGGCGATCGGCGAGAGCGACCGGTTCACGCTGAAATTTGTCAAGCCGTGAGCCCGCGTTGCTTTGCGACGGCTTCACAGGTCGCCGCGGGCTTTGCGTCGCTGACGACCAATCTCGTCTGGCGCCGCGCCACGTTGGAATGGCTGTCGTAAGCTTATGCGACGAGAATGCGCGATCGGATCGCCGATGCCCGATCAGCGCCACGTTCTTTCGTCGCCACGCCAAACCCCGGCGTTCCGCGAAGCTCAGAGGTTCAAAGTGCGCGTTGGCGTGGCGCGCGAAACCGCTGCGCTCAGCGCTGAGGCCATCGCCGCGAACACGCCGGCCCAATCTCCGGCCGTCTCCTGTCGGAACAACCGCATCGTCGGATACCACGGCGAATCGTTGCGCCCGCGCAGCCACCGCCATTCCGAATCCCGCTTCAGCGCGACCCAAACCGGGCGACCCAAAGCCCCCGCGAGATGGGCGATCGAGGTGTCGCAGGTGACGACGAGATCGAGGCTC
This sequence comes from uncultured Pseudomonadota bacterium, assembly GCA_963835115.1. Classification (GTDB taxonomy): domain Bacteria; phylum Pseudomonadota; class Alphaproteobacteria; order Rhizobiales; family Beijerinckiaceae; genus Roseiarcus. The sequence goes on from CAWIEP010000015.1 coordinate 5,743, forward strand.
GTCATCACCGCCGCCGCGTCGAGGAAGGCGTGCGCGCCGGCGTCATAGTCCGCCGGCAGGCGCTCGATCGCGACGCCCGGCGTCGCCTCGCTCAGCTGCTCCTCGCCAAACCCGCGCTGCAAAGAGATGAGCCGCACGCCAGGTACGCCGGCCAGCGGCGCCAAGGCCTGCAACGGATAGGCGCGCGCATTGTCGGCTTCCGGGTTGGGGTTGCCCTGCCAGACGCAGCCGACGCGAATCCCGTGTGCGCCCACCCGCTCCGCCCAGCGCGCCGCCGCCTGGCTTTCCGCGGAAAGATAGGGAATTCCTGCCGGGATCGTGTGAAGCCGCGTGCGGAAGACGCGCGGCAGACTAGAAATGGCGATCTGCGCGTCGAATTTCACGTCCAGCGGCTCGCGCTCGAAGATGCGGCCGGCGACGGCGGGGCCGATCAGCCGATGCAGTTTCGCCGGGCATAGAAAATGCGGCTCAGCGCCCGCGCTCGCCATCAACGGCAGATAGCGCGCGAACTGGATCGTGTCGCCGAGCCCGTGGTCGTTGATCACCAGCACCCGCTGCGGCGGCGACGACGGGCCTTGCCATAGCGGGTAGCGTACGCCGAGCGCCTCGGCGATCGACTTGCCGTCGACCCAGCGCGCCTCGTAGCCCTCCCAGCCACGCTCGAAATCGCCCAGCATCAGATCGAGGCAGCCGCGCCCGCTCACCGCCTCGCGGCAGCCCAGAGCCGCCGCGCGATCGAACGCCGCGCGCGCCTCCTCGAGCCGGTCGAGCGCCCTCAAAGACAGGCCCTCGCCGCAGATCGCGTCGGCATAGTCGGGGCGCATCGCGCTGGCGCTGGCGTAGGCGGCGAGCGCCGGCCCTGGCTGGGCGGCCTTCAGCAGCGCGGTGCCGAGATTTACGGCGGCTTCGGGAAAATTCGGCCGTCGCCGCAGCGCCGCCTCGGCCGCCGCCGCCGCTTCCTCGACCCGCCAAAGCCCGCGCAGAACCGCCGAACGCGTGTTGAGCGCGTCGGCGTCGCCGGGGGCGACGGCGAGTCCGCCGTCCAAAGCGGCGAGCGCGTCGGCGAAACGGCCCTGACGCGTCAGAAGCTTGGCGAGATTGAACCACGCCGCCGTCAGGTCCGGCCGCAATTCCAGCGCGCGGCTATAGAAGCGCAGCGCCGAATCCGCCTTGCCGCCACGCTCGAGAATATAGCCGCCGAGACTGAACGCCTCGGCGAAGTCGGGTCGGGCGGCGAGGGCGGCGTCGAGTTGTCGCGAAGCGTCCGCGTCTCGCCCGGCGTCGACGAGACGGCGCGCCTCGTCGTAGAGGGCCTGAGGGGATTCGCGGCGCCGCACAACGTTGGGCATATCGGTATCGGCCTTCGCAAAGTTTTACCCGCTCCTCGCGCGGCGAGCTTGCCTCGACCTGTCCTGGCGGTTGCGGCTGAGATCAGGCTCAGACAAGCCGAACGGCGCTTAAGAGAACGCGACCGGAGTTTGGCCGTGACCGACGTCTATCTGTTCAAGCTGGCTTCGCAGCGAACCGGCTATCTCTCGGAGCGGCAGACGCTGATCGCCGAGAACGTCGCCAACGTGAACACGCCCGCCTACAAGGCGGTCGATCTCAAGCCATTCTCCGCCGCCTTGCAGGAGGCGGAAATCAGCATGGCGACCACCAATCCCGCCCATCTGACGCCGACCGCGCAAGAGCTCGATCCGCCTCGGCCGGCCGAGAGCGACGCCGCCGACGCCACCGTTTCGGGCAATTCGGTCGACATCGAGGGCGAGATGGTGAAGCTCGGCGAGGTCAATCGCGATTTCAGCGAAGCGACCGGCATCAAGAAGATCTTCCATCAGATGTTCATGCAGGCGCTCAAATAATGGCGAACGACGACAGCCTCAAAGCTTCGCTGCGCATCGCCGGCTCCGGCCTCGAGACCCAGTCGGCGCGACTGCGCGTCATCTCGCAAAACATCGCCAACGCGCAATCGACGGCGAGCGCTTCCGGCGGCGATCCCTACACGCGCCAGACGATCACCTTCGAGGACACGCTCGACCGCGCCTCCGGCGTCTCGCTGGTCACGCGTCAAGCAGATCGGCCTGGACTCCGCGCCCTTCCGGATCGAACAGGACCCCGGCAATCCCGCCGCCGACGACAAAGGCTTCGTCAAGATGCCGAATGTCGACGTGCTGGTCGAGCTCGCCGACCTGCGCGAGGCCAATCGCAGCTACGAAGCCAATCTGCAAGTCGCCAAACAAGTCGAGCGATCTGATGAACCAGACGGTCGACTCTGTTGAAGGACATCTGAGCGCCGCGAACTATCGAGGAGGCGCGCGAGACGCGCGCGAAAAATGGCATGGACGTGACTGCACTCTCCTCGCTCAACAGCCTGGGCGCAACGGCGCGCTCGGCTGCGCCGCGCGCCGGTCGCCGCCGCGCCAGCCAGCGCCGGCGCTTCGTTCACCGAAATGCTCGGCCAGATCGTCTCGGCTGGCGTCAACACGCTCGAGGGCGGCGAGTCCGCGGCGATCCAGGGCGTCAGCGGCGCCGCGCCGCCGTTCAAGGTCGTGGAGGCGGTGATGGCCGCGCAGCGCACGCTGCAGGAGGGTCTGTCGATCCGCGACAAGGTCGTCTCCGCCTATCAGGAAATCTCGCGCATGGCGATTTGAAGTCGGCTTCAGTCTCGCGCCATGTCGAGGGCGCAATTTCCGCGCAAGGCTTGTTGAAAGAGGAGTGACAGGGATGAGAGCGTTGGCGATCGCGGCGACGGGAATGAGCGCCCAGGAACAGAACATCGAGGTGATCGCCAACAATATCGCCAACATCAACACGACCGGCTTCAAGCGCTCGCGCGCCGAATTCACCGATCTCATCTATCAGACCGAGCGGCTGATGGGCGTCTCCAGCCGCGGCCGCGACGCCACCGTGCCGGAGGGCGCGCAGATCGGCCTCGGCGTGCGCACCGCCGCGATCCGCTCAGTGAACATCCAGGGCTCGCTGACCAACACCGGCAACACGCTCGATCTCGCCATCAACGGCCGCGGCTGGTTCCAGGTGACGACCGCCAACGGCGACACCGTCTACACGCGCGACGGCGCCTTCAACACCAACGCGCACGGGCCAGTTGGTGACCGCGCGACGGCTATCTGGTCACGCCGCAGATCGTCGATTCCGGCCAACCGCCACGTCGTCACCGTCAGCCAGACCGGCCTGGTGACCGCGACCATCTCCGGGCCAGACGACGCCGCAGACGCTCGGCCAGCTGACGATCGCCAATTTCGTCAACGAGGCCGGCCTGCTGGCGCTTGGCGGCAATCTGTTCCAGCAGACGCGCGGCCTCCGGGCCGCCCAATGTCGGCGTGCCCGGCGACACCGCTTTCGGCGTCATCCAGCAGGGCTATCTGGAAGCCTCCAACGTCGATCCGGTCTCCGAGATCACCAATCTGATCTCGGCGCAGCGCGCCTATGAGATGAACTCGAAGGTGATCCAGGCGGCCGACCAGATGTCGGGCACGATCTCCAACATGCGCAGCTGAGAGCATGCGATGCGGCCAAGTGCTTTCGCCATCGCTCGCTTCGCCGCTGGCGCTCGTTGGCTCGCGCTCGCGGCGCCCGCCGCGCGCCGACGAAATGCATGCGCCCTCGCCCAAGCCGGTCATCTATCCCGGCGACGTCATCAGCGAGGACATGCTCGCCGACGCGCCGCTCGACCGCGCCGACGCTACGGCGGCCCGGTCGCGCTGGCGCCGGACGATGTCGTCGGCAAGATGGCGACGCGCACGCTGCTGCCCGGCGGCTCGATCCCGCTGGCGCGCGCTCGACACTCCGCGCGTCGTCGCGACGGGGCGCCGGTCAAGATGATCTATGTCGACGGCGGCCTGACGATCATCGACGACCGGCGCGGCGCTGCAGGACGGCGGCGTCGGCGAGATGATCAAGGTGCGCAACGACGACAGCGGCGTGACCGTCATCGGGCCGCGTCCGCGCCGACGGCTCGGTGCTGGTGAGCGGCGGATGAAGCGCGCGCTTCTCGCTCTGTCTGTCTGTCCTCGCGGCCGTCGCCAGCGCCGCGCCGCCGTGCGCATCAAGGACGTCACGTCGCTGCGCGGCGCGCGCGACAATCAATTGTCGGCTACGGCCTGGTCGTCGGCCTGCAGGGCACCGGCGACACGTTGCGCAACGCGCCGTTCACCGAGCAGGCGATCCAATCGATGCTCGACCGCATGGGCCTCAACGTGCGCGGCAGCGTCGCTGCGCAACCGCAACGTCGCGGCGGTGATCGTCACCGCCGATCTGCCGCTCGGGGTCGACGCCGGCCAGCGCCTCGACGTCACCGTCTCCTCGCTCGGCGACGCCACCTCGCTGATGGGCGGCACGCTGCTGCTGACGCAACTCGGCGGACGCCGACGGCCAGGCTCGCGCCAGCGCGCAGGGCGCGGTCTCGGTCACCGGCTTCGACGCCGGCGGCCAGGCGGAGAATCGTGACCCAGGGCGTGCCGACCGCCGGGCGCATCCCCAACGGCGCGATCGTCGAAGCTCGCCATCGCCGGCGCCCGTCGACGAACTGCGGATGTTCCTGGAACTGCGCAATCCCGACTACGCGACCGCGGTGCGCATCATCGACGCGATCAACGCCTATTCGCGCAAGTCCTATCGCAAGCAGATCGCCTTCGAACGCGACGCGCGCTCGGTCGAGCTGTTCCGTCCGCAAATCCGTCAGCGTCGCCGCGCTTGATGGCCGAGATCGGCGAATTGCTGATCGAGCCCGGACACGGCGGCGCGCGTCGTCATCGACGCGCGCACCGGCACCGTCGTCATCGGCCAGGACGTGCAGATCTCGACGGTCGCGGTCACGCATGGCACGCTCAACGTGCGCATCACCGAGACGCCGCAGGTCTCGCAACCCGCGCCGTTCAGCAACGGCAAGACGGTGGTGACGCCGCGCACGCAGATCGACGTCAACGAAGCCGGCGGCCAGGTCGCGGTGGTCAGCGGCTCCAGCCTGCGCGCGCTGGTCGCCGGCCTCAACCGGCTGGGCGTCAAGCCCAGCGGCATCATCGCCATCCTGCAGGCGATCAAATCCGCCGGCGCGCTGCAGGCCGAACTCATCGTCCAATAGCGTCAGGCCCGGATAAGCCAACGCCCCTAACGCTTTGCTTATGAGCTCGCTATCCAAGCTGCCTGGCGCCGCCGCTGCTGGCGGTCGCCTTCCTGGCGACGCCCGCGACGCCGCAGGACAACGGTGAAGCCGATGTCGGGGGCGGCGGTCGATCGAGTCCGCCGAGGGTGAGATCGCTCGCTATTGCGGCGCCCTCGCGCCCAGCGCCCGCGAAGCGCGCGCCGCCTTTCAGCTGCGCCGGCTCGCCGACCTCGAACGCGAAGTGCGCGAAGAGGCGGAAAAGCTGGAGGCCAAGGAACGGCGGCGCGCGAATGGGTGACCAAGCGCGAAACCATGATGAAATCGGCGACCGACGACATCGTCGCCATCTACGCCAAGATGGCGCCGGACGCGGCTGCGAGCCAAATGTCGGCGCATGGACGAACCGATGGCCGCGGCGCTGCTCGCCAAACTGAAGCCGCAGGCCGCCAGCGCGATCCTCGCCGAAATGGAGGCCGACAAGGCGGCGAAGCTGTCGAGCCTGATCGGCGGCGCGCCCGGCGGCGACAAGTCATGAGACGCGAGCCATCGCCGCTCTGGCTCTCGCGCTGGCGCTTGCCGGCTGCGCGCCGCCGCTGAAAGACTTCATGCGCGCGCCGGATCTCTCCCCGGTCGGCACAGGCATCGCCGACACCTCGTCCCGACGCCAGCATTGATCTGCCGCCCCACGGCGCAGGCCGTGGCGCCGCCGCGGCCCGTCAACCTCTACACCGATCAGCGCATCGCCCAGGTCGGCGACATCGTCACCGTCAACATCTCGATCAACGACAAGGCCGTCGTCGGCAATTCCACCGACCGCTCGACGACCGCGAAGGGCGCACTTCGGCTTCGATTGGCTGTTCACGCCGCGAAACCACCTCCTCCGGCGGCACGCCGGCGACGCCGTTGACCTACAAGCACGACTTCAACTCGACCTCGTCCTCGCAAGGCAATGGCGACATCAACCGATCCGAACAGATCCAGTTTTCTGTGCCCGCCGTCGTCACCGCCGTGCTGCCCAACGGCAATCTCGTCATCAGCGGGTCGCAGGAGGTGCGCGTCAATTTCGAACTGCGGCAATTGACTGTCGCCGGCATCGTGCGCCCGTCCGACATCTCGCGCAACAACACCATCGCCTACGATCACATCGCGGAGGCGCGCATCTCCTACGGCGGCCGCGGCCGGATCACCGAGGCGCAACAGCCGGCTTGGGGACAGCAAATCTATGACATCATCAAGCCGTTCTGAACGGAGCGTTTCGCCATGGCCGAGCCCGACCCGCCGCCAGGGCCGAAGAAGAAATCGTCTGTCGTCTCGAAGCTCATCGAGTGGCTCGTCGTCACGCTGATCGCGCTCGGCGCCGGCGCCGCGCTGACCGCGATGAACCCGCCGTCGGCGCCGCCGTCCCAGGCCGCCAGCGATAGGGCGCCGTCAAGCAAGCTTTCGCAGGAAAGGCGGCCAGCGCAGGCCGCGCAAGCCGCAGTCGTTTGCGGCCCCGGAGGCCCGAGCATGGTCGACATGCCGCCGATCGTCACCAATATCGCCAATCCCACCGACACCTGGGTGCGCCTGGAGGCGTCGATCGTGTTCGACCCCAAAGCGCTGCCGCACCCGGACGTCGTCGCCGCCGAAATCGCCACCGACGAGTTGGCCTATCTGCGCACGGTCTCCCTCGGCAGAATTGCAGGGGCCGGTCGGCCTCGAGAACATCCGGCAGGATCTGCGCGACCGCGCGGTCGTGCGCTCTGGCGGCAAAGTCACTGACCTGCTGCTCAAAACGCTGGTGCTGCAATGAGGCGCCTCGCGCTCGCGGGGGCATGGCTTGTTGCGTCTTAACTCGCGCCGCTTTGGCGCAGAACGTCGACCTCAGTTCGCTGATCCCCGCCGGCGGCGCCTCGGCGACCGGCCGCGTCCTTCAGATTGCGGCGATACTCACGGCGCTGTCGGTCGCCCCCGGCCTCCTCATCATGGTGACGAGCTTCACCCGCTTCATCGTCGCGCTGTCGTTCCTGCGCTCCGGGCTCGGCCTGCAAAGCACGCCGCCAAACATCGTGCTCACGTCTCTGGCGCTGTTCATGACGCTGTTCGTGATGGCGCCCACGTTCGATCGCGCCTGGCGCGAAGGCATGCAAGCCGCTGATGGACAATTCCCTTGCGCAGGACAAGGCGCTCGTCGCGATCAGTCGGCCGTTCCGCGAATTCATGCTGGCGCAGGTTCGCGAGAAGGACATGTCGCTGTTCGAGAACCTTTCGCGCGGCCGCCTGGAGATCAAGGACCGCTCGACGGTGGATCTGCGCATTCTCATCCCTGCGTTCATGATTTCCGAATTGCGGCGCGGTTTTGAAATCGGCTTCATGATCGTATTGCCCTTCCTCGTTATCGACCTGATCGTCGCCACGCTGACGATGTCGATGGGCATGATGATGTTGCCGCCAACCGTCCTCTCCCTCCCCGCAAAACTGCTGTTCTTCGTGATGGTCGACGGCTGGAACCTGCTGGTGGGCAGCCTGATCCGCTCGGTCTCGTGAGCCAGGCGAGCCTGGGGCAAGCCAGCGTGGGTCAAATGCCGGCGAACCGTTGGAGCAGACGCGTCATGAGCATTCTCAATACCGCCGTATCCGGAATGTTGGCCAACACCGACTGGCTGACGACGATCGCCCAGAACGTCGCCAACGCAAACACTCCTGGCTACAAGAATGTCGAGACGGCGTTCTCCGCTTTGGTCGACTCTTCGCAGAACTTTCAGGCCCAGTTCGCCGGCGTGACGTCCTCAACCGTGGCGCTGAACGCCTTGCAGGGACAACTCCAGCAAACCAACACGACAACCGACCTCGCCGTTCAGGGCGCCGGTTATTTCATCGTCGAAGACTCCAACAGCAACATCTATCTCACGCGCAATGGCTCGTTTGTTCCGGACGAGGCCGGCAATCTCGTCAACACCGCGGGCTATTACTTGCTTGGCTCTCCGTACGGACAGGCCGGAGTTGCGCTCAATTCGCTTTCCGGTCTCGTCAAGGTCAATGTCACGAACGCCGCCGATTCCTCCATTCCCTCCACCGCCGCGACGTTGATCGCAAATCTGCCCTCGACCGCTTCGACGATCGCCGGCGCGACCCCCTCGTCCAACACCACCGGCTCCCAGTTCACGGCGGAAACCTCGCTGGTCGCCTACGACAATCTCGGGGCGCCGCACACCATCAATTTCTATTTCACGAAGACCGGCACAGGCGCCTGGGAGGCCGACGCCTTCGACGCCTCGAAAGCGGCCCCGGGCGGAGGATTTCCCTACAGCTCCGGCCCCCTAGCCACCCAAACGCTCACGTTCGACCCTAACACCGGCGCCATGACCTCCGGCTCCCCTTTCACGCTGCCCGTTCCCGGCGGCCAGACCCTATCCGTCGATCTCGCGCAGACGACCCAACTGGCGGCGCCCTTCGCGGTGAGCTCCGCCAACATCAACGGCAATGCGCCCGGAACGATCACCAATGTCAGCATCGGTCAGGACGGCACGCTCTCGTTCGACTACGGCAATGGCTCGATCACCCCCGCCTACACGATCCCGCTGGCCAAGGTCGCGAGCCCCTCCAATTTGATTTCCGTTCTCGGCGACGCCTTCCAGGCGAACCCGCAGTCGGGGGCACCGCAGGTCGGCCTCGCCGGCACTGGCGGCCTCGGCACGATGAATTCTTCCTCCCTTGAAGGCTCCACCGTCGATCTCGCGACCGAACTCACCAACATGGTGCAGGCGCAAAGTTCCTACGAAGCGAACTCAAAAGTATTCCAGGCCGGCGCGAAGATCCTCGACGTCCTTAACGCCATTCAGTCGTAAACGCACACGACCTCTTGAGGCGACCCGATGACGCTTTCTTCCGCCTTCAACATTGTCAATTCTTCGTTTGCGGCGATCGGAACGCAAAGCTCGACGATCGCGTCCAACATCGCCAACGCCAACACACCCGGCTATAGCGCCCAGACCGCCAATCTCGGGACGACGGCGACGGGCGGCGTCGACGTCTTTTCGATTGCGCGGGAAGCCAACGCCGCACTGGCCTCCCAAGTCAACTCCGCCACCTCGGACTCGGCGTCGCAGAACGCCATCTCGACCGCGCTCGCCACCCTTGCGCAGACGGTTGACGACTCCGCGTCTGCAACCTCGCCCGGCGCCCTTCAGAATGGCGCCTCGCCCTTCGCGCTGCTCGGCGATTTCACGACCGCCATGGCGCTGTTCGAAGCGCAGCCTTCCTCGCTCAGCGTCGCCCAAGCGGCGGTGGCCGCCGCCAAAAGCGTGACCGTTTCCCTCAACTCCGGCGCACAAGCGGTCACCCAAGTTCGAAGCCAAGCCGATCAAGGCATCGGCCAAGCGGTCGCCGAGGTAAACTCGCTGCTTGGCCAATTCCAGACGGTCAACAATTCGATCATCTCCGGTCTCGCCGGCGGCGCGGACGTCGGCGCCCTACAGGATCAGCGCGACTCGCTCGTCAATCAAATCTCGCAGCAGATCGGGGTGACGACCTCGATCAATTCCAACGGGTCGATGGCGATCTTCACCGACAGCGGCGTCACGCTGTTCCAGAGCACTCCCTTCCAGCTCGCCTTCAACCCAAGCGGAACCCTCGGACCCAACCAGACCGGCAACGCGGTCTCCGTCAACGGCGCGCCGATCACCGGCCCCACGTCCACGACGCCCATCCAATCCGGCGCCATCGCCGGTTTGGCGCAACTGCGCGACACGATCGCACCGCAATACCAGGCGCAACTCGATCAGATTTCCGGCAACCTGATCGCAGCGTTCCAGGAGACCGATCAGTCCACCACAAACACCGGATTGCCGCCGCTGCCGGGCCTATTCACCGTCGCCGGCGCGACGAGCGTCCCCTCTTCGGCAAATTGGACCGGGCTCGCCAACTCCCTCGCGATCAACGCGTCCGTTGACCCCACGCAAGGCGGCAACGCCTTCCTGTTGCGCGACGGCGGCATCTCCGACACCAGCAACTCGAACTACACATACAACACGACGGGCCAAGCCGGCTATACCGGGCGCCTGCAACAGCTGGTCGGCGCACTCCAGACGCCGGTGAGCTTTGCGTCCAGCGCCGGACTTGGGACCAGCGCCTCGATATCCGATTACGCCAACGCCTCGGTCGGTTGGCTGCAAGCCGCCAATCAGCAGGCCTCGGGCGGGGCCGCCTATCAACAATCCTTGATGACTCAGGCCAGCGCGGCGTTGAACAACGCCACGGGCGTCAATCTGGACGCGGAGTTGACGAATATGTTGACGATCGAAAGCAGTTACACCGCATCCGCCAAGCTGATGACAACCGTCAGCAGCATGCTCAACACTCTCGTGACCGCGGTCTAAGCCATGAGCACCGTCTCCACCGCCTATCTTTCGAGCGCACTGCTGCCCGCGGTTCGGCAGGCGCAGTCGCAACTCGCCGCCCTCGAGGTTGAATCCTCAACCGGCCAGTACGCCGATCTCGGTCTCCAACTCGGAAGCCAATCCGGCTACGAGCTCTCTTTGCGCACGCAAGACGACCTCCTGCAAGCGATCACCGGCGCCAATGGCGTCGTCGCCACGAACATGTCGAGCGCTCAAAGCGCGCTCTCCGAACTCCTCTCCGCCGCCCAATCGGCCGCGCAAACCCTCGTGCAATCGCCCGATGGCGCCGACGCCGCCACGTTGCAATCCCTCGGTCAGAGCAATTTGCAACAGCTGATCGCCCTCGCCAACACGTCGGGCGCCGGCGGCTATGTTTTCGGCGGACAAAACACGGGGACGGCGCCGCTCGACGACTATTTCGCGCAACCGACTTCCAGCGCCAAGTCGGCGATCAACTCGGCGTTCCAATCCTACTTCGGGTTCCCGGTCGCTTCCCCGCAATCCGGCAACATTTCCGGACCGCAGCTGACGGCCTTTCTTTCCGGACCCTTCGCCGCAGAATTCACCAGCCCCGCCTGGGGCGCCGACTGGTCGACGGCGTCGAGCGCAAATACTTCCGCCGAAATCTCTCCGGGCGACGTGATCGACACGTCTACGAACACCAATGGCGCAGGATTTCAACAACTTGCCCAAGGCTACGCCATGTTGACAGAATTCGGCGGCATAGGACTCGGCTCCGCGGCGCAGCAGGCGCTGACCTCGGCGGCGTCAACCTCGATAAATCAAGGCGTATCTTCGATCATCGACGCCCAGGCCCAGCTTGGCCAGTCGCAAAGCCAGGTCACTCAGGCCAACAGCGAGATGAGCAGTCAGATGGCGCTTGCTTCAGACCGAAATCGGCCGCTACGACAATGTCGACCCCGCGCAGGTCGCGACGGAATTGACCACCCTCAGCACTCAACTGGAGACCGCTTACCAGATTACGTCGCAGATCCACAATCTCAACCTCGCCCAGTATCTGCCCACGTAAGACAGGGTCCGCGGACATGTACGAATTCGCCTACAACGAAATCATCGAAGAATCGTCGCGCTCGATGCGCGCCCAAGAGGCGCGCGCCCTGGATCGCGTCATTTCCCTGCTGCGCGAAGCGGAGGCGACGGGACCGCGTTCTCGCGAGGGCATTAGCGCGCTGTATCAGTTGAAGACGCTTTGGACGGTGTTCCTCGACGACCTCAAGGGCGTCGAAAACGGCCTGCCGGCGACGTTGCGCGCTCAGCTGATCTCGATCGGCATCTGGATCATCAAGGAAATCGAGCGCCTCCGCGGCGGCCAGACGACGGAACTCTCGCCGATCATAGAGATAAATCAGATCATTCGCGACGGATTGAATTGAGGCGGACATGAACATCACCCTGAGAGCCGGAGAGCGGATCTATATCAACGGCGCCGTCCTTCGCGTCGATCGCAAGGCGACATTGGAACTTCTGAACGACGCGACTTTCCTTCTCGAAGCCCATGTGATGCAGGCCGAGGATGCGACAACGCCGTTGCGCCAAATATATTTCGTCGTCCAAGTGATGCTGATGGATCCGGCCTCCGCGCGCACGACCGCGCAGCTGGCGGGCTCCCTCATCGCCAAGGCGTCCAAGGCGTTCGAGTCGGCGCAAATCCGGCAGGGACTGGCGACCGTGTCGGAACTGATCGGACGCGCGCGCTATTTTGAGGCGATGAAGACCTTGCGCGTGATGTATTCGCTCGAGCAGGCGGAAATGTTTCCCACCTCCGGCGCCCAAACCTCACACGCGGCCTGACGGGAGAGCCCAATGACGACGAGTCCTGTTTCCACGATTACCAGCTCGATACTGTCCCAGCCCGCCGCCACATCGTCGACGACCGCGGCGGCGGCGACCAACCAACTTAGCTATGATGACTTTCTGTCGCTGCTGATGACGGAGCTGCAACACCAGGATCCGACTCAGCCCATGGACCCGACGCAGATGGTGTCGCAACTCGCCACCGTCTCGGACGTCGGGCAGGAGGTGCAAGCGAATAAAACGCTCAGCGCTCTTTTGACCACGAATTCGCTGTCGCAGGCGGAATCGATGATCGGCCAGACGGTCACATCAAGCGACGGAGCCATCACCGGCGTCGTCAGTTCCGTGACGGTCACGAGCGCCGGCACGACCGCGACGCTGACAGATGGCTCGCAGGTGCAACTTTCGACCGGCGCGACTGTCCAGTGACGCAAGGCGATGTCCTGGATCTGTTGCAGATGTCGATCTGGATGGTCGTCGTCGGCGCGGGTCCGGTCGTGATGGCCGCGATGATCGTCGGCGTGGCCATCGCGCTCTTGCAGGCGTTGACTCAGGTGCAGGAGATGACGCTCACGTTCGTCCCCAAACTCATCGTTGTCTTCGTCGTGTTCAGTTTCACCGCGTCTTTTTTGGGGGCGCAGTTTTATGTCTTCACCGAGCGGGTCTATGCGCAAATCGCGCGCGGCGACGATCGCTAGATGGCTGGAATGAGGGACGGCTCCGAAAGATTCGATCGCGCTAGGCCCCCGCAGGTCGGCTCGGCCTGACTGCAGACGCCCTCCAGCGGAGTGACGGGAAGTGTCATCAGCGCCTCTTTCGGTGAACGCGCCCGCCCGCTCGGGGGGCGATGTCGGTTTCGCGATCGGCATCGTCCTGGTGCTGTGCCTGTTCTTTCTGCCTGTTCCGGCGATCTTGATCGATTTCGGCCTGGCGCTGTCGATCGCGCTTTCCGTCCTCATCCTGATGGTGTCGCTCTGGATTCAGAAGCCGTTGGAATTTTCAGCGTTTCCAACAGTGCTTCTGGTCGCGACCGTGCTGCGTTTGGCGCTCAACATCTCGACGACGCGCCTTATTCTTTCGCATGGCGACAGCGGCCCGACGGCGGCAGGCTATATCATCGCCGGCTTCGCCCATCTCGTGATGGGCGGCGACTTCGTCATCGGCATCATCGTCTTCCTGATCCTGGTGACCATAAACTTTCTCGTCATCACCAAGGGCGCCACGCGCATCGCCGAGGTCGGCGCGCGGTTCACGCTCGACGCCATTCCGGGAAAGCAGATGGCGATTGACGCCGATCTCTCGGCGGGGTTGATCGACGAGAAAATCGCGCAGCAGCGACGCCGGGAACTCGAAGAGGAGAGCTCCTTCTTCGGCTCCATGGACGGCGCGTCCAAATTCGTGCGCGGCGACGCCATCGCGGGCATCATCATCCTCGGCGTCAATATTTTCGGCGGCGTGGTGATCGGGGTGACGCGCCATGGCATGTCGCTCACAAGCGCATCCGACGTCTTCACCAAATTGTCGGTCGGCGACGGACTTGTCACGCAGATCCCCGCCCTCATCATTTCGTTGGCCGCGGGACTGCTTGTCGCGAAGGGCGGCACGCGGGGTTCCGCGGAGAAGGCGGTGCTGGGCCAGCTCGGCCACTATCCGACCGCGCTGTTCATGGCCGCGTCGCTGATGATCATTCTCGGCGTGATTCCCGGCCTGCCTTTGCTTCCGTTCGCGGTTCTTGGCGGCCTTCTCGCTTACGTAGGCTTCGCCATTCCCGCCCGCGCGCGTAGGATCGCCCAGGCGGAGGAGGCGGCGCGCGCAGCGCAGGAGGAGCGCTCGCGCGCCGACGCCCGCGCTTCGATCAAGGAGCAGCTGAAGCCGGTTGAGGTCGAACTCTGCTTCTCCAAGGAGCTGGCGGCGACGTTGCTCGCCCAGCACGCCGAGATCGCCAATCGGGTCGCCAAGATGCGGCGCAAGTTCGCGCGCGAATATGGTTTTGTGGTGCCGGAGATCCGCGTCACCGACGAGATCGGCGCCCCGGCGAAGACCTATCAGATCCGGCTGCATGGCACCGTCGCTGCGACCCAGGAATTAAGGGTGCACGAAATGCTGGTCGTTGTCGGCGACGGCAGACGCCCCTCCACACCCGGCGACGAAGTGCGCGAGCCCGCGTTCGGCATGAAGGCGCTATGGATTCCGGAGGGGCTCGCCGCTGACGCGCGGCGCGAAGGCTTCCGCCCAATCGACCCGATCTCAGTGATGCTGACCCACCTTTCCGAGACTATCCACAACAATCTGGCGCGCCTGTTGTCTTATAAGGACATGCGCGGCCTGGTCGATCGGCTGGAGCCCGAATACAAACGGCTGCTCGACGACATCTGCCCTTCGCAGATCTCCCACTCCGGCCTGCTCGCCGTCTTCAAACTCCTGCTCGCCGAGCGGGTTTCGATCCGCAATCTCAACCTGATCCTCGAAGCGGTCGCCGAAATCGCCCCCCATATCCGCCGCCCGGAGCAGATCGTCGAACATGTGCGGGTGCGCATCGCTCAGCAGATTTGTGGCGCGATCTTGGATCAGGGCGTTCTGAAGGTGCTTAGGCTCGGCAATCGATGGGATATGGTGTTCCACCAGAGCCTCAAGCGCGACGCCAAGGGCGAAATCGCGGAGTTCGACATCGATCCCAGACTCATGGAGGAATTCGCGACGCAAGTCTCGGCCGCCATCCGCAAGCGGCTTGAGGAGAAGCACATGTTCGCCGTCGTCACCACGGCGGAGACGCGCCCGTTCGTTCGCATGATCATCGAGCGCATGTTCCCGACGCTGCCCGTACTCAGCCAGCTCGAAATCGCGCGCGGCATCGAGGTGCGTTCGCTTGGCGTCGTGGCCTAGGGCGAGGACGATGTCCGGGCCGTCGATCGTCTTTGCGATCCTCTTGTTGTTCTGTCGTATCGGCGCTTGCCTGATGATCGCGCCCGGCATCGGCAACTCGCAGATCCCCATGCAGGTGCGGCTGTTCGTAGTTGTCGGGGCCACGTTGGCGCTGGCGCCAATGTTGCTTGATCATGTGCGCGTCGGCGAACTTGATCCCATCGGAATGTCGCGGCTCGTCGTCTGCGAATTGCTTGCCGGCGCCGTCATCGGCGTGTTGGCGCGGCTGTTCTTCTCGGCGCTTGAGACTTTGGCGTTCGCCTCGGCGACGCTGCTTTCGCTCGCCAATCCCTTCGGCGTCGAAGTCGACCTGCTCCAGCAGTCACCGCCGCTGGCGACATTGATCACGCTCGGCGCGACGACCATGATATTCGTCGCCGACTTCCATTGGCAGATCGTGATTGCGCTCGTCGATTCCTACCGGGCGATCCCGTTCGGATCGGCTTTCGACGCCCGCCGTTCGCTCACCGAGATCGGCGACGTGCTCGGCCAGTCGTTTCTGGTGGCCGTCCGCGTCGCCTCGCCGTTCTTTCTTTACTCTGTGATCGCCAATTTCGCGATGGCGCTCGTCAATCGGGTGACCCCGCAGATCGCGATCTTCTTCATCGCGCCGCCGTTCATTGTCGCCGGCGGAATTGCCCTGCTCTATCTAACGATACGGGGCCAAATCGCCGAATTTATCGCGGCGTTCTCAAGCTGGCTCGGAACGGTCTAGCGGTCAGGGAGGCGAAAGCGTGCAGCGCAAAGTTGAGCAGTTGCGGCGGATCGAGCGGTTGCGAAAGCGGCTGCACGAGATGTCGGCGTGGCGGCTGGCGAAGTTGCAGTGGGAGAGGGAGAAGCTCGCGAGCGCTCACGCGGAGATGATCGAGGCGCTGGGCGACGGGCTCATGGCCTACGGTCCGCTGTCGCAGGCGGGAACCCGGCGGGTGCGTTCGATCGAGCGCGAGATCGCGCACGCTGGCGTCATTGAGAAGGATCTCGAGAGACGCACGCTCGACGAGGGACGTCTGGCCAAGCTTGCCGACCGCTTTCTCGCCGTCGCTCGTGAGGCGCAGCGAGACGACATGGAGCGACGAAGCCTCGAGGACCTCATCGAGGCGACGCTCGCACCCCGCTCAGGTTCGCGCAAGCCGTAGGCGTGAGACTTGCGCTCACAACGTGAGCCGCGAGTCCCTTCCGATGAGTCTGGCGCCGTCCACCGATATCGTTATGGAGGTCGCGCGCGCCGCCGATCCCGCGCGCGCGGCCGGCGTCGTCGACAGACTCAATGCGCTTGGCCGCGGCGGCGCGGCTTCGCCGCAGGATTTCGCGGCGGCGCTGAACGACGCCGGGGGCGCGACAGCGCCAGGGGTCGCCGCGGCGCCGCCGTCTCGCGCGAAAAAAGGCGGAAACGCAGCTCGAATCGGTGATGCTCAGCGAATTCATCGGCGAGATGCTCCCGAAGGATACGCCCAGCGTGTTCGGCCAGGGCTACGCGGGCGACATGTGGCGCTCGATGCTGGCGGAGCGGGTGGCCGATCAGATCGCCGCCTCCGGGCGGCTCGGCATCGCCTCGCGACTGTTCGCCGGCCACCCCCTGTCGAGCAGCGGGCGCCTGTTCTCGGCGGAACGGGCGCCGAGCCCGACGCAGGCGCAAACCGTGCAGGCCAGCGCCAACGCGCTTTCCAGCGCCGGCGCCGCCGACATCGAGGACGGCGCGTTTCTCTTCGCGCGCTCCGAGCCGCTATGAAGCCGCGCGCCCACGCCGCCGACCCCGTCCAACTGCCGTTTGCGCTAGTCGTCATCGATCGGCTGGCCGATGCGGTGCAGCGAGAAACCCACGATCTCTCCGGACCCGGGCCGGTGGATTATCGCGCCCACAGCCAGCGCAAGAGCCAGGGCCTGTTGGAGCTCAGTCGGCTGGAGGCGACGCTATTGAGCGCGCGCGGCCACCCGCGATTGCGCTCCGCCCTCCGCGATCTCCTGGCCAAGCTCGACGCCAACCAGAGACTGCTGCACGCCAAGCTGATGGCGGCGCGCACTGTCGCCGAAGTCGTCGCCCGCGCGATCAGCGACGGACAGTCCGACGGCACCTATTCGGAACAGATCTGGCGCGAGAACCGGCGATGATCAAGACGCTGTTGGTCGCCGTCTGGACCATCGCCGCCGTCGTCGGAGGCAGCTACGGCGCGGCCTATTTCATGAAGATGCAGGCGGCCAGGGCCAGCGCAAAGCCGGCGGACATGGCCTTTGAAACCCGCAAGAGCCGCGAGATCAGCGTGCCGATCCTGCGCGACGGCGCCGTGAAGGGCTATGTCGTGGCGCAGCTCAACTACGTCGTCGATCTCGAAGCCGCCAAAAAGCTGCAAGTGCCGCCGGAGCCGTTCGTGGTCGACGAGACCTTTCAGTACATCTATGGCGACGAGCAGATCGACTTCAGCCATCTCGACCGTGTGGACATCGGCATGATGACGGAGGCGCTGATCCAGCGCGTCAACACCCGCCTGCGCGCCAACGTGATCACCGACATAGGCGTCGTCGAGTTCAATTTCCTCATCAACACCGAAGGCGGCAAGGGCAAAACCTGAGCCGGCGGGTTCGCGGCTCGGGATTCGCCGTCGCCGGCCTCAGGCCGTCGCGATATACTCGCGCAGCGAGTCGCGTTCGTGATGCAGCGCGTCGACGTGATGCTTGACGATGTCGCCGATCGAAACGATGCCGACCAGCCGGCCGCCCTCGACCACCGGCAGATGCCGGAAGCGTCCCGCGGTCATCAGTTGCATCAATTCGTCGATATCGGCGTTTTCGCCGACCGTTGTCGGATGGGCGGTCATGTGCTTGGAGACCGAATCGTTCAACGCGTCGGCTCCAAGGGCGCCGATGGCGCGCACGATGTCGCGTTCGGAGAGAATGCCGATCACCGCGCCGGCGGCGTCGGCGACGATGATCGCGCCGACCTTGCGAAGACCCAGCGTCTCCGCCGCCTGACGCAAGCTGTGATGCGGCGCCGACGTCAAAACATCGCGGCCCTTCTGCTTGAGAATCTGGGCGACGTTCATGCGAACCTCCCTTTTTTTCCCCGGCCTTCCCTCAAAGCCGTTATTCGCTCAGGATGCGCCTGTCGGGCGTGGCGATCAAGAGCTGAACTCAGGTGTGCCCGTACGGAAGAGACAACAAATTTAGCGAGGTCGCCCATGGCGAACAAAACGCTGCTGGTCACGGGCGGGTCGCGCGGCATCGGCCGCGCGACCGCGCTCGCTGCGGCCAGGCAGGGGTGGCGGGTAGCGGTCAATTATGCGCGAGATGAAGCCGCCGCGCGCGCGGTGGTCGAAGCGATCCGCGCCGAAGGCGGCGAGGCGGTCGCGCTGCAAGGCGACATTTCCGTGGAGGCGGACGTGCTGCGCCTGTTCGAAGGCGCAGAGGAAGGCGGAGCGCTCGGCGGGGTCGTAGTCAACGCCGGCGTCGTCGCACCGACGGCGCGGCTTGTCGAGATGTCGGCCGAACGCATGGCGCGCGTGTTCGCCATCAACGTGCTCGGCTCCTACCTCACGGCGCGAGAGGCGGCGCGACGGCTGTCGACCCGGCTTGGCGGTCCCGGCGGCGCCATCGTCGTCGTTTCCTCAGCGGCGGCGCGGCTCGGCTCGCCCCATCTCTATGTCGACTACGCGGGGGCCAAGGCCGCGCTCGACACGCTGGTCAAGGGGCTTTCGATCGAACTCGGCGGCGAAGGGGTGCGGGTGAACGGCGTCAGGCCGGGCCTGATCGTCACCGACATTCACGCCAGCGGCGGCGAGCCTGACCGCGCTTTTGCGCTCGGCGCGACCTCGCCGATGGGCCGCCCTGGACTCCCCGAAGAAGTCGCGGCGGCGATTTGTTGGCTGCTAAGCGACGCCGCCTCCTATGTGACCGGCGCGCTGCTCGACGTATCGGGCGGCCGATAGTTTCACTTACAAACAATGGGGAGGAAAACATGTATCGGGAAAAATTCGATCTCAGCGGCTCGCGCGCGGTCGTCACGGGCGGGGGACGGGGCATTGGCCTCGCCTGCGCCGAGGCGCTGGCGGAACATGGCGCGAAAATCGTACTGTGCGACATCGATCCCGCCGTGCTCGAAACGGGGCGCGCGACGCTCGCCGCCAAGGGCGTCGCCGTCGAGGCGCATCGGCTCGATGTGACGAAATCGGCCGACGTCGAGCGACTCGCCGCTGCGCTCAACGCGCAAGCGCCCATCGACATCCTCATCGCCAACGCCGGCATCGCCATGCCGGACAAGCCCGCCGAAGCGACGCCCGACGAGGACTGGCTGCGGATGATGGACGTCAACCTCAACGGCGTGTTCTGGTGTTGTCGCGCCTTTGGCCGCGCCATGTTGGAAAAGGCGAACGGCGCTATTGTCGCCATCGGCTCGATGTCGGGCGTGATCGCCAACAAGCCGCAGCGGCAAACCCACTACAACGCCTCGAAAGCCGCCGTGCACCACATGACCCGCAGCCTCGGGGCGGAATGGGCGTCGCGCGGCGTGCGCGTCAACGCGATTGCGCCGACCTATATTGATACCGCGATGACCCGCGCGAGCGCCGAAGACAAGGCGATGTTGCAGACCTGGATGGAGTTCACGCCGATGGGTCGCATGGGCAGACCCGACGAGATCGCCGCCATCGCCTTGTTCCTCGCCTCCCCCGCGTCCAGCGTTATGACCGGCGCCGTCGTGATGGCCGACGCGGGCTACACAGCGTGGTGAGGGGGTTGGACTTCTCGCGCCGTTAAGCCTGAATCTTAGTATTAACGACGCAAGTGTATCGTTTAGCTTTCAGAAACTTGTTGTCAAAACCTCGTTTCGACCGTAAACATTGGACGCGGTAAGTATAATGAAACCTTACTGCGCGGAGGCCAAGTGATGCGGGACGAATTCGTGCGCGATGGAATGAGCGACGGCTTGAAAGGGGCGCGGATGATGTCGGCGCCTATCAATCCGAATTGGATTGAAAGCGGCGATCCGCAGGCTCGCATCGCCATTCTCGCCGTCTCCGACGATCGCGCCGCCTCCACGATTCTGTGGGAGTGCACCGCCGGCAAATTTACCTGGCGCTACAGCAGCGACGAGACCATCTATTTTATCGATGGGGAAGTCATTGTCTCGTTCGGCGGCGAGCCCGGCCGTCGTTATGGCGCCGGCGACTCCCTTCATTTCTCGCGTGGCGCAACGGCAACCTGGGAAATCGAATCTTACGTCCGCAAGGTGGCCTTCTGCCGCAGCGTACTGCCGCGCCCCTTGGTCGCCGCGCGTCGCTTCGCCCGCGCGCTCTACAACCGCTTGCGCGGCCGTCGCGACGCGCTTGCCCGGAAGCCGGCGTTCGGCTGAGCCCTCTTTGGGCCTCCGCGATTTAGAGGGGCTCGTTTGCGGGGAGGCGGACGCGCTGGATGCCCGCTTCATCGTCAAGCGTCGCCGGCGTAATAGGCGCCCCTGTCGCGGAAATCGCGGACCTATAGCGAAGACGAAACGGGCTTGAACAACTTCGGTTTTGGGATCGCGCAAAAGGAGGGCGCCGTAGTCAAGGACGTTCGAATAGCGATTCCCCAGTTGATGCAAACTGTTCTGGAAAGCCGCCTTTTGTGTGCGGCGAAATGATCCCATTTTGATCTCCTGTTCTTTTGAGCTAAGAATTCCATTTTGGGACACCGAACGGCCGAAGGTAAACGGCCACGGGTTCCCGATGCCGCAATTTGGATTTTCGCCGTCCAATTTTCATTGCGTGGAGTTTTCAGATGAGGGCCCGAGCCAACGACGCGTTGTGGATCGGCTCGGCGTTCGGCGCCGCCCTGACAGTCGCCACGGTAATTCTCTATTTTCGCGGCGCGACCGATAAAGGCATCATACTGGCGCTCGGGGTCACCGCGCGGATCGGGTTTTTGTTTTTCTGGCCCGCCTATTCCGCCGGCGCGCTGGTCGCCCTGTTTGGGCGAGCGTTTCAGCCGCTAAAAAAAGTGTCTGCGCGAGTTGGGTTTGGCGTTCGTCGCCGTCCTGACGGTTCACCTCAGCCTTGTCGGCTTGCTGTGCGCGGTCGGGACCGCGCCGGCCCGAGGGGTGTTCGTATTTTTTGGCGGCGCGGCGATTTTCGCATATCTTCTCGCGATATTTTCATTCGGCCCGTTTCATCAGGCGCTAGGGCGCCAGGGATGGCGTCTCCTAAACTTCGTGGCGATGAATTATCTGGCCTACGCGTTCTTCGGCGATTTCATGAATCAACTGCCGTCGCGCAATCTCAAGCTGACGCTTTTCTATCTCCCGTTCACGCTGATGGCCGTGGCGGGGCCGAGTTTGCGGATGACCGCATTTCTGGTTCGCCTTGCGCACGACCGGCTTGAGCTGCATCGCCGCAAAACGTAGCGGGTGGGGCCAGAATTTTTCACCTTGCGCGACGAATAGGGCGCGACGGAGGATTTTTGCCCGACAGGCTGGATGCGAGCGCCTGCCATCTCACCCGCGAACTGGCGGCGCGCCGGCTGTCGGCGGCCGACCTGATGGCGGCCACGCTCGATCGCATCGAGGCGCTCAACCCCAGCCATAACGCCATCGTCAGCTTGCGCCCGCGCGAAAAACTCCTCGCGGAAGCCCGCGCGGCGGACGACGCCGAAGTTCGCGGCCCGCTGCATGGCCTGCCGATGGCGATCAAAGACCTCGAGGACGTCGCCGGCCTGCCCACAAGCAAAGGCTCGCCGCTGCTGGGCCACGCCCCCGCCGGCGCCGACAGCCTCATGGTCGCCCGCCTGCGCGCGGCCGGGGCGATCTTCGTCGGCAAGACCAACGTGCCGGAATTCGGGCTCGGCTCCTATTCCCGCAATCCCGTCCATGGGATCACCCGCAACGCATACAATCCCGGGCTTTCGGCCGGCGGCTCGTCGAGCGGCGCCGCGGTGGCGCTGGCGCTCAGAATGGTCGCGCTCGCCGATGGCTCCGACTACGGCGGTTCCCTGCGCAACCCCGCCGGCTGGAACAATGTCTATGGCTTTCGCCCCGGCTACGGCCGCATTCCCCGTCCCGACCTCGACGTTTGGACGCCGACGCTCAGCGTTCTCGGCCCGATGGCGCGCAGCGTCGAGGATCTGGCGCTGCTGCTTTCGGTGCAAGCCGGTTTTTCGGCGGCGGCGCCGTTGTCGCTGCCGGGCGACGGGCGCGCGTTTCACCCTGCCCCGCCGCCGCTCGCCAAGGGGGCGCGGATCGCCTGGGTCGGCGATTTCGGCGGCCGAATCCCGTTCGACCCCGGCGTGCTCGACCTCGCGCGCACGGCGATGGAGGTGTTCGAAGACCTGGGCTGCGCCGTGGAGGAGGCGGTTCCGGATTTCCCGGTCGACGCCTTGTGGCGCGCGTTCCTGACGCTCCGCCATTGGCACAACGCCACGCTGCTGCCGCATTACGAGGACGCCGCGTCGCGCGCCCAACTTCCGGACGCGGCGATCTACGAGATCGAGCAGGGGCTGAAGCTCACGGCCTATGACGTCTCGGCCGCCTCGCAAACGCGCAGCCTCTGGCACGCCTGCCTCGCCCGCTTCCATGGGCGCTACGATTTCTGGGCGCTGCCGACGGCCTCCTGTTTCGCCTTTCCCGCCGAGGCGAAGGGCGCGATGCGGGTCGGCGGCCAGGCGATGACGAGCTACCACCAGTGGATGCAGTGCGCGGTCCCGGCGACGCTGGCCGGCGCGCCGACGATCGCCCTGCCCGCCGGCTTCGACGTCAGCGGCCGCACGATGGGCGTCCAGCTTGTCGGGCGGGTGCAGGACGAGGTCGGCCTGCTGGCGCTGGCGCGCGCCTATGACGAAGCGACCCGCTGGCCCTATCGCCGTCCCCCGGACGCCCTCGGCGGCTAAAAATGGCGTGGCCGCCGCTTTATCAACGGCCTAGGCGCCAAATCGTGCAACAGAGCTTGACAGGCAACCATTTGGTTGCCTATTGTCGCGCATGGACGAGGACGCCGTCTTCCACGCGCTCGCCGACGCCAGCCGCAGGGTGTTGCTGGACCGGCTGCGGGCGCGGAACGGACAGACGCTGGCCGAACTCTGCGGGGGGCTGGCGATGACGCGGCAGGCGGTCTCGAAACATCTGGCGATGCTGGAGGGCGCGAACCTTGTCGCGACGCGGCGGCGCGGCCGAGAGAAACTGCACTTTCTCAACCCCGTGCCGATCCACGCCATCGCGGAGCGCTGGATCGCAAAATTCGAACGGCCGGCGCTCGATGCGCTGGCGGGGCTGAAGCGCAATTTGGAAGGAGAAGACCGATGAACCGATCCGTATTCGTCTACGTCACCTACATCCGCGCCACGCCCGAGCGCGTATGGACCGCGCTGACCGAGCAAAGCTTCATTTCCCGCTATTGGTTCGGCGTCGCCTGCGAGAGCGAATGGCGGGCGGGATCGCCATGGCGGATGGTGTACCCGGACGGCCGCGTCACCGACATCGGCGAGATTGTCGAGGCTGACCCGCCGAACAAACTTGTGATCAAATGGACGCATCAGCTGCGCCCGGAACTCGCCGCCGAGGGTCCCGGGCGCTGCACGATGACCCTGGAACCGACGGCGGAACTCGACCAAGCTGACGATCCTGCACGAGATGGAGAAGCCGCAATCCCTGCTGATCGCAGCGGTTTCTGACGGCTGGCCGAAAATTCTGTCGAACCTCAAGTCGCTGTTGGAGACCGGCGAGGTCGCGCTGACGCTAAAACCCTAAGCCGGCGTCGAGCGGTTGACTTAATGGGGAACGCTGCGAATAACGCGGGATGCGCGGATGCAAGGGGCGTTTTTCCTTGTTCGCTGAGTTTTTCGGGGGGTCACGCCATGAAATTTTATCGCATCGCATTCGCCGCCGCGTCTCTGTCGTTGGCGTTGGCGCCGGCGGCACAGGCCGCGACCCGGCACATGAAGGCGCGGAGCCATCATCATGGGATGGGCTCCTGGGACGGCCGCTGGGCCGGCGCCTGGGGCGGCAACGACCCCGCCGCCGTCAACATCCAAGGCGGCCGGGTGGTCAGTTTTGAATACGGCGGCCAGACGACCCCGGTGGTGAAGAGCAAGTTGACGGCGACGCGGGTGGTCTACGGCGAGAATGATGTTGTCGTGACGCTGACGCGGACCGGGCCGAAGACCGCGCACGCGACGCTCAAGTCCAATCAGGGGAACGCGACGGCGGATTTTACGCGGCCGTAGGGGGGCGGTCGCGCTGCCGAGCTTGTCTTGCTAGGCCGGTTCGTTACGATTTGGCCAACCTCCTGACGCCGGCGTTTTCTCCGGCCGACGTCTCTGACGTCGACCGCGTGGATGGCCGGGACAAGCCCGGCCAGGACGACGGGAGGCGTGGAAGCGGCTCGCTCTGCTACATCCCGTTTTCCTCTGCCGAGAGCGGCTCGATTGCGGCCGGATATTCAAATTGCGCGTAGTCGCGAACCGCCAGCGCCGTCCTGGCCGGGCTTGTCCCGGCCATCCACGCGGCGGCGCTTCAGGCCTATCGGTTCAGTATCTCGTAAAGGTCGGCCCAACTCGGGTTCGCCTCGATGATCATTTGCGCCTTCCACGCGCGCGACCAATGTTTGATGTTCTTCTCACGCTGGATTGCGGCTTGGATATCGTCGTGATGCTCCAACCAGACGAGGCGCTCGCATCCGTAGCGTTGCGTAAACCCCGCGAACAGGCCCTCGCGATGCTCGTAAATCCTGCGCGCGATGTCGGAGGTGACGCCGGTATAGAGTACGCCGTTGGGTCGGTTCGTGACGATGTAGACCCAGCCTCCCGGCATCGGCGCCTTCCCGGCCAAAGTTTCTTGACGTCCCACCGCATGGATGGCCGGGACAAGCCCGGCCAGGACAACGGCGCGTAGTCGCGACCCCCCGCGCCGTCATGGCCGGGCTTTGTCCCGGCCACCCACGCGGCGGCGCTTCACGCCTATCTGTTCAGTGTCTCGTAGAGGTCCGCCCAACCCGGGTTCGCCTCGATGATCATTTGCGCCTTCCAGGCGCGGGACCAATGTTTGATGTTCTTCTCACGCTGGATTGCGGCTTGGATATCGTCGTGATGCTCCAACCAGACGAGGCGCTTGCATCCGTAGCGTTGCGTAAACCCCGCGAACAGGCCCTCGCGGTGCTCGTAAATCCTGCGCGCGATGTCGGAGGTGACGCCGGTATAGAGTACGCCGTTGGGGCGGTTGGTTACCATGTAGACCCAGCCTCCCGGCATCGTCGCCTTCTCCGGCCGAGGTCTCTGACGTCCCACCGCGTGGATGGCCAGGACAAGCCCGGCCAGGACGACGGGAAGGCGTTACTCCGGGCGAGTTCCCCTCAACTACACCCCGTCGTCCCCCCGCAAGTGTCGCACTTCAAGCACGTACCGTTGCGCACCATCGTGAAATTCCCGCATTCCGGGCAGGCTTCGCCGACGTAGCCTTTCGCCCGCGCCTCCGCGCGGCGCTCGGCGACCGGCTCCGTGAACGCCACGCCGGCGAAAACGTCCGGCGCCTCGGCGAACTCCCCCTTCAGCGCCGTCGCGCCCAGCGACGCATAGGCCCCGCCCTGAACCAGCATCAGCTTGTCTGTCTTGGAGCGAACGAGGCCCTTCGACACCACGCTCGCCGGCGGCGTCGAAACCGTCGCCCCGGCCGCCTTGTCCTGCGCGACGCCGCCGCCGAGCACCGTGTTGCCAATCTCTTCCGGCGACACATGCGCAAGCTCGTGGCGCCCGAGATAGGAGATCGCCAGCTCGCGGAACACGTAGTCCAACAGCGACGTCGCATTCTTGATCGCGTCGTTGCCCTGCACGAAGCCCGCCGGCTCGAAGCGAGTGAAGGTGAACGCCTCGACAAATTCTTCCAGCGGCACGCCGAATTGCAGGCCGAGCGAGATCGCAATGGCGAAATTGTTCATCAGCGAGCGGAAGGTCGCGCCCTCCTTGTGCATGTCGATGAAAATCTCGCCGATCCGGCCGTCCTCATACTCGCCGGTGCGCAGATAAACCTTGTGGCCGCCAACCACCGCCTTCTGCGTATAGCCCTTGCGGCGATCCGGCAGCTTTTCGCGCTCGCGCACGCGCTCGACCCGCTCGACCACGCGCTCGACGATGCGCTCGGCGACGGCGGCCGCCCGCGCCGGGGCGTTCATCGCGACCAGCGTCTCGACCGCCTCGTCGTCGTCCTCGTCGGCCTCGATCAGTTGCGAATTGAGCGGCTGCGACAGTTTGGAGCCGTCGCGATAGAGCGCATTGGCTTTCAGGCCCAGCCGCCAGGACAGCATATAGGCGTCCTTGCAGTCCTCCACCGTCGCGTCGTTGGGCATGTTGATCGTCTTGGAGATCGCGCCGCTGATGAACGGCTGCGAGGCCGCCATCATGCGGATGTGGCTCTCCACCGAGAGATAGCGCTTGCCGGTGCGCCCGCACGGGTTGGCGCAATCGAACACCGCGTAATGCTCCAATTTCAGATGCGGCGCGCCTTCCAGCGTCATCGCTCCGCAGATATGGGTGTTGGCGGCCTCGATCTCAGACTTGCTGAAGCCGAGCGCGGCGAGCAGCTCAAAGCCGGGCTCGTCGAGTTTTTCGGCCGGGATTTTCAGCGCGCCGGTCAGGAACTCCGCCCCCAGCGTCCATTTGTTGAACACGAACTTGATGTCGAAGGCGCCCGGCAGCGCCGCCTCCAACTTGGCGATCGCCGCGTCCGTGAAACCCTTGGTGCGCAGCGCCGCGATATTGACGCCCGGCGACTGCCCGAGCGAGGCGTGGCCGACGGCGTAGGCGACCATCTCGCCGATCTCGGCTTCGCGGTAGCCGAGCGTGCGCAAGGCCTCGGGAACGGCGCGGTTGATGATCTTGAAATAGCCGCCGCCGGCCAGTTTCTTGAATTTTACGAGCGCGAAGTCGGGCTCGATGCCGGTGGTGTCGCAGTCCATGACGAGGCCGATGGTGCCGGTCGGCGCGACCACCGAGACCTGCGCATTGCGGTAACCGTGCAGCTGGCCCTGGACCAAGGCGTCGGCCCAGGATTCGCGCGCGGCGTCCGAGAGGCCGGCGAACGGCGAGCCGGCGCGGATCAGCGAGGCGTGGTCGAGCGGCGTCGGCGCGACGGCGAGCTTTTCGTAGCCGTCGGAATGGCCCTCGGCGGCGCGCTTGTGGTTGCGGATCACGCGCAGCATCGGCTCGGCGTTGAGCTTGTAGCCGGGGAAGGCGCCGAGTTTGCGCGCGATCTCCGCAGACGTGGCGTAGGCGCGGCCGGTCAGGATGGCGCTCAACGCGCCGCAGATCGCCCGGCCCTCGTCGCTGTCGTAGGCGATGCCGCTCGACATCAGCAACCCGCCGATATTGGCGAAGCCGAGGCCGAGCGTGCGAAAATCATAGGAAAGTTTTGCGATTTCCTTCGACGGGAACTGCGCCATCATCACCGAGATTTCGAGAACCAGCGTCCACAGCTTCACCGCGTGCTCATAGGCTTTGACGTCGAACGCCTTGCTGACGGGGTCGCGGAATTGCAGCAGGTTGAGCGAGGCCAGATTGCAGGCGGTGTCGTCGAGGAACATGTATTCGGAGCAGGGGTTGCTGGCGCGGATCGGTCCCGACGCCGGGCAGGTGTGCCAATCGTTGATGGTGGTGTGATATTGCAGGCCGGGATCGGCCGAGGCCCAGGCGGCGTAGCCGATCTTGTCCCAGAGTTCCCGCGCCTTCAGGGTTTTGGCGGGTTTATGGTCGAGCCGGCGCGTCAGGCTCCAATCCGCATCGGCTTCGACCGCGTGCAGGAACGCATCGGTCACACGCACCGAATTGTTGGAGTTCTGGCCGGCGACGGTCAAATACGCCTCGGAATCCCAATCGGTGTCGTAGGCGTCGAACTCGATGTCGCGAAACCCCTGCTTGGCGAACTGGATGACGCGCTTGATCATGCCGTCCGGCACTTCGTCTCGTCGCGCCGCCTTGACCTCGCGCTTCAAGGCCGGGTTTTTGTCCGGGTTGAAACAATCGTCGCCCGGCCCCTCGCAATTGACGCAGGCGCGCAAGACCGCCTTCAGATGCTTCTTGACGATGCGTGAGCCGGCGACCAGCGCGGCGACCTTCTGCTCCTCCTTGACCTTCCAGTCGATGAACGCCTCGATGTCGGGGTGGTCGACGTCTACGATCACCATTTTCGCGGCCCGGCGCGTGGTGCCCCCGGACTTGATCGCGCCGGCGGCGCGGTCGCCGATTTTCAGGAAGCTCATCAGCCCGGAGGAGCGCCCGCCGCCGCTCAGCCGCTCGTTCTCGCCGCGCAGCGTCGAGAAATTGGTGCCGGTGCCGGAGCCGTATTTGAACAGCCGCGCCTCGCGCACCCAGAGATCCATGATGCCGCCCTCGTTGACGAGATCGTCGGCGACGGACTGGATGAAACAGGCGTGCGGCTGCGGATGCTCGTAGGCCGACTTCGATTTGGTCAGCTTGCCGGTCTCGTGATCGACGTAATAATGGCCCTGCCCCGGGCCATCGACGCCATAGGCCCAATGCAGGCCGGTGTTGAACCATTGCGGCGAATTCGGCGCGGCGATCTGGCGCGCCAGCATGAAGCGCATCTCGTCGAAGAAAGCTTGCGCATCCTCCTGCGTGTCGAAATAGCCGCCCTTCCAGCCCCAATAGGTCCAGGCCCCGGCGAGCCGGTCGAACACCTGCTTGGCCGAAGTCTCGCCGATCGTGCGCTCCGCCTTCGGGAGCAACTCCAGCGCCGCCTCGTCGGGCACCGAGCGCCACAGGAACGAGGGAACGCCATTCTCCTCGACGCGCTTCAGCCGCGCCGGCACGCCGGCCTTGCGGAAATATTTTTGCGCCAGCACGTCGGCGGCGACCTGGCTCCAGGCGGCGGGAACTTCCACCCCCTCGGCGGAAAACACCACGGAGCCGTCGGGATTGCGAATCTCCGATTTCGCCGTCGCAAACGCGATGGCCTCGTAGGGATTGGCGTTGGCTTCCGTGTAGTGCCGCTCGATGTGCATGTGGCCTGTTCCCGTTCGTCTGCGCGGCGCCGCGCCGCTGTCCCCGAATGGACGCAACCCGGCCCTCGGCTTCTTCAAGCCGCGATCCGCGCCCCCGCGCCCCTCACTGATCTCAACGCTTTTCCCGGGGCGATAGGCCAAGGCTGCGCCTTGGTTTCGCGCCGACCTCTGGCACGCCGACCGGGGAGACATCCTGTTACGGAATTGTCATCCTCACGTCAATAGATAGGTGGCGCTTGCCACCCTCGCCACAACATCTTGTGGATTATTCTCGTTACCGGGGGATTAACAATCCCTGGCGCTGGACAAGATCGGCCGAGTCGGGGGGGCCGCGCAAGCGGAAAAAACGATGTCGGCGCTTCGGCGAGCGTGGCGTTGCAACGGCGCAACGACGGCAAAAGGATGGCGCCCTACCGCAGCATCGCCGCGACATGCTGGAACCACGCCACCAGCGGCGGCGGCGGATAGAGGCCGGCCAGCGCCACGAGGCCCAGATGCGCCACGATCGGCGCCGCCGAGGCGGTCGAGCGCCTCTCATCAGCCTTGGCCTCGCCGAACGCCATCCCCTGCGCCCGCAGCGCCAGCGCCCCGAAGGCGACGAGCAGTCCGAACACGAGAATCAGCGCCAGCGCCGGCGAACGCGCGAAGGTCGAGCTGACGACGAGGAACTCGCTGAGGAACACCCCCGACGGCGGCAGGCCCGCGATAGCGAACACGCCGACCAGCAGCGTCCAACCGAGCCAGGGCTGAGTCGTCGTCAGGCCGCGGATGTCGGCGATGCGCTGCGTGCGCTTGACCTGCGCGATATGGCCGACGGTGAAGAAGATCGCCGACTTCGTCAGGCTGTGCATCGTCATGTGCAGCAGGCCGGCGAAATTGGCGAGCGGACCGCCCATGCCGAAGGCGAACACGATGATCCCCATGTGCTCGATCGAGGAGAAGGCGAACAGCCGCTTGATGTCGCGCCGCCGATACAGCATGAAGGCGGCGAACATCGACGCGACGCAGCCCCAGCGTCGCCATCAGCGGCCCCGGCGCGATGGCGCGGCCGTTGGCGTCGATCAGCAGCTTGAAGCGCAGCACCGCATAGAGCGCGACATTGAGCAACAAGCCCCGAGAGCACCGCCGAGATCGGCGTCGGCCCTTCGGCGTGGGCGTCCGGCAGCCAGGCGTGCAGCGGGGACGAGCCCGACTTTCGTGCCGTAGCCGAGCAGCAGGAACACGAAGGCGAGATTGAGCAGCGCCGGATCGAATTCGCGCGAACGTCGCCATCAGCAACGTCCAGATCATGCCGTCGAGGCCTTCGCCCACGACCGGCCGCGCCGCCATGTAGACCAGGATGGTGCCGAACAAGCGCCAGCGCGATGCCGACGCTGCCGAGAATGAAATATTTCCACGCCGCCTCGATCGCCGCGCGCGTGCGATAGATCCCGACCATCGCCACCGTCGTCAGCGTCGCGATTTCGATCGCCGCCCACATCAGGCCGATATTGTTGGCCGTCAGCGCGAGATTCATCGCGAACGTGAGGAACTGATACATCGCGTGATAGAAGCGCAGCGCCCCCGGCGTCAGGCGGCCGATTTCAAGTTCGTGCGCGATGTAGCTGCGCAGAACACGCTCGTCGTGAAGGCGACGAAGGTGTTGAGGACGAGGAAGACGACGTTGAGATCGTCGACAGCAGATAGGGCGAGGCGAAGCCGTCGAGGCCGAACAAGGCGCAGGCGCAGGCGAAGGTGGCGAATGAGGCGGCGACATTGAGACGCGCGGACAGCCGGTAGTCCGGCAGGATCGCCAGCGCGGCGGCGGCCGCCAGCGGAATCGCCAGGATCGCCTCGACCGCGTAAAACGCCGCGCTCACCGGCGCAAATCCTGGAACCCGTCGAGCGCGGCGGCGTCGACGCGTCGAGAACTGTTCGCGGAGGCCGAACAGGAACACGCCGATCACGGTCAGCGCGACGAGCACCGAGAAGGCGACGGCGAACTCGACCACCAGCGGCATGCCCTTGGCGCCGGCGGCGGCGAGGATCAGCCCGTTCTCCAGCGACATGAAGCCGACGACCATGCTGACCGCATTGCGCCGCACCACCATCATCAGCATGCCGAGCAGCATCACGGAGAGCGCGAAGGCGAGGTCTTCGCGCGCCAGCGCGTCGGCGTCGCTCGCGATGCGCAGCATCACCACGACGGAGAGCGCGACCAGCGCGAGCCCCGCCAGCATGGTCGGCCCGATGCCGACGACATTCTCCACGTCGCGCTGCGATGCCGAGCCGCGCTGATCGATGCGATGCAGCGCATAGGGGATCAGCGCCGCCTTGAACAGGAAGGCGATCGCCGCCGTTGACGTAGAGATGCGGCTGCGTCCTGCACATAGGCCTGCCACGCGACCGACCAGGACAGCACGAAAGCTCTGCATGGCGTAGACGTCGATCAGCGCATAGAGCCGCGTCTGATAGAGCAGCATGAAGCTGAACAGCACCAGGCCGCCGGCGAGCAGATGCGAGACGTCGAAGGAGAGCCCGGTCATTTCAGCGTCCGCGACACGAACAGCAGCAGCGCGCCAAGAAAACTCAGCATCAGCGCCGCGCCGAGGAAATTGGGCACGCGGAACACCCGCATCTTGGCGATGGAGGTCTCGAACGGCGCCGAGCGCGACGCCGGCAAGGGCGAGCTTGGCGACGATAGGCGACCGCGCCGATCAACCGGGCGTCGGCGCTCGCATCGCCGATGGCGAGCCTCCAGGGCGCGAACACGCAGGCGATCAGCGAGACGTAGAGCGCAGCTTCAGCATCGCCGCGAGTTCGATCAGCGCCAGATGCCGGCCGGAATATTCCAGCACCATCGCCTCGTGCACCATCGTCAGTTCGAGATGGGTCGCGGGATTGTCGACGGGCATGCGGCCGTTCTCGGCGATCGCCACCATGACCAGCGCGATCAGCGCCATGCCGAGCGTGACGCGCAGGCCGACATCATGACGTGGCCATGAATGCGGCGATGGTCGAAAGCTGCGTCGAGCCGGCGAGCAGCGCCAGCGAGAACACGATCGTCAGCATCGCCGGCTCGGCGAGGGTCGCGAACATCGCCTCGCGGCTGGCGCCCAAGCCGCCGAAACTCGTGCCGACATCCATGCCGGCGAGCGACCAGAGAGAAGCGCCCGAAGCCGAGCAGCGCGACGATGGCGATGAGGTCGGCGGACCAGGAGAACAGCAGGCCGGTCGCGAAGGTCGGCACCAGCGCCGCGGCGACCCAGGTCGAGGCGAAGACGAGGTAGGGCGCGACGCGGAACAGCGAGGTGGCGCTGTCGGCGACGATCGCCTCCTTGCGGGCGAGCCGGTAGAGGTCGCGATAGGGCTGCACGACGGCGCCCCGCGCCGGCGCGTCAGCCGCGCCTTCGCCTTGCGCACGAGCCCGGTCAGCAGCCGGCGCGAGCGCGATGACCAGCGTCATCTGCAGGAACTGGAAAACGAGCGATCAGCGCTTCATGTGCCGCCCGCCAGCAGCAGCAAGCAACAGCACTAGCGCCGCGAACACGACGGTGAGATATTGCCGGATGGTCAGGAATTGCAGCGGATTGAACCGCATCGCCGCCGCCTGCACGGCGGCGCCGACGAGCGGCGCATAGACGCCGATCCCAGGCGCGGTCGCGCATGTGCAAGCCGTCGAGCCGCGCCGGGCGCGCGTCGCCGGGCGGCGGCATGTCGACGCGTCTCGCGCGCGGCGGAAGGCGAAGCCGCCGAAGACGCGCCGGATCGGCTCGGCGAAACTGACGGCGGTGTATTGCGTGGCGGGATTGGCGTCGGGATAGCCGCAATCCCAGGCCGGCGCGCGGCGCAGCCTGTCAGAGGCCAAGCGATGGATCGCGAACGCCGCCAAGGAGCCCGACATCACGAAGAACAGGAACACCAGCAGGCCGTTATAGGACTGCGCGCATTCCGCGATGGGCGCGATCGAGAGCCAGGCGAATCTTCGATTGCAGCGGCATCGCCGCGCCGACCGCGGCTCGCGCGAGCGGTTTCAGCGCGTCGATGATCACGCCAGGAAACAGGCCGGCCAGCAGGCAGAGCGCGCGCGAGGGCGCCCATCGCGTAGCGAATGGGGGCGGTCGACGTCGCGCGCCCGCGCCGCCTCGGCCGAACGCGGCCGGCCGAGGAAGGCGACGCCGAACGCGCGGGCGAAAGCGGACGGCGGCCAGCGCCGCCACCAGCGCGATAATCGCGCCCATCGCCAGCGCCAGCAGTTTGAGCGTCCATTGCGGAAAGGCGGGGCCGATCAGCACAGCCTGAAGCATCAGCCATTCCGAGACAAAGCCGTTGAGCGGCGGCAGGCCTGCGATGGCGGCGGAGCCGATCAAGGCGCTGATGGAGGTCCAGGGCATGCGGTCGAACAGGCCGCCAAGCCGGTCCAGGTTGCGCGCGCCGGTCGCGGTCAAGACCGCGCCGGCGGCGAAGAACAGCAGGCTCTTGAACAGCATGTGGTTGAAGGCGTGCAGCATCGCCGCGGTCATGGCGAGCGCCGAGGCGCGGCTGAGGCCGTCGGCCTTGAAGGCGAGCGCGAGCCCGAGGCCGACGAAGATGAGGCCGATGTTCTCGATCGTGGAATATGCGAGCAGCCGCTTGAAATCGACTTCCATGTTGGCGCTGAGCACGCCGAGCGCGGCGGTCGCGGCGCCGAGCGTCATAACAGGCACGCCCCAGCGCCAGTCCGGGAAGCCCAGCAGATCGAAAGCGAAGCGCACGAAGCCGTAAATCGCGATCTTGGTCATCACGCCGCTCATCAGCGCCGAGACATGGCTCGGCGCGGCCGGGTGGGCGAGCGGCAGCCAAACATGCAGCGGCGCGAGCCCCGCCTTGGAGCCGGCGCCGATCAGGGCGAGCGCCAGTGCAAGGGCGGCGACGCCGGCGCTTGGCGGGTGGGCGCGCATGGCGTCGAACGCATAGCCGCCGCCGGCGCCCGCGAGCAGCCCGAAGGCGAGCAGCAGCGAGAACGCGCCAAAGACCGCCATCACGATGTAGACGAAGCCGGCCTGAGCGTTTCCCGGGGTTTTGGTGATGCGCCATCACCAAAGCCCAGGAGGCGAGCGACATGAACTCCCAGGCGACCAGAAACGTGTAGGCGTCGTCGGCGAGCGGCACGAGGCCAAGTCCGGCGAGAAAGGCGGGGAAGAACGGCAGCACGCGCCCCGGCGCGCTTTCATGGCGGCCGTAGCCGAGCGCGTAGACGCAGGCCGCGCTGGCGCCGAGATGGTCGAGCGCGAGGAAGAAGGCGGAGATCGCGTCGAGCCGGAAATGTGCGCCGAGCCACGGCAGGCCGATCGGCAGCACGAGGCTTGCCGGCGCCGCGCGGCCGAGAAAAGCGCTGAGCGCCAAGGCGAGGCCAAGACCGGAAAGCGCGAGCGCCGAACCGTAGACGAGGGCGTTGGCGCGGGGTTTTTGGGCAAGCGCGACCGCGGCCCCGCCGAGCGCCAGCAGCGCCAGATCGACCAGCAGCAGCCCGACGAGCGCGATCACGTCCGCGTCCTCGCGGCGCCGCCGTCAACGGGCGGTCGGCGGAGGGTGAAAGGGGGCATGGCGGGCCTGGTTGCGCGCGGGATTCGCGGGCCATGCTAGGGCCGCGGCGGCGCCCGTCAAGGTTTTCCCGGAGCGCGATTGGATTACGCTAATAAGCTTGACGTAGCCGTCGAAGACTCAAAACATTGCGATTTTGTTAGAAGCCATTTGATAGGGAGGCGACGATGAAATTCATGATAGAATATCAAATCCGCAATTCCGGCCTCACCGCCGAGCAGAATATCGCCAACGATCAAGCGTTGCTGACTGCGTTCGGCAAATGGAAGCCCGAAGAGGGCCTGAAGGTGCATGCGTTCCTGGGCAATGTCTCGGGTTCGGGCGGCTATGTGTTCGTCGAAGCCGACGACCCGAAGATCGTTCAATCCTTCGTCTCGAAATTCGCCTTTTGGAACGACATAACGGTCGTGCCCGTAACTGAAATCGGCGACTCCGTCGCCATCGCCCACGCCTCGCTCGCCTGGGTGCGAGCGGCGACGAAGGGCTGAGAGACCGAAGCCAGAGGTCGCCGGATCGGGCCGGCGACCCGTGTCAACGCAGATTCAGAAGACGGCTCAGGTCGCCGGCTTCATTGTCGTGATGTCCATCTTGTCGCCGGACTTGGCGTAGCTGATGGTGACCTTCTCACCGACCTTGAACGCGGAAAGCTTGACGGTCTTGGGGGCCATGTAAGCCGATCCGTTGTTGAGCGTGACCATGTCCCTATTGACGTCGAGGCTCTTGATGGTCCCGGTCGCGTCGGCGGCAAAGGCGACGGACGCACCGCCCAACAGCACGGCGATGGCGGGAATGAGAACGCGCATGTTCAATCTCCTCTTGGTTTGTGGAGGCGCGAACGTGGGCGGCGGGATGGTCGCGGCGGCGTCGCGCGGCTGACGAAGGTGAAGCACAGTCGGCCTTAAATCGTGCTGGCCGCAACATTAACAATTGTTCGGATTCGCGCCGACGCCCGCCGGCGCGCCGGCGTCAACTCGCCCGTTTCAACAGATCCAGCAACTGCTTGTGGATCGACTCGTTGCCGCAGCAGATGGCGCCGGTTTCGAGAAAATTCTCTTCGCCGTCGCAGCCTGTGACATAGCCGCCGGCCTCGCGGATCAGCAGCGCGCCGGCGGAGATGTCCCAGGAGTTCAAACCCCGCTCCCAGAACCCGTCGAAGCGGCCGGCGGCGACATAGGCCAGATCCAGCGCCACGCAGCCCATGCGGCGCACGTTGACCACCGCCGTCATCACTTCCGCAAGCTCCGCCTTGAAGCGCGGATGCTCGCGCGATTTGCCGAGATGCGGCACGCCGCAGCCGATCAGCGATTGCGACATTTCGCGCCGCCCGGCGACGCGCAGGCGCCGGTTGTTGCCCCATGCGCCCTGGCCCTTCTCGGCGACGTACATGGAATCGTCGGCGGGATTGTAGACGAGGCCGGCGACGATCTGCCCGTCGCGCTCCAGGCCGATGGAGATGGCGAACATCGGGATGCCGTGCAGAAAATTGGTGGTGCCGTCGAGCGGATCGATATGCCAGACATGGGACTTGTCGGTCCCCTCGACCTGGCCGCTCTCCTCCATGACGAAGCCGTAGCCGGGCCGCGCCTTGGACAGTTCCTCGTAGAGGACTTTCTCGGAGCGCTGATCGGCGAGGCTGACGAAATCGCCGGGCCCCTTGGGCGACACCTGCAAATTCTCGATTTCGCCGAGATCCCGTTTGAGCCCGCGCCCCGCTTTCAAAGCGGCGGCGGTCATCACGTTCATCAGCGGGGTGCGGATCATAGGCGCGGTTTAAGCGGCGACAGCCGCGCGCGCAACTTCCTAGCCGAGATCGCCGCTCTCGATGACGGCGACGCCCGCCTGGCCCCAAGCCGCGCGCGCCGCGGCGCAAGCGAGCCGTCGAGGTCGATGGCGCGGCAGGCGTCGAGTCACGACGGTCGCATCGAAGCCGAGCCGCCGCGCGTCGAGCGCCGAGAACGAGACGCAGAAATCGGTGGCGAGGCCGGCCAGAAACACCCGGGTCACGCCGCGCTCGCGCAACAGGCCGGCGAGGCCGGTCGGCGTCGTGCGGTCGTTCTCGAAGAAGGCGGAATAGGAATCGACATGGCGTGCGAAAACCCTTGCGGAGGATCGCGCGTGGCGCGGTCGAGCGCGAAGTCGCGGTGAAACGCCAGCGCCCGGCGTCGCCTGCACGCAGTGGACGGGCCAGAGCGTCTGCCGGCCATAGGGCATGTCGATGCTCGAGAACGGCGCGGCGCCCGGGTGATTGGCGGCGAAGGAGGCGTGATCGGCGGGATGCCAGTCCTGCGTCGCCACGACATGGATGAACAGCGCCATCAGGCGGTTGACGGGTTCGAGCACGGCGTCGCCGTCGGGCACGGCGAGCGCGCCGCCCGCGCAAAAATCGTTCTGCAGGTCGATGGCGAGAAAGGCGTCGCGGTCGCGGTCGATGCGCGGCATGGGGTCTCCTTCAGAGGTCGGCCGGGCGTGACGAAGCGTTCGAGCCGGCCCGTTCGCGGCGTCCGAGGTCCGACCAGTCGGGACGATCGAAAGCGATCACCGCCAGCGCGCGCGGGCGGGAATTTCGAGGCGAGCCGCAACCGCTCGGCGCCCGCGCCCTCCCCGGTCAGCAGATTGGCGACGTCGGCCATGCCGGGATTGTGGCCGACGACCAGAGGCGCGCGGGCGCTTGCCGGCAGCTCCCGCAGCAGCCCGACGATGAGAAAGCGCGTGGCTTCGTACAGCGCGTTCTGTTCGACCGCCTCGAGCGCGCGCGGCAGCGCCTTGGCGACGATCTCGCAGGTCTCCCGGGTGCGCGCGGCGCCGGAATAGAGGGCGCGGTCGGGAACGAGGTCTTCGTCGCGCCATCCATTCGCCGATGCGTCGCGCGTCGTCGCGACCGCGTTCGGTCAGAACGCGCTCGAAATCGTCCTCCAGCGTGAGAGGAACGGCTTTGGCGTGCCGCAGGAGGAGAAGACGACGCATGCATCAAACTCTAGCGTCCCCGCTCGGGCGCTCGCAAGCGTCACTGATCCTCGCTCGCCTCTCCCGCGCTCGACGAAGGGATAGTGGAACGACGCGTAGCGGATGACGAGCACCGCGAACGCCAGAATCAGCGTGCCGCCCGCCATGATGAGAATGCCGGCGTCCGGCGCGTCGCCGCGCTGCACGAACACGATCAGATGCCGGGTCAGCGCGGTGATGCCGACATAGATGAGGAAGCGGACCGGCATGTGATTGGTGCGAAAATAGATGCCGACCATCGAGCCGATTTCGAGATAGATGAACAGCAGCAAAAGGTCTTCCAACCGCGGCGCGCCGCGCGCGACCATCGCCGCGAAGGCTTGCGCCGCCGCCCAGATGGTCGCGGCGCCGATGGCGAACAGGCCCACGAGATGGAAACCTTCCGCAAGCAGATTGCCGAGGGGATCGACGGCCCGGCGCAGCTTGCGGCCCGATCGCAGCGATATTTTGGGTGTGTCGGTCATGCGCGCCTCTGTTCTCGGCGCTCCGATTTGCCGCGAAAACGCCGGTGTGAGCAAGCCCGTTGACGACTTCGCCACGCGGCGCTACGTTCGTGTTACGTTCTAAATCCGAGGCGCCGATGGCGAGTTTCGAAGGCGGTTGCGCGTGCGGAAAAACGCGCTATCGCATGACGAGCGAACCCCTGTTCGTGCATGGATGTCACTGCTTGCGCTGCCAATGCGAAACCGGCAGCGCTTTTGTCATCAACGCGCTGATCGAGACGGACCGCTTCGCGTTGACGGCGGGCGCGCCGAGGGCGGTCTCCGTCCCCACCGACAGCGGCAAGTCGCACCGCATCTTCCGTTGCGAAGCCTGCCAAACCGCGATTGGCAGCGAATATGGCGGCGTCGGAAAAGTTGCGGTTCGTTCGGGTCGGCACGCTGGATGCGCCGCACAGGCTCAAGCCCGACGTGCATATCTACACGCGCTCGAAGGTTCCCTGGGTGGCGTTGCCGGCGGGCGTTCCCGCCTTCGAAGCCTATTACGACTTCAGGACGCTTTGGCCGGCGGAGAGCCTCAGGCGGCGCGCCGTGATTTTCGGCTAGGCTCACTCCGCAGCCTTGAGGAACCCGCCCGACTGGCGCCGCCACAGCGACGCGTAGAGCCCATCGCGGGCGATCAACTCGCGATGCGTCCCCATCTCGACGATCCGGCCCTCGTCTAGCACGACAAGCCTGTCCATCGCCGCGATCGTCGAAAGCCGGTGCGCGATGGCGATCACCGACTTGCCCGCCATCAGCGCCTGAAGATTCTCCTGGATCGCCTGCTCGATCTCGGAATCGAGCGCCGAAGTCGCCTCGTCGAGCACCAGAATCGGAGCGTCCTTCAGCATCACGCGGGCGATGGCGATGCGCTGGCGCTGGCCGCCCGACAGTTTGACGCCGCGCTCGCCGACCATCGTGTCGTAACCCCTGCGGCCGTCGGGATCGGTGAGGTTTTGCACAAACGCATCGGCGTGCGCCCCGCGCGCGGCGGCGATCATGTCCTCGCGCGAGGCTTCGGGGCGGCCGTAGAGAATATTGTCGGCGATGGAGCGGTGCAGCAGCGAAGTGTCCTGCGTCACCATGCCGATCTGACGGCGCAGGCTCTCCTGGCTCACCGCGGCG
The DNA here is from genome assembly GCA_963835115.1 of uncultured Pseudomonadota bacterium. Classification (GTDB taxonomy): domain Bacteria; phylum Pseudomonadota; class Alphaproteobacteria; order Rhizobiales; family Beijerinckiaceae; genus Roseiarcus. The sequence continues at coordinate 45,113 of CAWIEP010000015.1, forward strand.
ATGTCTTCGCCGTCGACGAGGATGCGCCCGCCCTCGACGTCGTAGAAACGCAGCAGCAGATTGACCAGCGTCGATTTGCCCGCGCCGGAGCGGCCGACGAGCCCGACCTTCTCGCCCGGCGCGATGCGCAACGAAAAGCGGTCGATGACGCCTTCGCCCTTGCCATAGTGGAACGTCACGTCCTCGAAGCGGATCTCGCCCTGGCGGGCGGCGAGCGCCGGGGCGCGCGCGCGATCGTCGACCACGCGCGGCTTGGCGATCGTGCGCACGCCTTCCTGCACCTGGCCGATGGCGTCAAAAACTCCGATCGCCGTCCACATCACCCAGTTGGACATTGTGACCACGCGGACCGTGAGCCCGATCGCGATGGCGATATCGCCCAGCGTCAGCGCGGCGCGCGACCACAGCCAGATCGACAGCGCGGCCGACACGACGATGACCAAGCTGTTGCCGAGCGAAACGAACAGGTTGAGCCAGGTGATGAGCCGCGTCTGGCGATGGAACGCCGCAAGATGCGTCGTTAGCGCCGACCGCGCGTCGGCGTCCTCGCGCTCCAGACGCGCGAACAATTTGACGGTCTGAATATTGGCGTAGGCGTCGACGACGCGGCCGGTCAGATCGGCGCGCGCATGGGCCAGACTCTCCGAACGGCGGCGGATCTTGGGGACCATGACGATGAGAACGGTCAGGTAATAGGCGATCCAGACGACGAGCGGGATTGTCAGCCGCAGATCGGCGCGCGCGAAAACCACGAGCGTCGTCAGCGCGAAGGTCGCCACGAACCACAAGGAATCGACGATCTGCACCATCGATTCCCGCAACGACGCCGAGCTTTGCACCACATTCGAGGCGATTCGGCCGGCGAAATCGTTGGCGAAATAGGTCATCGACTGGCGCAGCACATAGCGGTGCGTTTGCCAGCGGATCAGATTGGTGAACCCCGGCGCGATCGCCTGCTGGGTCAAGAGATCGTGGGCGAGCGAAGCCAGCGGTCGCGCGATCAGCACCAGCGCCGCCATGCCGATGAAAATCGATGCGATGGCGGGCGAACACTTCGCCCGGCGGGGTCGTCGCGCAGCATGTCGATCAGCGAGCCGGAAAAGCTCAGGATCGACGCCTCGATGAGCGAGATGACGAGGCCGAGCACGACCAGCGCCGCGATCAGCGGCCAGATCTGCCGGCAATAGCGCGCGTAATAGCGCGACGATGGTCGCCGGCGGCATGGTTTCGTCGTGAGCGCGAAACGGGTCGATGAGGCGTTCGAACAGGGCGAACATGGCGGGGCCTTGGGCAACGCGCGAAGCAAGTGGGGTTTCAGGAAGCGGCGCGAAATCCGCGCGGCGGCGAAGTCAGGTCGCGGCCGGCCGACACCAGGACGCGGAGAGAACGTCAAGCATGCGAATCATGCCGTCTCCCTCGCGTGAGTTGCCCAGAGCGCCTGTATAGCGGAGCCGCGACCGCATGGGAACCCGAAAAAACGTCAGCCGCGCGACGCCCAATCGACCGCTTCGGCGAGCCGGTCGTTGCCCCAGAATACTTCGTTCCCGCCGACGACGCAGCACGGCGCGCCGGGCAGGCCGAGCGCCTTGGCCTCTTCGCAAGCCGCCCTGCAGCGCCGCCTTGTTTTCCGGCGATTCCGCGCGCGCCAGGACCGCTTCGGCGTCCTCGCCCGAATCGTCGACGAGCCTGGAGAGCAGCGCCGCGATCCGCGATCGCGCGGCCCTCGCCGAACTCGGCGGCGTAGACGGCGCGGCTGAACGGCGGCCGTATGCCCTCGGCGAAGCGCCAGCGCGACGCGCGCCGCGAGCAGCGAGTTTTGCGGGAACGGCTCGGGGCGGCGAAGCGGCAGTCCGAGCGATTGGCAGATCCGCTCCAGGTCGCGCCACATATAGCGGCCCTTGACGGGATAGATGTTGAACGGCGAATCGCGCCAGCCCTGTTCGGCGAACAACGGCCCGAGCAGGAACGGCCGCCAGCGCACCGCCACGCCCGCGTTCGCTGCGCCAGCGATTCCACGCGCATCGCCGCCGGATAGGAATAGGTCGAGGCGAATTCGTACCAGAAATCGATTCCCGGCATCGTGCGCGCCCTCGGGTTTCCGCGGCGAAGATTACCGCCGCACGCCGCCGCAGCCCAACGCACGCGACAACAAAAAAGCCGCTCCTCCTCTCGGAGAGAGCGGCTTTCGTCAAATCGGCGAATGATAGCTGATTAGGTCGGGCTCGGCGTCGGCGCCGGCGAAGCCTCGGGGGCCTTCTTCTTCATCTTATGCTTCGTCATGTGCTTGTGCTTCACCGTGTGATGCTTCATCGGCTTGGCCATCGGAGTGGCGTCAGCCGCCGGCGACGCGTCCGGGCTGGCCGCCTGGCCGAAAGCGGCGATAGGAGCGAAAGCGAGAGCGGCGGTGAGCCCCAGCGCAGCGAGTTTATTGATCATTTGTAGGCCTCCAGAAACGATTCCAACTCGAAGTCGGATGTCACGCAATCTCCGGCGCCTGAGATGAATTGAACATGAACGGACGCGCGGACGTCCCGTTTGACGCCTCGCGCGCGGCGCGCTTAACGAAAGCGCCGGAGGCCCGTCATGTCGCACAACACGTTCGGCCATCTGTTCCGCGTCACCACCTATGGCGAGAGCCACGGGGCGGGAATCGGCTGCGTGATCGACGGCTGCCCGCCGCGCATTCCGCTCGACGTCGCCGACATCCAGGCCGATCTCGACCGCCGCCGGCCGGGAACGTCGCGCTTCACCACGCAGCGCCGCGAGCCCGACGAGGCGCGCATCCTCTCCGGCGTCATGTTCGACGAGCGCGTCGGCGCGCCAGGTGACGACCGGCGACGCCGATCGCCATCCACATCGACAACGTCGACCAGCGCTCCAAGGACTACGGCGAGATCAAGGACAAGTATCGGCCGGGCCACGCCGATTTCACCTATGACGCCAAATACGGCATCCGCGACTATCGCGGCGGCGGCCGCTCCTCGGCGCGCGAGACGGCGGCGCGGGTCGCCGCGGGCGCGGTGGCGCGCAAGGTCATTCCGGGCGTGACGGATTCGCGCGGCGCTGGTCAAGATGGGCAAGCTCGCGATCGACCGCGCGCGCTGGGATTGGGACGAGGTCGCGCGCAACCCGTTCTTCACGCCCGGACGCCGAGGCGGTCGGCAAGTTCACGCACTATCTCGACGCGATCCGCAAGGCCGGCTCCTCGGTCGGCGCGGTGATCGAGGTCGTCGCCGAGGGCGTGCCCGCCGGCTGGGGCGCGCCGATCTACGGCAAGCTCGACGCCGAGATCGCCGCCGCGCTGATGAGCATCAACGCCGTCAAGGGCGTCGAGATCGGCGACGGCTTCGCCGCCGCCGAGCTGACCGGCGAGGAGAACGCCGACGAGATGCGCGCCGGCAACGACGGCGGCCCGCGCTTCCTCTCCAACCACGCCGGCGGCATCCTCGGCGGCATCTCGACCGGCCAGCCGATCGTCGCCCGCTTCGCCGTCAAGCCGACCTCGTCGATCCTCAGCCCGCGGCAGACGGTGACCCGCGAGGGCGAGGAAACCGAGATCGTCACCAAGGGCCGCCACGACCCCTGCGTCGGCATCCGCGCCGTGCCGGTCGGCGAGGCGATGATGGCCTGCGTGCTGGCCGACGCGTTCCTGCGCCATCGCGGCGCAGGTCGGCTAAGCGATGACGCCGCCCCGCTCGCCGACCGGCTGCGGCCGACGACGCTCGCCGAGGTCGCAGGGCAGGAGCATCTGACCGGGCCCGGACGGCGCGCTGACGCGGCTCGCTCGGCGCGCCGATCGCTCGGCTCGATGATCTTCTGGGGGCCGCCGGGGACGGGCAAGACCACGGTCGCGCGGCTGCTCGGCCGAGCGGCCGACGCCGAATTCGTGCAGGTCTCGGCGATCCATACCGGCGTCGCCGAGCTGAAGAAGATTTTCGAGGCGGCGCGCGCTGCGCCGCGCCGAGGGCCGGCGCACGGTGCTGTTCGTCGACGAGATCCACCGCTTCAACCGCGCCCAGCAGGATTCCTTCCTGCCGGTGATGGAGGACGGCTCGATCTCGCTGATCGGCGCGACGACCGAGAACCCGTCGTTCGAGCTCAACGCGGCGCTGCTGTCGCGCGCGCGGGTGCTGGTGTTCCGCCCGCTCGACGCGACGGCGCTCGAGAGGCTGGTCGCCCGCGCGGAGGCGGCGACGGCGCGCCGCTGCCGCTCGATGCGGAGGCGCGCGCCGCGCTGATCGGCATGGCCGACGGCGACGGCCGGGCGGCGCTGACGCTGGCGGAGGAGGTGTGGCGCGCCGCGCGGCCGGGCGAGACTTTTCGACACCGCGGGGCTGACCGAGATCGTGCAGCGCCGCGCGCCGATCTACGACAAGGCGCAGGACGGCCATTACAATCTGATCTCGGCGCTTGCACAAATGCGTGCGCGGCTCCGATCCCGACGCGGCGCTCTATTATTTCGCGCGCATGCTCGACGCCGGCGAGGAGCCGCTGTTTCTCGCGCGCCGCATCGTGCGGATGGCGACCGAAGACATCGGGCTCGCCGATCCGCAGGCGCTGGTCATCGCCAACGCCGCCAAGGACGCTTACGATTTCCTCGGCAGCTCGCCGGAGGGCGAACTCGCCATCGCCCAGGCGCTGGTCTATTGCGCGACGGCGCCGAAATCGAACGCGCTCTATACGGCCTTCAAGGCCGCCGCAGGCGCTGGCGGCGTCGAGCGGCTCGCCCGCGCCGCCGAAGACGATCCTCAACGCGCCGACCAAGCTGATGAAGCGCGAGGGTTACGGCGCCGACTACGCCTACGACCACGACCAGCCCGACGCGTTCTCCGGCCAGAACTATTGGCCCGAGGCGATCGGGCGGCGGAGGTTGTATGAGCCGGTGGAGCGCGGCTTCGAGCGCGAGGTGAGGAAGCGGCTCGATTATTGGGCGCGGCTGCGGGCGGAGCGGGAGAAGGAGACGTGACCGGCGCCGCGTCAGCCGCGAAATCGCGGCGGCGACCTGCTCAACCAAGGCCCGCGCCGAAGGTGAAATCGTTCGTCCGGGCGGAAATACCGCGTGCAGCTCGATCGGCGGCAGCCGCCATTCGGCGAGGACGCGCCGCAGCCGTCCGTCCGCCAGTTCTTGCTTGACCGCCCACAGCGACGTCACCGATACGCCAAGCCCCGCGCAGGCGAGCGCCGTCGCGGCCTCGTTGTTGGCGCAAGTCACCCGGCCCTCGACCTGCACGCTCGCCTCCTGTCCGTCACGGCTGAATACCAACCGCGCCGGCGCCGCGCCCGGCCCTACGATGATGCAGCGTTCGGCCAGCTTCGTCGGATGATCGATCCCACTTCCCTGGTCGAGATAATCCGGCGCGCCGACGACGAGCCGCTCGCTCTCTCCGAGTTTTCGCGCGCGCAGCGCCGAAGCGTCCATCCGTCCGAGCCGGAACGCGACGTCGATGTCGTCAATCAAGAGATCGTGGCGTTGATCCGAGACCTTGAGATCGATCCGCAGCGCTGGGTGACGCTCCAGGAATGGCCGCAGTCGAGGGATGATTTCGCGCATGCCAAAGCTGCTCGAAACGCCGATCTTCAACAGTCCCCTGAGTTCGCCCTCGCCGCGCACCGCGACGTCGGCCTCCGCCAGCGCGTCGAGAATCGGCTCGACGCGCTGCAGATAGTCGGCGCCGGTTTCGGTCAGGCGTAACGCGCGGGTGGTGCGATGGAACAGCGCCGCGCCGAGGTCGCGCTCCAGCGCCGCCAGAATGCGTGAAACCGTGGGCTGCGAAACCCCCATCTCACGTCCGGCGCGCGAAAAGCTGCCCGTCCGCGCAACCCTGACGAACAGCCGCAGTGAAAATATCCGATCATTCATTTGAAATACAAATATATCATATGCCGACGCCGCGTCTACTGCGATATTTTGGAATGAATAGGTTGGGGCTATTCAAACGGAGAGCTCAGCTCATGTCGCTCCAGGAAAAACTCGACGCCCTCAAGGCCGATTTCGAAGCCAACAAAGCGCCGCCCGAGGTGGTGGCGATCATGCGCCGCGCCACGGCCGATCTGATCGCAACCGGGCAGGCGACGCGTGCGGTCAAGTCCGGCGATCGCGCGCCGGCGTTCGCGCTGGCCGACGCCGACGGGAAAACGTGGCGCTCCGAGGAGTTGCTGGCGCGAGGTCCGCTGGCGGTCACGTTCTATCGCGGCGTATGGTGCCCCTATTGCAATCTCGACCTTCAGGCGCTGCAGGGCGTCGCTGGGCAAATCCGCGCGACCGGCGCCGGGCTCGTGGCGATTTCGCCGCAGACCGCCGCCAACAGCCGCAAAGCGCAACGGGATCACGACCTGACGTTTCCGGTGCTGAGCGACCCGGGAAATGAGGTCGCCGACCGGTTTGGTTTGCGCTTTCGCCTTCCCGACGATTTGCTCGCGCTCTATCGGAAGTTCGGAGTCGATTTGGAGGCGCTCAACGGCGATTCCAGCCGGACGCTGCCGATGCCGGCGCGCTACATCATCGGCCGCGACGGGGTGATCCGTTACGCCGAAGTCAACCCCGACTACACCCGCCGCCCCGAACCTGAAGACCTGATTCCGACGCTGCGCAGCCTGGGCCAACATTAGAAATTGAACGGCTTGGCCGCGGCGCGATAACGCGTTGGTTGAGGGAGCAGGGTCGGTCGTTCGCGGCCGGTCGCCCTATCCCTTCACCGCAAACCCCGCCGCCAGCTTCTTCACCGCCGAAGACGCCGCCACCGCCCCGCGATTGGCGAAAGCCTCGTGGTTGGCCTCGATATGGTCGAGGTCGTAGAGATAGTTGACCATCACGCCGAGCGATTGCCGCAACCCCGCCGGCGAGGCGTCGCCGCGCGGGTTGATGCGCTCCAACCGCGCGCCGTTGCCGAGGTGGAAACGCGCCACCGGGTCGATCACGCGGCCGGACGCGCCGCGGGCTTGCAGGAAATACGCGGCCGCCAGGGTCGCAAGCGTCCGGTCGGCCCCCTCCGGCGTCTCGCCCGCCTCAATCGCATCGACGATCCGACGCGCGTCCGCGCTCAGGAACCGCGAGCTTTCCCTGGCGCGCTCCTCGCGCAGCCAACCCGCGAAGCCGGGAACCGGCGACAACGTTACGAAGGTCTGCAATTTCGGCAGCTCGCGGCGCAAATCCTCGACGACTTGCTTGATGAGGAAATTGCCGAAACTGACGCCCGCCAGCCCCGCCTGCGCATTGGAGATCGAATAGAACACAGCGGTCGTCGCCGCCTCGGGCGCCAAAAGCGCCCGGTCGGCGGTGAGCAGCGGCTGGATCGCCTCCGGGATCGCGCCGGTCAGCGCCACCTCGACGAAGATCAGCGGCTCGTCGATAAGCGCGGGATGAAAAAACGCGTAAAGCCTGCGGTCCGGAGGATCGAGCCGGCGGCGCAGCTCCTCCCAAGTCGAGATTTCGTGCACCGCTTCGTAGCGGATGATCTTTTCCAGGATATTGGCCGGCGTCGTCCAATCGATGCGCCTCAGCACCAGAAAGCCGCGGTTGAACCAGGAGCCGAACAGGTGGCGGAAGTCGCGGTCGAAAGCTTCGAGCGACGGGTCCTGCTTGAGCGCGGCGAGCAGGGTCTCGCGCATTTTCACCAGCGCAAACGTGCCCCCGGGCGCATGATTGAGCCGGCGGATCAGCTCCTGCCGCACCGGCTCCGCGCGCGCGAGAAGATCGGCGGCGCGGCTGTCGTCGGGGGTCTCCAGGAAGGCGCGCGCGGCGTCGGCCAAGCGCGGCGAGATCGGGGCCGAAAACCTCGCTCGCCCGCGCGAGAAACGCGCGCTGGTCGGCCTCGCCCAGGGCGCCGAAGCCGGAAAGCAGCATCGCCGCGGTCGCCGCGCCCGAGGCCTCGCCGCGCCCGGTGATGAGCTTGCGCGCCAGCTCGATCAGCGCCTCGACATCGAGCGGGGCCGGCCGGCGAATGCCGACGAGCGCGCGGCCGCGATCGGCGACGCTTTGCCAAAGGCCGGATGAGATATTCGAAATGAGTGTTGCTTTCTGGCATTGGGGCCCCGGGCGACAAGCTCGCCGGCCCCTTCTAGCAAAGCTCGGGCCGCGCGTCCGCGTTTCAAGCGGCGCGGGCGCGCGGCGACGGCGCTGCGATGCGGAACTGCGAGGCCATGTCGTTGAGCCGCTCAGTCTGGCTTTCCAGCGCCTTGGCCGCCTCGGTGGAACGCCGCGCGACTTCCGCATTGGCTTCGGTCAAGTGGTCGATCTCGTTGATCGCGGCGCTGACCTCGCCGAGGCCGGCGGCCTGCTCCCGGGAGCCGTTGGCGATCTCGCCGACGATGGCCGATAGCTGCGCCACCTGCCCGACGATGCGCTTCAGCGCTTCGCCGGTGCGCGTCACAAGATCGACCCCGCGGCCGACTTGCGCGCCGGAAGCGTCGATCAGCCCGCGGATGTCTTTGGCCGCCTCGCCCGAACGCAGCGCCAAGTTGCGCACTTCCGCCGCCACCACGGCGAAACCCCTGCCCGCGTCGCCCGCTCGCGCGGCCTCGACGCCGGCGTTGAGCGCCAGCAGATTGGTCTGGAAAGCGATCTCGTCGATGAGCCCGACGATCTGCGCGATCTTTTCGGCGCCGACGGCGATTTCGCGCATGGCGGCGACCGCCTCGTCGACCACGGCGGCGCTGCGGGCGGCGTCGGAATCCGCGGCGGCGACGACGTTGCGCGCATTCGCCGCGCCGGCCGCGGAGCGTTTTGAGCTTTCCGCGATCTGTTTGAGCGCGGCCGCCAATTCCTCGAGATTGGCCGCCTGCCGCTCGGAGCGTTGCGACAACGCGTCGGCGTTTTTCGAGATCTCGCTGGAAAGCTCGAAAATCGACTGCGCTTGCGCGACGACGGCGCCGATAGCCTTGGCCAGCGTCTCCTCGGCGCGCTCGAAATTGACTTTCAGCGACCGGTATTCGGAGGGAAACTCCGCCCCGATCCGGTGCGTGAGATCGTTCTCGGCCAGTTTTTGCAGGGCTTCCGTCAGACAGTCGACGATCAGCTTGGACGCGGCGGCCACCGCGGCGGCGCGCGAGGCGGCGCGGCGCGCCTCGTCCGCCGCGACATAGCGCGCGTCGAGCGCTTGGCGCTCGACGCCGTTCTTACGCTCCAGCGCTGTCTCGACGATATCGAGCGCTTCGACCATGCGCGCGACCTCGTTGCGCGCCCGACCTCGGTCTCGCATCGCGATCGCCGGGGCGCCCTCGTGCGGCACGCCGACGAAGATCGCCCCCATGGCTTTGTCGTCGATCAGGATCGGCTCATAAATCGCGACATAATTGCGGCCGAGAATCGTCGCCTCGCCCTGGTAGGTCGCGCCGTTGCGGAACAGCTTGTCGTGGACCGGCCCGCTGGGCAGTTTCGTGCCGACAGCGCGGGCGCCGGAACCGCCGGTTACATTGGTGGCCACGCGCAAGTCGCCGAGGAACACCGTCGCCACGCCGCCGAAGCGGCGGCGAACGTCGTCGACGATCTCGGTCTCGTTGTTGACGAGATAATCGCCAAAGTAGAGCTTGTCGCCGACGAGCCGCGGCGAGCCGCGCGCGGCGAGCGCGCCGCGCAACGCCGTCAGATTGGCGTCAAGCTTCGTCTGTGCGTCGGTTGCTTGCGCGGAATGCGCGGTGCGATCGGCGACCGCGCCCAGTTCGTCGGCGACTTCGGCGACCGGCCGCGCGATCCCGCGCCGGAGCGCCAGGAAGCCGGCGCCGAGGCCGAGGATCATCGCGCCGAACAATCCGTCCAGGGTCCATAACGAGGCCCGGATCCTGGCGGCGACGTCCGTCTCCGTCGCCGCGACGAACGCGTTGGATTTGCTCACGACGTCGTCGATGACGGCGCGATGGGCGGCGTAACGCTGGGTCAGCCTTTCGAACGAGGCGGCGAGCCTTGCCTGGTCGCCAGCGGCGGCGGCGGGCAGAAACGCCTCGTCGAGTTCGCGCCACACGGCGTCCGCCTCGGCGCCGGAGGTTTCGACGATCTCGCGTTTGAGATCGCCGGGCAGATCGCTGGCCCGCCAATAGGCGCGCCGGTCGTTGAAATCCTTGCGCAAGCTTGCGAGTCGCGCCTCGTGGTCCGCCAATTGGCCCTGGCGATTGAAGATCAGATTCGCTTCGAGATAGGTCTCGATCACATTTTCCGGCGGCGGCAGAATGTCGCCGAGCAGATCCTTGCCGGCGACAATGCGCTGATAGGCGGCGCCGCCGACGCCGACCTGACGAAGCGTCACCGAGGTCATCACGGCCGCCGCCGCCAAAACCGCGACAAAAACCCCCGCCGATAGGGCCAAAGTGTTGGCGATCGTCAATCTTCGACCTAGAGCAAATCTTGCCGTCACGGCGCGCACCTCTAGACGCGCGGCGTCGCGCGCGGAACCGGCTGTTGCGAGGGAGGGGGACATGTGGCCTGGCGCCACGGCGACGTACAGCGATCATGCTGCGGCGCCGCCTTCGGCGCCGACGTCTCAAGACAGCAACAATAGGGCGAGCCGGTTAATAAGGCGTCGCCGAGGCGGGGTCGACCCTGTCAGCGTTTGCGGCGGTGTCCGACTGTCAGACGATGCCGGAACTGGAGCCCGGCGTCGCCGGCCGCTCCTCGGTTTTCCGCGCGCGGTAGCGGGATTTGCGATAGACGGCGATGGGATCGAGCGCCCCGCCCAGACGCCGCCGCGCTTCCGTGAGGATTGGCGAGACGTCGGTCTGGAATGCCGCTTTCAGCAGCCGATGCCCGCCGAGCGCGTCATTGGCGGCTTGCGCCGCCGCGAGCGCGGCGCGGTCGACCAGCAGCGCCTGGGCATAGGCGCGCGCGACCTCCGTCGCCGATTGCATGAGGCTTTCGATGGGGTCGGTGACGTTGTGCGATTGATCGAGCATATAGGCGGGATCGAAACCTGGCGCCTTTCGCGACTCCGCGTCGACGAGTTCGTTGAACACGAGGAACAGGCGGAACGGGTCGATCGCGCCGGAATCGAGGTCATCGTCGCCATATTTGGAATCGTTGAAATGGAAGCCGGCGAGCCGGCCGGCGCGGATCAGCCGCGCGACGATCTGCTCGATATTCACATTCGGCGCGTGATGGCCGAGATCGACGAGACAATGCGCCTTCGGCCCCAGCGCCTGCGCCGCCATCAGGCTCGAACCCCAGTCGGCGATGACGGTCGAATAGAACGCCGGCTCGTAAAGCTTGTGTTCGAGGAACAGCCGCCAGTCGTCAGGCAGGCCGCGATAGATCTCGGCGGCCGACTCCAAATAAAGGTCGAACACGCGGTTTAGATTGGACTGGCCGGGAAAGTTGGAGCCGTCGGCGATCCACACCGTCAGCGCCTTTGAGCCGAGCTTGCGCCCGATCTCGATGCATTCGAGATTGTGCGCGACCGCCTGCTGGCGCACGGCCCGGTCGGCGTGGGCGAGCGAGCCGAATTTGTAGGATAACAATTGGCCGGGCTCGTCCTGGAACGTGTTGGAATTGACGGCGTCGAAGCTCAGCCCGAGCGCGCGCGCGGCATCGGCGAGTTCGGATGCGTCGGCGACCTTGTCCCAGGGAATGTGCGGCGAGCACGTCGGGGTGATCCGCGTCAGTTGCTGGATGGTCGCGCAATCTTCAAGCTTGTCGAATATGCCGCGCGGCTCGCCGGGGCCGGGGAAACGCGCAAAGCGAGTGCCGCCCGTGCCGACGCCCCAGGTCGGGACGGCGACGCCGAAGGCGGCGACCCCAGCGACGATCTTCTCGATGTCGACGCCGGCGCGCGCGAGCTTGCGTTGCAAGGCGGCGAATTCGTCCTCATGGGCGGAGAGCGCCTTGGCGTTCTCCTCGGCGATCAGCGCGTCGGGAATGCGATAGGACATGGCGCGGTCCTTATGTCAGCGGGTGAACGCCTGCGCGTTGCCGGCGTCGACGTTGAAGATATTGCCGGTGGATTTCGCCGAAAGATCGGAGGCGAAGAAATAGACGCCTTCGGCGATGTCCTCGGGATAGACCGAGAGTTTTAGCAGCGAGCGCTGGCGGTAGACCTCTTCCAACTCGTCCTCGCCGACCTTGTTGGAGGCGGCGCGCTGCTGGCGCCACTCGCCGGCCCAGATTTTCGAGCCGCGCAACACCGCGTCGGGATTGACCGTATTGACGCGGATGCCGAACGGCGCGCCTTCGAGCGCGAGGCAGCGGGCGAGATGCACTTCCGCCGCCTTGGCCGCGCAATAGGCCGAGGCGCCCGGCGACGCCGCCAGCGCGTTCTTGGACGCAATGAACACGATCGCGCCGCCGAGCCCCTGCTGTTTCATCACGCGATAGCCGGCGCGGGCGGCCAGAAAATAGCCGGTGCCGAGGATCGACATGTTGCGGTTCCACAACTCCAGCGAGGTGTCCTCGAACGCCGCAGCCGAGGCGATGCCGGCGTTGCAGACGACGATGTCGAGGCCGCCGAAGCCGACGAGCGCGTCGCGCGAACGGCCGCCTCGACGGCGGCCTCGCTGGTGACATCCATCACGACGCTGGCGACGGCGTCCTTGCCATAGCGCTTGCCGAACTCGGCACTCCGCGCCTCCAGGCTCGCGCGGTCGATATCGGCGAGCACGACGCAGGCGCCCTCGCCCAACAGCCGCGCGGCGATCGCGCGAGCCGATGCCGCCGGCGCCGCCGGTGATCAGCGCGACGCGGCCGGCCAGCGACTTCGGCTTCGGCATGCGTTGCAGCTTGGCTTCCTCGAGCAGCCAATATTCGATGTCGAAGGCTTCCTGTTCGCTCAAGCCCGACATAGGCGCTGACGCTGGCGGCGCCGCGCATGACGTTGATCGCGTTGACGTAGAACTCGCCGGCGATGCGCGCGGTCGCCTTGTCCTTGGCGAAGGTGATCATGCCGACGCCAGGGATCAGATAGACCACCGCGTTGGGATCGCGCATCGCCGGCGAATTGCCGTGTTTGCAGCGATCGTAGTAGGCGGCGTAGTCGCGCGCGATAGGCGGCGAGCGCGGCGTCGAGCGCCGACCGCGTCGGCATCGTGCTGGGTCAAGGCAGCACGAGCGGGCGGATTTTTGTGCGCAGGAAAGTGGTCCGGGCACGACGTGCCGAGCGCCGCGAGCGGCTGCAAATCGCGCGAGTTGACGAACTCCAGCACCTCGGGCGCGTCGGTGAAATGGCCGACCTTGCGCTCGGCCGCGGAGATGCGGGCGCGGATCGCCGGCATGAGCCGCGCGGCGATCTCACGGCGCCGCTCGGCCGGCAGCGGCTCGACGACGGCGCCGCCGAAGGCCGGCGCCTCGCCATTGGCCGCCAGCCACGCGACCGCCTGGTTGATGACGCGGATCGTCGTCTCATAACATTGCTTTGGAGGTCGGCCCCCAGGTGAACAGGCCGTGGCCGCCGAGCACGACGCCCTCGAATTGCGGATTGTCGCGCGCCATCCGGCCGAGTTTCAGGCCCAGATCGAAGCCCGGCCGCTGCCACGGCAGGAAGCCGAGCTTGCCGCCAAAAACCTTCTGCGTCAGCGTCTCGGCGTTCTCGGAGGCGGCGATGGCGATAACCGCGTCGGCGTGGACGTGATCGACGTGCTTGTGCGGCACGAAGCCGTGCAAAGGCGTGTCGATCGAAGCCGCCCGCGTATTCAGGTTGAACGTGCAATGGTTGAACAAAGCCACCATCTCGTCCTCGTGGTCGAGCCCGCGATAGGCGCGCTCCAGGCCGAGGAGCTTGTCGAGATAGAGGGTGGCGAAGCCGTCGCGCTTCATCGAGCCGAGATCGCCGCCGGAGCCCTTGACCCACAACACTTCGACTTCCGCGCCGGTCAGCGGATCGTTGTCGACGACCTTGGCCGAGGTGTTGCCGCCGCCGAAGTTGGTGACGCGCAGGTCGGCGCCGAGAATGTTGGAGCGGTAGAGCAAGAGGCCCGGCTCGTCGAGCGCCGCCGCGGCCGCGTCGTCCCAGAGGCTCGGCAGCAGGGCGTTGTGGCCTTCGGCAAAGCCGCTCATGGGTTTCCTCCGCTCGCACGCCGCTTGATCGTTCCTGAGCGAAAACTACGAGAGTTGCTCCATTCCGTCAATGCGCGGGCTGTTGTTGCGCTGCGGTGATTGTTTTGTGCGGCGCGGTGATCGATTGCGAGCGAATCTGATTGACAGACGCCACCCCCCTATGCGACGCAAACGGCAACCAAACTGAGGAAGCGGCCCAACGTCCATGCGCGAAAGACAACGCGCCGAGATCGCCCGTAACTTGCTGAGCCAGCGCGGCTTCCTGTCGATCGCCGATTTGATGGCGGCGACCGGCGCCTCGGCCGCCTCCGCCCGCCGCGACGCCGGGCGGCTCGCGGGCGCCGGCCTCGCCGAGCGCGTGCATGGCGGCCTGCAAGCCGTCGACGACAGTTTCGCATTCGGCGCCGCGAGCGCGCGGTTCGCGATCCTTCGACATGTCGCTCGCCGTCAATATCGCCGCCAAGCGCGCCATCGCCAGGCGCGCGGTCGCCATGTGCGAGGACGGCGACGTCGTCATCGTCAACGGCGGCACGACGACGTACCAGATGTCGGAATTCTTGCGCCGGACGAGGCTGAAAATTCTCACCAACTCCTACCCGCTCGCCGAATTTCTCATCCACGAGACCGAGAACCGCGTGGCGCTGCCGGGCGGCGAGGTCTATCGCGACCAGAAGCTGATCGTCGCGCCGTTCGACGACGACGCCATCCAGCACTACGCCGCCAAAATCATGTTCATGAGCGCGATCTCGATCAGTCCACATGGTCTCATCGAAGGCGATCCGCTGATCGCTCGCGCGGTGAGCAAGTTGCTCAAGCGCGCCGACCGGGTGGTTGCGCTCGCCGATTCCTCAAAATTCCAGGCCAACGGCAGCTTGGTAGTTTGCCCGCTGTCGCGCGTGCACACGCTCATCACCGACGCCGGCGCGCCCGAACAGGGGCTGCAGATGTTGAAGGACGCTGGCGTCAAAACGCTCGTCGTCGAGCCCGAGAGGGGGCGCCGGCATGAGCGACGCCCCGCGCCTCTTGAAGTGCGCGACATCGAAAAAGTCTTTCCCGGCGTGCGCGCGCTGAACGGCGTCTCGTTCGACGTGCGCGCCGGCGAGGTTCACGCGCTGCTTGGCGAGAACGGCGCGGGCAAATCGACGCTCATCAAGATCATGTCGGGCGTCGTCCAGCCGACCAAGGGCGCGATCCTGGTCGACGGCGCGGAGACCCGATTTTCCGGACCGGACGATGCCCGCCGCGCCGGCGTCGCGACGATCTATCAGGAACTTCTGCTGTTCCCCGAACTGACCGTGGCCGAGAACATTTTTCTCGGCCACGCGCCGACGCGCCGCGC
Organism: uncultured Pseudomonadota bacterium; assembly: GCA_963835115.1. Lineage (GTDB taxonomy): Bacteria > Pseudomonadota > Alphaproteobacteria > Rhizobiales > Beijerinckiaceae > Roseiarcus. The sequence goes on from CAWIEP010000015.1 coordinate 60,421, forward strand.
TTCGGCCGCCTCGATCTGGCGGCCAGATGCGCGAGCGCGCGCGGGCGCTGCTGGCCTCGCTGGAGATCGACGATCTCGACGCCGACGAAATCGTCGGCGCGCTCTCGGTCGGCAACCGCCAGCGCGTCGAAATCTTGCGCGCGCTGTCGCTCGACGCGCGCGTGCTCATCATGGACGAGCCGACGGCGGCGCTGACCGAAGCCGACGTGCGGCGGCTGTTCGACATCGTGAGACGGCTGCGCGCGCGCGGCGTCGGCATCGTCTACATCAGCCATCGCATGGACGAGATTTTCGAGATCTCCGACCGCGTCACCGTGCTGCGCGACGGCGCCTACATCGGCACGCGCAAGACCGCCGACACGAACTCGGGCGAGCTGGTCCAGCATGATGGTCGGGCGGCGCATCGACGGCGCTGTTCCCGAAGATCGAAGCGCCCGATCGGCGCGCCCGTTCTGGAGGTGCGCGATCTCGTCGCCAAGCCGATGACGCGCGGCGTCAGCTTCACGGTGCGCGCCGGCGAGATCGTCGGGCTTGCCGGGCTGGTCGGCTCCGGCCGCAGCGAGTTGGCGCAGACGCTGTTCGGCATTACCGCCAGCCGAGAGCGGCGAAATCCGCCTCGGCGGGCAGCCGGTGTCCATTCGTTCGCCGGCCGAGGCGCGGGCGTTGGGCATCGCCTATGTGCCTGAGGATCGCGGCACCCAGGGGCTGGTGCGGCCGATGAGCGTGAAGCACAATTTCTCGCTCGCGGCGCTGCAACCGGCTGACGCATTGCGGCTTCATCGACCGCGCCGCCGAACTTCGCCTCGCCGAGGACGCAGTCAAGCAGTTCGACGTGAAGACCTCTTCGCTCGACGAAATCGGCGGGCCGGCTTTCCGGCGGCAATCAGCAGAAGATCGTGCTCGGCAAATGGCTCGCCAACAAGCCGAGGCTGCTGATCCTCGACGAGCCGACGCGCGGCATCGACGTCGGCGCCAAGGCCGAGATCCACCGCCTGATGGGCGAACTCGCCGGCAAGGCGTGGCGATTCTGATGATCTCCAGCGAACTGCCCGAGGTGCTCGGCATGAGCGACCGGGTGCTGGTGATGCGCGAAGGCCGCATCGTCGCGGAATTCGAGCGCGCGCACGCGACGCCCGAGGCGGTCGGCGCGGCGATGATGGGCGAGGCTGCGCGGGCGGGGACGGGCCGCGTGAGCGCGCGTCGCTCTGCCGCGCTCGCCGCCCGCGTACCGGCGGTCTGCGCCGCTTCGCCTCGCAGGAGGCGATGCTGGCGGTCGCCGTGATCGGCATCGCGCGTCGCCGTCGGCCTCGTCAATCCGCGCTTTCTCGGCGACCGCAATCTCGCCGACATCCTGCTCGGCAACGCCTATATCGCGGTCGCCGCCATCGGCATGTCGATGGTGATCATCTCCGGCAACATCGACATTTCGGTCGGCGCGCTGATCGGCGTGCTGGCGACGATCGGCGGCTCGCTGGCTGTGGCCGGCGTACCCGATCGCTGCTCGCCTGGCTCGCGCCGCTCGTGCTCGGCGTCGCCGTCATGGCGTTGCAGGGCGCCGTCGTCGCCTATCTCGCGCATTCCGGCGATCGTGGTGACGCTCGGCATGCTGTCGATCCTCAAGGGCGGCTTGATCAGCGTGACCGGCGGGCGCTGGATCACCGATCTGCCGCGACGATTTCCATCTCGCCGACATCGAACTGTTCGGCATGCTGCCGATGCCGGTGGTCATCATGGTTGTCGCGACGCTGCTGGCGGCGGTGTGGATGCGGTTACTGCGCCGGGCGGACGCGCGATCTACGCGACCGGCGGCAACGCCGAGGCGGCGCGGCTCAGCGGCGTTTCGCCGCGGCGCACCGTCGTGATGGTGTTCGCCATCCACGGCTTTTTCGCCGGGATCGCCGCGCTGCTGTTCGCGACCGAATTGCGCGTCATCCAATCGACCGCGCCGCCCAATCTGGAGCTGACCGTCATCACGGCGGCGGTGGTCGGCGGCGTCAGCATCCTGGGCGGCGTCGGCACGGTGATCGGCGCGACGCTCGCCGCGATCCTGCTCGCCGAGATCGCCAGCGCGCTGGTGTTCATCAACGTCTCGCCCTACTGGACGCACGCCGTCCAGGGGACGTTGATCCTGGTCACCGTCATCGCCGACATTCTGCGCGCGCCGCCGCCGGGTGGTTGAGGCGAGCGCGCCGCTGCATGCGCCGCCGCGTGCTCGGTGCGCCATGAGACGATGCTTGGCTGCGATCCTGCTCGTCGCGCTGGCGGGTCTTGGCCGCGCCAACGAGCGTTTTCTGACCCTCGACAATCTGCTCAATCAGGGCCGGTTGATGACCGAGATCGGCCTCATCGCGCTGCCGATGACTTTCGTCATCATCACCGGCGGCATCGACTTGTCCGTCGGCTCGATCGTCGGCCTGTGCGCGATCCTGCTCGGCTATTCCTGGAAGAACTGGGGCTTTCCGCTGCCGTTGGCGATCGTCGTTCGCGCTCGCGCGTCGGCGCGCTCGCCGGCTTTGGCAACGGCCTCGTCATCACGCGGCTCAAGGCGCCGCCGCTGATCGTCGACCATCGCGACGCTGGCGCTCTACCGCGGGCTCGCCGAGGGCATCAGCAAGGCGCATTCGGTGCGCGGCTATCCCGAATGGTTTTATTTCGTCGGCCAGGGCGATTTCCTCGGCGCGCCGACGCAGGTCTGGCTGCTCGGCGCGGCCATCGTGATCGCGGGCGTTGCGCTCGACCGCACCGCCTTCGGCCGCTCGCTCTACGCCATCGGCGCCAACGAGACGGCGGCGCGCTTCTCCGCGCTCCCGGTCGATCGCGTCAAGCTGATCGTCTACACTTTGTCCGGCCTGATGTCGGGACTCTCCGCCTTCGTGCTGGTGTCGCGCGTGACCACGACGCGCTCGGACATGGGGCTCGGCTACGAACTCGACGTCATCGCCGCCGTGGTGCTGGGCGGGACCAGCATCTTCGGCGGCTCGGGCACGATCTGGGGCACCGCCATCGGGCTGGTGATGATCCAGTTGTTGAAGAACGGCTTGGCGCTGACCGGGGTCAAGGGCGACGCGACGATCATCGTGATCGGCGTGGTGCTGATCGCCTCGGTGCTGATCGCAAGTTCCCTCAACGCCGCCGCGAGTGACGGCGTTCTGAGGGGTCACCGCCCGCTTAATGTGCGGGCAAGGGAGGAACGTATGAAGAAGCTTTTGTTGACTTCCGCCGCTGTGGCGGCTCTGGCTTTCGCCGCCGCGCCGTCGCGCGCCGCGCAATGGGACGGCGGCGACGATCTGCCCACCAATCCGCTCGCCTGCGGAGCCGGCGCCAATGCCGCGCCGGCCGCCAAACCCTATGACGGCGGTCAGGCGACCAATGCGCCCGATCTCGCGGGCAAGGAGATCACCGTCGTCGACGTGCCGAAGCTGATTGGCATCGGCTATTTCAACGCGACGACCAAAGGCATTCAGGACGCCGCCAAGGAACTCGGCAACGTCAAGGCGAGCACGGACGGTCCGACCGAAGCCAAGATCGACGAGCAGATCAAGTTCATCGACAACTACATCACCCGTGGCGTCAACGGCATCCTGTTCTCCGCCAACGATCCCGTCGCCATCGCGCCGGTGTTGAAGAAGGCGCTCGGCAAGGGCATCCACGTCGTCGGCTATGACGCCAACTCGACGCCGGACGCGCGCGAATGGTTCGTCAACCAGGCGCCATTCAACGGCATCGGCAAGGCGATGATGGATTCCATGGCCAAGGAGATCGGCGAGGATGGCGCCTTCGCCATCGTCACCTCGACCTTCACCACGCCCAATCAGGCGCGCTGGATCGCCGAGATGCACGCCTACGCCGACAAGTGCCATCCGAAGATGAAGTGGCTGGAGACGGTCGAGGCGCAGGAGGACAACGTGCAGTCCTTCAATCAGGCGACGACCCTCATCAACAAATACGGCGACAAGCTGAAGGGGCTGTTCGGCATGACCTCGGTGGCGACGCCCGCCTCGGCGGAAGCCGTCACCAAAGCCAAGCTGTGCGGCAAGGTCGCGGTCGTCGGTCTCGCCACTCCCAACGCGATGAAGCCCTATGTGCATAGCGACTGCGTCAAGTCGGTGGTGCTGTGGAACCCCGTCGATCTCGGCTACGCGGCGATGGAGGTGTTGCGCGCGGTCGTCGACGGCAAGCTGAAGCCCGGCGCGACTGAAGTCGAGGCGGGCAAGCTCGGCAAACTACAAGTGATTAACGGCAGCGAGATCCAGCTCGGCGCGCCGTACATCTACGACAAGGGCAATATCGACAAGTTCGACTTCTGAGTCTAGCGTTGCGCCCTCCGTCATGACCGGGCTCGTCCCGTTCATTCCCGCCGGCGGGCGCAGCGAGCGTCGCCAGTCTTTCTGCGTCGGTTGCTCTCAATCGACATAAGCTCACGGCTTGGCGTGGTTGGCCGGGACAAGCCCGGCCATCCACGCCGTAGGGGCTGGTGGTAAGCTTCTTCGAGAACGCCCATGCCGCGCTATGCCTTCAAGATGTTGCTCAACCCCGGCCAGCGCGACGAATACAAGCGTCGGCACGACAACATTTGGCCGGAGCTGACGGCGCTGCTCAAACACGCCGGCGTCTCCAACTATTCGATCCACCTCGACGCCGAGACAAACACCTTGTTCGCCTATCTCGAGCGGCCGGAACGGCACAGTATGGACGCCGTGCCCGCCGATCCCTTGATGCGGCGCTGGTGGGCGCATATGGCCGACATCATGGCGGCCAACCCCGACGGCAGCCCCGTCGCCGTCCCGCTCGAACAATTGTTTTATTTGGAGTAGGCTGATGAGCGTCGCCGTGCTCGACGTCGGCAAGACCAATGTCAAGGTCGTGCTGTTCGACGACGAAGGCGCGATGCTGGCCGAGCGCTCGCGCCCGAACGCCGCGCTTGCCGCCGACGCGCAATGGCCCTATCCGCGCCTCGACGTCGAGATGATCTCGACGTTCCTCATGGCCTCGCTCGCCGAACTCAACGCCATCGCGCCGATTGCGACGATTTCGATCTCGACCCACGGCGCGGCCGGCGTGATGATCGACGAAGCCGGCGCCTCTCCGCCGCCGATGGACTACGAGTTCGCCGATTTCGGCGCGCTCGACGCCGAATACGACGCGATCCGGCCGCCCTTCGCCGAGACGCTTTCGCCACGCGCGCCGCGCGGGCTCAATCTCGGGCGGACGGTCTATTTCTACGAACGCCGCTATCCCGACCTGTTCGCACGCGCCCGCGCGTTCCTGATGTATCCGCAATATTGGCTATGGCGGTTGACCGGCGCGCTCGCCAGCGAAGTCACCTCGCTCGCCTGTCACGGCGACCTCTGGCGGCCGCGCGAAGCGAAGCTTTCGAGCCTGGTTGAAGCGCGCGGTTGGACAAAACTGTTCCCGCCGCTTTGCAACGCCTGGGACGCTTTCCCAATTCTGCCGCAAGTCGCAGCTTCCGCCGGCCTCTCGCCGGCGACCCGGGTGCTCGCCGGCGCGCACGATTCCAACCTGTCGCTCGTGCCGCATATCGTCTCGCGCAAGGACGCCTTCAGCGTTATCTCGACCGGCACCTGGGTCATCCTGATGGCGGTCGGCGGCACGGGACCGCTCGATCCCGACTGGGACATGCTCGCCAATGTCGACGTGACCGGGCGCCCGACGCCGTGCGCGCGCTTCATGGGCGGGCGCGAATATGCGGCGTTGGCGGGCGAGCGGCCGGCGGATGTCGGTCCCGACGACGTCGCCGCCATCGTCGCCGCGGGCGTGTTCGCGTTACCGGCCTTCTCCGACCAAGGCGGGCCGTTCTTCGACCGCGCCGGCCGCATCGTGGGGCCGCCGCCGCACACGGCGGCCGCGCGCACGGCGCTCGCCACTCTCTATGTCGCTCTGATGACGAAGCTTATGCTCGACAAGCTGGAGGCGCCGGGCGACTGGATCGTCGAAGGCGGTTTCGCCAGGACGCCCGCGTTTGCGAGCGTGCTGGCGGCGCTCGCGCCGGAGCGCCGTGTTTGTTTGGCCGCCTCGACCGCCGGCGCCGCGCAGGGCGCGGCGCGCCTTGCCCACTGGGGGGCCAAACAGGCCGAAGCGGCGTGCCGACGGACGACGGCGTGGGCGATTCCAGGTTTGGTTGACTATGCGGAAGGCTGGCGCACGGAAGTCCTTGGGAAGAAATCCCAATTGGCGCTCGCTTAAGCGCTTGCGCCGCCCGAAGCGACATTCTAGTGTCCCGCCAAAGTACAATTGCGCGGAGTCATTTCGCGCAAAAAGGGCGGCGATCGCCCGAGGGGAGGAGCGAAAATGAGACCGATGAAATCGGGTATGTTGGCTGTGACGAGCGCGACGGCGCTCGCGCTCGCGGCCTTTTCGGCTCAAGCGACGGAAGAGATCAAGGGCGGCGCCGGCGGCGGCGCCATGTCGATGGCGACGCCGACGGCCGTAAGCCAGGCGATGCACGACAACGCCGGCAAGGATTCCGCGAATTTTCTTCAGACCAATGGCAATTACTGGCAGAGCCGCTTTCATCCTGCCGCGCAGATTAACACTCGCAACGTCAGCCGACTGCACGCCGCCTGGATCTTCCAGACCGATGTGATGGATTCGCTGGAGACCTCGCCGATCGTCGTCAACGGCGTCATGTATGTGACGACCTCGTTCGACCATGTCTATGCGCTCGACGCCAAGACGGGAGCGCAGATCTGGGAATACAAGCACAACATGGGTCCGATCACGACCTATTGCTGCGGTCCCAACAATCGCGGCGTCGCCGTCTATAACGACAAGGTCTACGTGGCGACGCTCGACTCGAAGCTGGTGGCGCTCGACGCCAAGACCGGCGCGGTCAAATGGACCAAGGACGTCGCCGACCCCGAGAAAGGCTATTCGGAGACGATGGCGCCGACTGCGGTCAAGGGCCTCATCCTCGTCGGCACCAACGGCGGCGAATACGGCATCCGCGGCTTCGTCAAGGCGTTCGACGCCGAGAGCGGCGATATCAAATGGACGTTCGATACGATCCCCGAGGACAGCAAGGGGGTGTGGGCGACCAAGGACGCCACCGGGCGCGACATGCATCGCGATATCGACGCGGAAAAGGCTGCCTACGCCAAGAACGGCGACCCCTACAAAGCCCTCGGCGGCGGCGTGTGGCAGAACCCGTCCTACGATTCCGCGACCAACCGCATCTATTTCGTCGTCGGCAATCCCTCGCCCGACCTCGACGGCGCGATCCGTCCCGGCGACAACCTGTATACGGACTTCGCTGGTCTCGCTCGACCTCGACACCGGCAAATACGTCTGCCACTTCCAATATATCGCGCATGACGTATGGGACCTCGACGCGGTGTCGCCCACCGTCATCGCGCAAAGCGTCGGCAAGGACGGCAAGCCGCTGAAGGTCATCCTGCACGCCGGCAAGACCGGGCACCTCTACGCCAACGACGCCAAGGATTGCAGCCTCGTCCGCTTCTCCGAAGCGATGATCCCGCAAGAAAACATGTGGACGCTGCCAACCAAGGACGGCGCGCGCATGTTGCCGGGCGCGAACGGCGGCGTCGAATGGTCGCCGATCGCCACCGATCCGCGCACGCACACCGCCTTTGCGCTGAACCTGCATCAGCCGATGAACTATTTCGTCGATTCCTCGCCCTACCCCGACGGAAAGCTGTGGCTCGGCGGCGCGTTCAAGACCATCCCGGCCGAGGCGCAATGGGGACAGTTCGTGGCGGTCGACTACAACACCGGCAAGATCCGCTGGAAGGTCAAGACGCCGCAGCCGATGATCGGCGGCGCGCTGGCCACCGCCGGCGGTCTTGTGTTCGCCGGGGAGGCCGACGGCGATTTCAAAGCCTATGACTCCAACACCGGCAAGATCCTGTGGACGTTCAGCGCCGGCGCCGGCGTCAATGCGCCGCCCTCAGCCTATACGGTTGGCGGCAAGGAGTTCGTGGTGGTCGGCGCGGGCGGCAACGCCCAGATCGACTCCAAGCGCGGCAATTCGATCATCGCGTTCACCGTCGATTGAGACTATAAGCCGAAATCCATCGAGGCCGGCGCACGCGCCGGCCTCGTCGTTTGTGGTCAGCAGCGAGGCGCAGGGCATGAGGGGTTGGTTGGTCGCCGCGGCGGCGTTTTGTTGGGCGAGCGGCGCGGCTGCCGACGACATCGCGGACAAGGCGGTTGTTTGCACGGCCTGTCACGGCGAGAGCGGCGTCCCCTCGGACAAGTCGATCCCGATCATCTGGGGGCAGAACGAGGGTTACATCTATATCGAATTGCGCGACATGAAGAAGGGCGCGCGCAAGAACGAGCAGATGGCGGCGATCGTGCAAAATCTGTCGCGCGAGGACATGCTGGCGCTCGCCGCCTATTTCGCCGCCAAGCCCTGGCCGGACCTGGCTCAGCCGCGCGCGCCGAAGGAAGAGCAGACGCAATTTGCCAGCATGGCGACCTCCGCCGGCTGCCCCGGCTGTCACCAAGCCGGCTACAAGGGCGCGGGCACGCAGCCGAAACTCGCGGGGCAATCTGGGGCCTATCTCGAAAAGACGATGCTCGATTTCCGCTCCGGCGCGCGCGCCAACAATTCCTGGATGACCGACCTCCTGAAAACCTATTCCGCCGCCGACGTCGCCGTGATGGCGCATGTTCTGGCGGGGATGTGATGCGGCGACTTCTCGCCGCGCTTGTCGCCGCCGTCGCGCTTGCGAGCGTCGCCGCGCGCGCCGAAGAGGCGCCGGGCGGCCCGGCTTGTGCGGAATTTCGCGCGGGGCTCGATCGCCGGCTCGCATCGGCGCCGGACTCGCTCCAGCTCAACAACTATCTCTTGGAGGCCGCACGGAAAGGCTGCGTGAGCGAGCTTCAGCGCCTGCTCAAGGCCGGCGCGTCGCGGCTGAGCCGGGACCGCGAAGGCGACACGGCGCTGGCGGCCGCGGCGCGCGCCGGGCGCGGGCCAGTGGTGGCGACGCTGCTGGCCGGCGCCGCGCCGCAGGAGCGCCCGCAAATCGACATGCCGGACGCGCACGGTTCGACGCCGTTGATGCTCGCCATACATTTTGGCCGTGCGGACGTGGCGCGCGCGTTGATTGACGCCGGCGCTGATGTCGGAGCGATCAACGCAATCGGCGAGACGGCGCTCGCCGAGGCCGCCTATGCCGCCGACGCCGAGACCGGCGCGCTGGCTTTGAAAAAGGGCGCGAAGGCCGACACGCTCGACCGCTACGGCAAATCGCCGATCTGCTACGCCGCCGCCCGCGGCGCGGCGGCGCTGGTCGCGGTGCTGCTGGATGCGGGCGTCGACGTCAACGCCCGCTACGGCAACAACCTCACCGCGCTGATGTGGGCGTCCGGCTTCTCCGATCTGACGCCGGCCGCAGCGGCCGTCGCGACGGCGCAACTGTTGATCGCGCGGGGCGCCAAGCTCGATCTCGTCGACGACCGCGGCCGCAGCGCGCTGATGATCGCGGCGGGGCTCAACCGCTTCGAGACCGCGCGGGCGCTCTTGGAAGCCGGCGCCAACCGGCTTTTGCGCGACAAATCCGGCAAGACCGCCGCCGATCTCGCCGCGACGCCGGAAATGCGGGCGCTCGTCAAAATCTGAATTTGCTGTTTTGGATGTTTTGAGCTTACCAGACGAGCGCAGGGAGGCTGCGATGGAGCTCGAAGCCAGCGTTGAGCGGCACTACCAACACGGATCGCTCGAACAGGCGATCATCGCCGGGTTGATCGCCGCCGGCAAAGACCCCGATCAGCTGATCCCCACCGACCTCGCCCCAGTCGATGAATTTCACGTCGGCGGCCGGGTGGCGACGGTCGAGTTCGCCGAGCGCCTGGGGGTCAAGCCGGGTCAGAAATGGCTCGACGTCGGATCGGGGCTGGGCGGAGCGTCGCGCTATTTCGCCGGCGAACTCGGCTGCGACGTCACGGGGATCGACCTCACCGAGGAATATGTGGCCGTCGCGGACATGCTGGCCCGCAGGGTCGGCCTGCAATCGCGCGTGCGCTATCGGCGCGCGAGCGCGCTGAACCTGCCGTTCGCCAACGGCGAATTCGACGGGGTCTATATGATCCACGTCGGCTCCAACATCGCCGACAAGGCGGCGCTGTTCCGAGAATTCCGCCGCGTGCTCGCGCCGGGCGGCGTCGTGGGCGTCTACGACCTGATGCGGGAGCAGCCGGGAGACATCTCCTACCCCGTGCCCTGGACGACGGACGCTTCGGCCGACTTTCTCGAAAGTTTCGAGGTTTACGCGCTGGCGCTCCAGGAGGCGGGCTTTGAAGTCTCTGAGCCGAACAGCCGGCGCGAATTCGCGCTCGCCTTCTTCGAGCGGTTGCGCGCCGCCACGGCGAAGAACGGCGGGGCGCCGCCGCCGCTCGGGCTGCACATCGTGATGGGCGCGAGGGCGCGCGAAAAGATGGCCAACATGGTCGACAATCTGCAACGGGGGTTGATCTCCCCGACTGAGATCATCGCGCAACTTCGTTGAAGCCGGGCCGCCCCTTTCCTCGAAAGCGGGGAGAGGGCGCCGCAGGCGGCGGCGCTTATATCGACAAGCAAACGTATTTGATCGTCAGATAATCGTCGATGCCGTATTTGGACCCCTCGCGTCCGAACCCCGAGGTTTTAACACCGCCGAACGGCGCCTCGGCCGTCGAGATGAGGCCGGTGTTGACGCCGACCATGCCATATTCCAGCGCCTCCGCGACTTTCCAGACCCTTGAGAGATCGCGCGCGTAGAAATAGGAGGCGAGGCCTGCGTCGGTGTCGTTGGCGGCCGTGATCGCGTCCTCGACCGTATCGAACGCGAAAATCGGCGCCACGGGCCCGAATGTTTCCTCGTGCGCCAGCCGCATCTTCGCCGTCGCGCCGGAAATGACGGTCGGCGTATAGAACAATTTTCCGGCGGGATGGCGCCGGCCGCCGGTCAAAAGCTTCCCCCCCAGCGCGAGCGCGTCCTCGACATGCGCCTCCACCTTCTTCAGCGCGTTGTCGTTGATGAGCGGTCCGATCTGCACGCCTGACGTCATGCCGTCGCCAACCTTCAGCTTCTCCACCGCCGCGGCGAGCTTTTGCGCGAACGCGTCATGGACGCCGCGCTGTACGTAGATGCGGTTGGCGCAGACGCAAGTTTGGCCGGCGTTGCGATATTTGGCGATCAGCGCGCCCTCGACCGCGGCGTCGAGATCGGCGTCGTCGAACACGATGAACGGCGCATTGCCGCCAAGCTCCAGGCTCAGCTTCTTGATCCCGTCCGCCGCCTGCCGCATCAACAGCGCGCCGACGCGCGTCGAGCCCGTGAACGACAGCTTTTTCACTTTCGGGTTGACGCAGAATTCCTGGCCGACCGCGGCGGGCTCCGCGGTCGTCACGACGCTCAAAACCCCTTTCGGCACGCCCGCCCGTTCGGCCAGAACCGCCATCGCCAGCGCCGACAGCGGCGTCAGCTCCGAGGGGCGCGCGACGAAGGCGCAGCCGGCGGCGAGCGCCGGCGCCACCTTGCGCGCGATCATCGCGTTTGGAAAATTCCACGGCGTGATCGAGGCGGCGACGCCGATCGGCTGCTTCAGCACCAAAATTCGCTTGTCGGGAAGGTGGCCGGGAATGATGTCGCCGTAGACCCGCCGGCCCTCCTCCGCGAACCAGTCGACAAAACTCGCGCCATAAGCGATCTCGCCCTTGGCCTCGGCGAGCGGCTTGCCCATTTCGGCGCATAAGATGCGGCCGAGATCGTCGGCATTGTCGAGCATCAGCGTGGCCCAGGTTTTGAGGATCGCGCCGCGCTCCTTGGCGGTGCGCCGCCCCCAAGACCCACGCGCGGCCTCGCCGGCGTCGATGGCGGCGCGCGCGCCCGCGACGCCGACGTCGGCGACCTCGGCGACCAGGGCGCCGTTGGCGGGGTTCGTCACCGCGAAGCGCGAGGCCGCGCTCGTCCATTCGCCCGCGACGAAGGCGCGGGTCTCCAACAGGCTTGGATCCTTGAGTTCGAGGGCCATTGCGATCTCCTTGCCGCTTAGAGGTGGCGCCCGCGCTCCCCCGTTGCGCCGCGTTATTCCGGGTTGGGCTGCGTCGGCGCGTAAGAGGTCGCCGGCGAAGAATCCTGCGGCGGCGTCGTGCCGTCGAACGCGCCGAACATCTTGCGCAAGAATCCCGGCGTAAACGTCGACAGCGGATTGACGGTCAGCGTCGGCTGGCTGGCCGATCCCGTCACCCGATAGTTGACGCCGAACACGCCCTCGTTTTCGCCCCCGGTCAGCATCGGTCCCAACAAGGGAATGCCGCCGAACGCATGGTTGAATTGATACAACGGCACATAGACCCCGTTGAGATCGAGCTTGTCGGCGCTGAAGTCAATAAACCCCTGCACGGTCAATCCAAAGAGGGCGTTAGAGACGATCCCATCGCGAACCTGCAGATTGGCGCCGGTGCGGGTGAAATTGGCGGTCAGCTTGTCGAAGCGCACGGGCGGGGCGGGATCGGCGCCTCCGGAAGCATTGGCGCCGCGCGGCAGATTGGTGCGCGAAGGCGCACTTTGTTCGAGCTGATGCAGCGAGGGTTCGTCGCGGATGAAGAAGTTCTGGATGGACGCGCGCCCGCGCGCGGTGTCGCCGGAGTTGAGGACGGACAGGTCGATGGTTCCCCCGTCGAGCTTGTCGTAAACGTCGAGAAAGCGCGCCAACGCTCCAGCGTCGTCGGACTTGATGTCGATGAAGCCGCCGCCGACGCTGCGCGCCGTGACGCCGGCCTTGCCGACCCGCCCGTGCGCCTCGATCGTCGAGAACACGCCATTGCGGCGCGACGCCGTCAGCTCCAAGCCGGAAATCCGCTCCTTGCCGTAACCAAGCGCCGCACCGACCTTCACGTCGAGGTCGAGATCGGCGGCGTCGTGCGAACTCTGACCGCCGGTCAGGCCCTTGACGACGTCGCGCGCGTCGAGCGAGGCGCCGCGAATGGTCAGCTTGTTTGGCTGGCCGCTGTCGAGTTCGAGCTTGAGATCGTCGGTGGGGCTCATGCGCAGCGGCCCGAGTTTCAGCGACTGCATGGCGCCGTCCTGTTTGAACAGGGCCGAGCCGTGCGCCGACATCGCGCCGGCGTCGATGACGATGTTGTTGACTTGGACGCCGTCATTGGCGGCTTTCAGATCGAAGCTCGCCTTGCCCGGACGCCCGGCCGCTTTCCACGTGGCGCCGCTCAGCGATTGCAAGGTCGCCTTGGCGAGATCGACCTCAACGGAGGCGCCGCTCTTGTCGAGCGGAGCCTTGAGCTTCATCGTCACCGAGCCCTTGAGCCGCGGGCCGGAATTAAAGCCGAGCTTTGTGCGCGCGGCTTCGTCGAGCGAGCTGGTCAAGACCAGGGCGCCGATGTCCTGGCCGGCCTTCGTCAACTCCAGCTTTGCGGGGGAGCCGAACACGACGCCGGTGCCCGTCATCTTGAGCGCGCTGGGGTCGGCGAGCACATCGACCTTGCCCTGCTCCAGCTTCACGTCGCCGATGAATTTGTCGATCTGCAGCCCCGTCAGCGCCCCGTTGACGGTGAACTTCTGCTCCTCGGGCTTCACGCCTTTGCCGAGCGTGAGGGCGAGCTTGAGATCGCCGTCGAACTGACCCTTGACCGCGCCGGGCTCGGGCACGGCGCCGACGACGTATTTCTTCAGCGCGTCCCGCGTGAGCAGGTCGGCCAAGGCGTCGGCGGCGCCCGCGATATGGCCGCCGCCCTCGGCGGCCATGCGCGGGACGGGCTTGGTGTCGGGGACGGTGAAGGAGAGATCGTCGCCGCTGAGCTTGCGCCCGTCGCCGAGGTCCATCACGCCGTGCGGCGCGGCGACGTGGAAATAGCGGCCGGTGATTTCGCCCGCGGCGTCGAGGCCGGAGGTCGTCGGCAAACCTTCAAGCAGCACGACATCGGCGCCGCGCAAGGCGAAATGGCCGTCGACGCTGTCGGCCGGCGGCGCCTGTTTGGCCAAGACGGCGGCGAAAGCGGCGGCGTTCCAATCGATTTTCAGCGTGCCCGAGGCCAGTTCGCCGCCCTTGACGTTCTCTTCGCACCATTTTCGCGCGTCCGGGTTGATGAAGCTCGGCCACAACCGCAGCGCCTGCATCAGGGAGCCCGCGCCGTTGAGGTCCAGCTTGACTTCCGGACCCGCGGGGGAAAGGCGCAGGCGCGCGGCGAACTCGCCCGAAAGCTGCGGTCCCCGCAAGGTGAAGGCATCCGTCTCGAACGTCGAAGCGGCTTTGTCGAAATGGGCGTCGAGATCGACCTTGTCGAGCTTGGCGGGGGGATCGTCGGCCCGCGCGGCGGCGAACAGAATGTCCTGGCTATGCAGATGCAGCCGCCACAGCGGGTCCGACGCCAGCGGCGGGGCGAGCCACCCCCCGAAGCGCACATGCGTGGCGCCGGCGAGGATTTCGATGTCGTCGAGCGCGTATCGCCCATGGGCGTCGAGCGACGCCTTGCCGGTCGCCTCGTCGATGGCGATGGGCGGGCCGCCGTCGGGATCGTGCGGGTCGAATTTGCCGGCGCCGACCGAGAAGGAGCCGTCGAGGGCGGTCAGCGCCCCCTGCGGCGACGCCGCGGCGGCGAACTCAAACGAGATCGGCGAATCAAAAGTGAAGCGCTGCGGATGCGGGTCGAGCCGCAGGAAATCGTCGACGGAGAGTTGCTCGGCCTTGACCATGAGCTTGCGCTGCGACCCCACTTCGGCGCGGGCGGCGACGCTCCAATCTCCGGACGGCCCATGCGCCGCAAGGCTGGCGCTGGCCGTCGCGCCGGAACGGTCGAACGTCAGGCGCAGGCCGTCGTAAACAGCGGGCTGATCACGTCCGGCGGTCAACACCGTCAGGCGGGCGTCGACGACGCCGACGTGGTCAAGCGGCTGATCGACGCCCGCCATGGCCTCGGCGAGGCTCGCGACAACCGCGCCGAAATTATTGGCCGCCGGCCCGCCGGGGCTCGGCCCGAGCGAAATCGGCGCCGCGTCCTCGGCCCCGGCTGACAACGACAGCTCGCCGTTGTCGGCGACGCGCAACGCCAATTGCAAACCGTCGAGTTCAAGGCGGCGCACCTTCACCTGAAGAGCCAGCAGAGCGAAGGCGTCGAGGCCGATTCGTCCGCCAGGCGCATTGACGACCAGACGCCCCTTCGGATCGCGAATCGAGAGGCGTACAAAGCCAATGCCGAGACCGAACCGCCCGCGCGAGATCGCGGTCGGCCCGAGTTCGATGTGGTAGCCCGGGCTCATCCGGCTTTGCAGACTGGCGGCGATCGCCGGTTGCAGCGATGCGAGGCTAAGCGGGCCTTGACGCAAATAAGCGAAGCCGATCCCGGTCACCGCCAAAGCGACGGTGACGACGATCGCCGTAAGCCCAAGCGCGAAGCGCGCGACGCCGCCGCGCCGTCGGCGCCGTCGCGTCCGGCGAAGCCGGGGCGCCGGCGTCACGAAGTGATCGTAGGGGTCGTGCGAGGGGTCGTCCGGCGTATGGGGGTCGGGGTCCGCGATCAACGCGATGCGATCTCCATCTTCTTGCCCGGGCTCCGAGACCCGCCCATAACACGGTTAAGAGTCTTGAACGCTAGCGACGCGTGCGTCAATGTCCGCGCCGGTTCGGTTGCGATTTGCGCTGCAATTGGGAGCAAACGAGGGCGTTAATGGGCACAACTTGTGAAGCCGGCGATCCCGCTCCCGATTTCGATGTGGAGCTCGAAAACAACAAGCAAATCGCGTTGAAGGATTTTCGCGGCAAGACGTTGGCGCTCTACTTTTATCCCAAGGACGACACCTCGGGCTGCACCGCGGAAGCGCTCGCGTTCGATGCTTTGAAGGCGGAATTCGCAGCGGCCGGCGTCGCGATCCTCGGCGTCTCCCCGGACAGCGCGAAGCGCCACGCCAAGTTCAAGGCCAAGCACGGCCTCGCGATCGATCTGGCCGCCGACGAGGACAAGGCGATGCTCGCCGCTTATGGCGTATGGGCCGAGAAAAGCATGTACGGGCGAAAATATATGGGCGTGGAGCGCTCGACCTTCCTGATCGGCCCCGACGGACGGATCGCGCGGGCCTGGCGCAAAGTCAAAGTTCCGGGCCACGCTGACGAGGTGCTCGCCGCCGCCCGGTCGCTTTGACCGAGCGGGGGCGACGAAAACAGCGCGATCCGCGCGGGATTTGCGAAGAGTTAACCCTAATGGAGGCTTACTGACGCCGGGGCGCGCGTGTCGGGCGCGCCCAGGAGCGTTTGTCCCATGTCAATTCGCGATCGCTTTCCGTCCGCAAAATTGCCGCGCTCGCATTACTTTCTGACCGTTTCCCGCGGCGAAAGCGTGCGCGCTTTCGCCGTTCGGCCGGCCGTCGCCGCGCTGGCGCTGGCGACGATCCCGCTGTTGGGGATCTGGTCCGCCGGAATCACCGCCTTCGTCGCATTCCACGATCAGGCGTTCGTTACGCTGTTGTCGCGCGAATCGCAGCTGCAAACCGACTACGAGACGAAATTGTCGGACGCGCATGCCGAGCTCGATCGCGAGAAGAGCCGGCAGTTGCTCGACCAGAACGCGTTCGAAGACAAGATGCGCGGGCTCATTTCCCGACAGGCGCGGCTTGAACAACGCGACGCCGCGGTTGCTGCGCTCGCCACGGAAGCCGGCGCCAGCGCGACCGCGCTGGCCGAAGCCAGGCGCGCGCCGCGCGCCGGCAATGCGCTGGCGGCCATCCAGGCGATCGGCGGCGCGCCCGCCGACGGCGATCTCGGCGCGGCGCGCGCCTACGCGCCGACCGGCGCTTCGGCTTCGTCGACGCCCGTGATTCCGGCCGGCAAGCCGCGCCCGCTCGACGCCGCTCCCGCTTCGGTCAGCCGCGCCGAAGTGTCCGCCGACCGCTTCGCGGCCGAACTCACGGCGGCCGCCGCCAATTCCACGCTCGATCCCAGCGCCCGCGTCGGGCTTGTCAATTATTCGCTCGATCGCATCGAGCGCGAACAGATCGCCGCCGTCGCGACGGTCGACAAGGCCGCCCGCGCCGCCGCCGAGCGGTTCGAGACCGTGATCGCCCGCACCGGCCTGTCGCTAGCGGCGCTGAAGTCGCCGGAGGCCCCAAAACCGGCCGGCGGCGTCGGCGGCCCCTACATTCCGCTGGACGCCAGCGACGACCCCTTCGATCGCGCCGCCTCCGACGCCGCGCGCCAGGTCGAGGCGGCGCGCCGCCTGCGCGAGCTGATGCCGCACCTGCCGCTGCGCTATCCGTTGTCCGGCGAGGTGTCGATGTCCTCGCCGTTCGGCTATCGTCCGGACCCGTTTCTCGGCCGCCCGGCGTTGCATCCCGGCGTCGATCTCGTTCAGGCCTATGGCTCCGCGATCAAGGCGACGGCGGAGGGCCGCGTCGTTCACGCCGGCCCCATGGGCGGTTACGGCAATGCAGTCGACATCGACCACGGCAACGGCGTCGTCACCCGCTACGGCCACATGTCCGAAGTGCTGGTCACGGAGGGACAGACGGTGAAGGCCGGCGACGCGATCGGCCGCATCGGCTCGACGGGGCGCTCCACCGGCCCGCATCTGCATTACGAAGTGCGCCTCGACGGCGAGCCCGTCGACCCCGAGAAGTTCCTGACCGCCGAGCGCGATTAGCGCTGCGACGAAACCGTCGCCTTGAGGCGATGAGATCGCGGAGGCGCGTCGCAATCTCGTAGCGCCGCGTACGCGCCGCCGATAGGATTTCGGCATGGAAGTCCTGATCGCCCGCATCGTCGCGCTGCTCGGCGTCGCGATGGTCGTCGCCATCGTGGCGCGGCGGCTGCGGCTGCCCTACACCGTTGGGCTCGTGCTGACCGGATTTGCGCTCGCGCTGGCGCGCCTCGACGTCGGGCTCGAACTCACCCACGAGGTCGTGTTCGATCTCATCCTGCCGCCGCTGTTGTTCGAGGCGGCGCTCAATCTGCCGTGGCGCGAACTGAAGCGGGACCTGGCGCCGATTTTCCTGCTGGCGACGCTGGGGGTCGTGCTTTGCGCGGCCGTCGTAACGGCGGGGCTCGTCTTTCTCCTTCGCTGGCCGTTGCAGCCGGCTATGGCGTTCGGCGCGCTGATCTCGGCGACCGATCCGATCGCCGTCATCGCCCTGTTGCGCGAAACCGGCGTCAAGGGGCGGCTGGCGCTGCTGATCGAAAGCGAAAGCCTGGTCAATGACGGCGTCGCGGCGGTGCTGTTTGCGCTGGCGCTGCTGAGCGGCGCCGGCGGCGGTTGGCCCGGCGCGGGCGCGGTCGGCGAAGGCTTCGCCTGGATCGCCGGAGGCGGAATTGCGTTCGGCGCCGTCGGGGCGGCGATGGCGCTGGCGATCGCCGGGCGCACCGAGGAACACCTCGTGGAGACCGCAATCACCGCAGTCACCGCCTATGGTTCGTTCCTCGCCGCCGAGAGTTTCGGCGCCTCGGGCGTGCTCGCGACTGTCACGGCGGGGCTGCTGCTTGGCAATCTCGGCGTGCTGGCGGAGCCGGCGCGGCCATTGTCGCTCACCGTCCAGGGCCGCGAATTCGTGCTGGCGTTCTGGGAGTTCGCCGCCTTCCTCGCCAATTCATTCGTGTTTCTGCTGATCGGCTTGGCGCTCGCGCATATCGGGCTCGGCCTGAATTGGCGGCCGGCGGCGATCGTCGTGCTGGCGCTCGCGGGACGAGCGGCGGCGGTCTATCCGGTGTCGGCGCTGTTCGCGTTCTCGCGCTGGCGGGTGAGTGGGCCGCAGCAGCATTTCTTGTGGTGGGGGGGATTGCGCGGGGCCTTGGCGCTGGCGCTTGCTTTGACGCTGCCGTACGACGCTCCCTATCGCAGCGACATCCTCATTGCCGCTTTCGCGGTGGTGGCGTTCTCGGTGCTCATCCAGGGCCTGACTGCGGGTTGGACGCTCAAACGTCTCGGCCTCGCGCCTGTCGAAGAAGGAAAACGCGGATGACGGACAAGGTGGCGCTGGTGACGGCGGGCGGCAGCGGCATGGGCGCGGCGGCGGCCAGGCGCCTGGCGGCGGACGGATTCCGGGTCGGCATTCTCTCGTCGTCGGGCAAGGGCGAGGCGCTCGCGCGAGAGCTTGGCGGGATCGGCGTGACCGGCTCCAACCAATCCGCCGACGATCTCAAGCGCCTCGTCGATGCGGCGATGGCGAAATGGGGCCGCATCGACGCGCTGGTCAACAGCGCCGGCCACGGGCCGCGGGCGCCGCTGCTCGAAATCACCGATGCGCAATGGGCGACGGGGATGGACGTCTATCTGATGAACGTGATCCGCCCGACGCGTCTGGTCGCGCCGATCATGGCGGCGGCCGGCGGCGGGGCGATCGTCAACATATCGACCGCCTGGGCGTTCGAGCCTTCGCCGATGTTCCCGACCTCCGCGGTGTTCCGCGCGGGGTTGGCTGCGTTTACAAAACTGTTCGCGGATGAGTACGCGGCGCGGAACGTGCGGATGAACAACGTGCTGCCGGGTTGGATCGACTCGCTGCCGGGCACGGAGGAGCGCCGGCAGGCGGTGCCGATGGGGCGCTACGGGCGCTCGGAGGAGATCGCGGCGACCGTGGCGTTCCTGGTGTCGGAGGGCGCGGGGTATATCACAGGGCAGAATTTGCGGGTGGATGGGGGGTTGATGCGGGGGGTGTAGCGCCAGACATACACAAGTGATCCCGCGAGGCTTGTCCACCACGAGAAATTCTGGCGAGCGACATGTCCGATCAAAATCTGCCGAGTGGCGATGCTTTTTTACAGCTCGCAATACGCGCGCCTCTACGGCCAACTCGCCTCCGAGATCCGAACGGAAGCTTTCGGCGAAGATCTCGGGCAAGAAAGCTGGCGCAGCCCTGCCGAGCAGGCTGAGATCGCCGAACTTCTGCAGCTTGGCCCGGAGGCTAGCGCCCTTGATGTCGCCTGCGGCGCGGGCGGCCCCTCGCTCGACTTGGTGAAGCGCACGGGTTGTCGCCTCGTTGGCGTCGACATCGTGCCCGAGGGCGTATCCTGCGCGAATGCGGAGGCTGCAAAGCGAGGACTTGCGGATAGGGCCACTTTCATCGTGATTGATGCGGGCCGACAAATGCGGTTCGGCGACGGCGCGTTCGACGCTGTGATGTGCGTCGACTCCATCTGCCATTTTTCGGATCGGCATTTCGCGCTTCGGGATTGGGCGCGGCTGTTGAAGCCTCGGGGTCGCCTCATCTTCACCGATCCCTTCGTCGTGACTGGGCCGCTCTCAAAACCGGAGATCGACGGACGTTGCGCGCTTGGCTCCAATTTGTTCTTCGCGCCTCGCGGCTTCAATGAAAGCGCGGCGTCCGCGGCGGGCTTTCGGCTGCTGCAAACCGTGGATCGCGCCGCCGCCGCCGCCGAAATCTCCGGCCGCTGGCGCGACGCGCGGGCAAAGCGAGCTCAGGCCTTGATTGACGAAGAGGGCGAAGATTGGTTCCAACGCAGGCAGGTGATGCTCGACACGACGTCTCGTCTTGCTGCGGAGGGTCGGTTGACCCGGTTTCTCTATCTCGCGGAGAAGCCGGAAGAGCCGCAGATCGCGACCGAGATTTAGTCCGCGGGCGTCGCGTCAAAATCGAGGGCCTTTGGCGCCCGCTATCAGGCTGATGCGACCTTCGCCAACGTAGATGGCGCCTTCCGTATTGGGTGTTGCGCACGTGGCGGCCGCAATCGCGTTTACTTCAGCCTCGACATCACAATATAGGAAGTGACGTTCGCCAGCCCCGGCAACGCCGTCAAACGATCGGCATGGAAGGTTTCGTAGCTCGCCAGGTCCGCGACCGCGATCCGCAGCAGATAGTCGAAAGCGCCCGCGATATGGTGCACCTCCAGCACTTCAGGGAGCAGGACGACGGCCTTTTGAAAGGCTTGAACCTCGCCGCGCTCGTGACGCTGCAACTGCACTGCGGCGAACACCGTGAACGCCTGCCCCAGTACGGCCGGGTCGATCTCGGCGCGGTAGCCGCGCACGATTCCACGCTGTTCCAGTTCGCGTTGTCGGCGCTGACAACTCGATGGCGATAGGCCTATGGCCTCCGCGAGTTCGAAGCTGGTCGCGCGCGCGTTGCGTTGCAGGCTGCGCAGAAGTTTCTCGTCAAACTGGTCAATTTCGCGGAATTTATCCACCATATGGCGTCCTCGAGCTCAATTTCGGAGAAAATCGGCTCGCAAGTCTCGCATATCCTTCGCCGCGGAGAAAGCTCGCGGAAGGGCGAAACGATGATGCAAGACAGGCGTCGGATCGACACGAGGCTACAGCATCCGAGCATTGGCGCGGCGCCGGGCGGCGAACCCGTCAGCTCGCCGGTCTACCAAAGCTCGACTTACGTCCTGCCGACGCCGGAACTGGGGGCCGAGATCGCGGCAAGCTGGCATCCGCAACGCTTCTACACCCGCTACGGCTCGCCTAACGTTGCGCAGGTCGAGGCCCAGGTCGCGGAGCTTGAAGGGCGCCGAGAGCGCGGTCGCCGTCGGCTCCGGCATGGCGGCGATAGCGGCCGCGATCCTGAGCCATGTGCGCGCCGGCGATCACGTCGTGGCGCAAACCGCTCACTACACGGCGGCGCTCTCCCTTCTCGACGGACTGGCTGCCGCGCCAGGGCGTGACGGTCACGCAGGTCGACCAGACGGACCTCGAAGCGTTTCGCCGTGCGATCGGCCCGAAGACGCGCCTCGTCTACACGGAGACGCCCACCAACCCGACCATGGCGTTGACGGACCTCGAAGCGGTCTCGGCTTTGGCGCACGAACAGGGCGCGATTGTCGTCACCGACAACACTTTCGCTTCGAACTTCAACCAGCTTCCGCTGACCCTGGGCGTCGATCTCGTCGTGCACTCAGCCACCAAATACCTCAACGGCCATAGCGATGTGACCGCCGGAGTCGTCGTGGGGCCGCGCAAGCTCATCGAGCCGGTTTGGGAATATGCGCGGGTGCATGGTCCCGTGCTGCATCCGATGGAGGCGTGGCTGCTCGGGCGCGGGCTGAAGACCTACGCGCTGCGGATGCGCCAGCACAATCTATCGGGGGCGCTTGTGGCGGAAGCGCTCGCCAAAGCAAGCGGCGTCGCGAAGGTCCACTATCCCGGCCTCGCCTCGCATCCCCAGCATGAACTCGCGCGCCGGCAAATGCCGGGCGGCTTCGGCGGCATGATGTCTTTCGTGGTCGAGGGCTCGACGTCGCAGGAACGCTTCACGCGGGCTCAGAGCGTATTGCGGAATGTGCGGCTATGCATTTCGGCGGCCAGCCTCGGCGGCACGGAGACTTTGATCACCCACCCCGCGTCGATGATCTTCTCGCACCAATCGCCCGATCAACTGTCGGCCGCCGGCGTCGAGCCGGGCCTGCTGCGACTATCCGTCGGTCTGGAACATCACCAAGATATCGTGGACGATCTTACTCATGCGCTCTCAGGCGGCGGCGACTGAAGCGAGCGACACGCCTGGTCAAATCCGCTCTCCCTCTTGGCGAGCGAAGCGACGCCATCCAGCCCCACCGTGACGCTTTCCGCCCCCCTCAATTCTGCCCCTGCGACTTCGCCTGCTCGACCCGCAGCGTCGCCGTCATCGCCGTCTCGCCGGCGTTCGTCCAGGCGCGCACCGGCGCCGCGTCCTTGGCGTCGAGGCCGGCGGCGACGCGGACGTAGCCGTCGTTCGGGCAGAGGTCGTGCACCGCGTCGAAGCCGACCCAGCCGAGACCCGGCGAGAACGCCTCGGCCCAGGCGTACATCTCGTTAGTCTCCTCGTTCGCCTCGTCGAAGCGATAGCCGGTGACGAAACGGGCGGGAATGCCGCCGGCCCGCGCGGCCGCGATGAACACATGTGCAAAATCCGCCGCCCCGCCCTTCTTCAGCGCAAAAATTTCGGAAGCCGGCGAGGTCCCGCCCATGCCCGGCTCCGGCGCAAGGTCCTCGTGCAGCGCCCCCATCAACCGATGCAGCCGGTCGAGCGTATCCTCCGCGCCCTGCCCGGCCTTTTCTGCGAACTCCTTGAGCGCGGGATTGGCCTGGGCGAGCGCGCTCGCGCGCAAATACATCTCTTCCGGCAGCGTCTCCACCGCGCCGCGGATCACGCCGATCGCGTCGCTCGTCTGCACTTCGCCGTGGGCCGAGATCGTCACCGAGGCCACCGGCTTGTGCCAGCTCAAGGCGTGCATGACGGAGCCGAACGCGTCCTCTCGCGCCCTCAGCGTCGCGTCGAGATCGACGCCGACGCGCCAGCGCAGCACATATTGCGAATTCAAAGCTGCGCGGCGTGAGGCGCAGGTTGAGGTGCAGTGAGCGCACCGGCGCCGAAAACGTGAGGTTCGTATCGTGGGAGACCCGGATGCGCATCGCGCCCCTCAAACGAACAGATATTGCTCGGAAACCGTGCTTGCGAGGCGCGCGGTCTCCTCAATAAACTCAGTGACGAATTCATGCAGGCCGCTTTGAAAAATGTCGTTCATGCTCGCCCGTTCGAGCTTGCTCAACATCGCGCGCGCCTGCCGCTGCGCCGCGCCGGAGGTCCCGTTGCCGCGGGCGAGGTCGTCGAGCGTGCGGTCGAGCATCTCGTAGCAATAGATCAGCGAGCGCGGCATCGCGGATTTCAGGATCAGCAGATCAGCGACGAGCCACGGTTTGACCCGGTCGCGATAGACCCAGTGATAGGCGGTCGCCGCCGACACCGCGCGCAGGATCGCCACCCATTGGAAATAATCGAGCGAGCCGCCGATCTGCTCGTCGGCCGGCAGCAGCAGGTGATATTTGACGTCGAGCAGCCGCGCCGTGTTGTCGGCGCGTTCGAGAAACAGGCCGACGCGGTTGAACCAATAGCCGTCGTTGCGCAGCATCGTGCGGTAGCAGGAGCCGTCGAAGTCGAGCGAGGCTTTCTTGACGTAGTCGAGGAACTTTGCGAGCCCGTCGCGGCTGAGCTCCTTGGCGGCGCGGCGCGTCGAACTCGAAGCGCTTGAGCTCGAGCCAGGCGTCGTTGATAGCGGTCCAGGTTTCGGCGGTCAGCGCGGTGCGCACGGCGCGGCCGTTGGAGCGGGCGTTCTCCAGGCAATTGCAGATCGAGGAGGGGTTGTCGCGATCGAAGGTGAGAAAGTCGAGCGCCGCGGATTCGGTCACTTCGCCGTGCTTCTCAGCAAAGCTCTCGTGGGCGCCCGCCGCCTCCAGCGCCGAGAGCCATTCGGTCTTGGGATCATCGGCGCCGGCGCGCGGCAGATATTCCAGGCGCAGCGTCGCCTCGATAGTGCGCGCGATGAAATCGGCGCGCTCCATGTAGCGAGCGAGCCAGTAGAGATTGTCGGCGGTGCGGGCGAGCATGTCAGTCGTCCTCGCCGTCGACGACCCAATCATCATCGACGACCCAAGTGTCCTTCGTGCCGCCGCCCTGGCTCGAATTCACCACGAGCGACCCCTTTGTCAGAGCGACGCGGGTGAGGCCGCCCGGCACGATGCGCACGCCTTTGGCGCCCGAGAGCACGAACGGCCTCAGATCGACATGGCGCGGCGAAACCCCGGTGTCGAACGACGCCGGGCAGGTCGAAAGCGCCAGCGTCGGCTGGGCGATGTAGTTGGAGGGATCGGCCTTCAGCTTGGCGGCGAACAGATCGCGCTGCGCCTGGCTCGCATGCGGACCGACCAGCATGCCGTAGCCGCCGGAGCCGTTGACCTCCTTGACCACCAGTTGGTCGAGGCGCTCCAGCACGTAGGCCAGGTCGGACGGTTCGCGGCAACGATAGGTCTGAATGTTTTTGAGCTTCGGCTCCTCGCCGAGGTAGAATTTGATGAGATCGGGCACGTAGCTGTAGATCGCCTTATCGTCGGCGACGCCGGTGCCCACTGCATTGGCGATTGTCACATTGCCCGCCAAATAGGCGCCGATCAGGCCGGGCACGCCGAGCACCGAGTGCGGGTTGAAGACCAGCGGATCGAGGAATTCGTCGTCGACGCGGCGATAGATGACGTCGACCCGCTTCGGACCCAGCGTCGTGCGCATGAAGACGACGTCGTTGTCGATGAAGAGATCGCGGCCCTCGACCAATTCGACGCCGAGCTTGTCGGCGAGGAAGGAGTGCTCGTAATAGGCGGAGTTGAAGGCGCCAGGGGTAAGGACGACGATGGTCGGCTTGGCGACATCGGGATGCGGCGCGACGGAGGCCAGCGTCGCCAGCAACTCCTCGGGATAGTCGTCGACCGGGGCGACGCGATGGTCGGCGAATAGGTCCGGCGCCAGCCGCATCGTCACCTCGCGGTTCTCCAGCATGTAGGAGACGCCGGAAGGCGTGCGGGCGTTGTCCTCCAACACGTAGAAATCGGCGTCGTCGACGCGCACGATGTCGATGCCGCCAATGTGCACCCAGATGTCGTGCGGGGCGCGATGGCCGATCATCTCCGGACGGTAGTGGGGATTGCGCAGGATCAGGTCTTCGGGGACGATTTTCTCCTTCAAAATCGCGCGCGGGCCGTAGACGTCTTTCAGGAACAGGTTGAGCGCGGTGACGCGCTGGATGAGCCCGGCTTCGAGCTTCGTCCATTCCTTGCGCGACAACAGGCGCGGGACGATGTCGAACGGGATCAGACGCTCCGAGGCCTCCTTGTCGCCGTAGACCCCGAACGTGATGCCGATGCGGCGAAACATGAATTCGGCTTGCGAGCGGCGGTTGGCCAACAGCTCCGGCGGGCTTCGCGCGAGCCACCGCGCGACCTTCGCGTAGACGCGCCGCGGCGGCTCCCCTTCCTGCCCGAGTTCGTCGAATGCCGCCATTATGTCCCCTTCGCGCCTTCGGATATCGCAAGTCCTATGCCGCCATACGCGCCAAGTCGAGCGCGCGCGCGCCGGCCATCGAGGTCCCCTTGGGGAACGCGGCAAAATCGCCAGCGCCGGCGAGCGCCGCGCCCAGCCGCCGGCGGTATTCGGCGCGTCCGATCTCGACCGCGCCGAGGGTCGCCAGATGTTCGGTGAGGAACTGGGTGTCGAGCAGCCGGAAGCCGCCGAGCCGGAGCCGCGCGACGAGATGGACGAGCGCGACTTTTGAGGCGTCGCGGACCGCGGTGAAACATGCTCTCGCCGAAAAACGCCGCGCCGAGGCTGACGCCGTAGAGGCCGCCGACGAGTTCGCCCGCGAGCCGGACCTCGACCGAATGCGCCTGGCCGCGCGCGTGCAGCGCGGAGTAGAGCCGCACGATCTCGGAGTTGATCCAGGTTTTCTCGCGCTCCGCGCAGGCTTCCATCACCTGCGCAAATGCGTTGTCGGCGGTCACTTCGAAGCGGTCGGAGCGCACGATTTTGGCCAGGCTCTTGGTGACGATCAGGCCGTCGAGCGGAAAGACGCCGCGCCGTTCCGGCTCGACCCAATGCAGTTCGGGGTCGTCGCGGTCCTCGGCCATGGGGAACAGGCCGATGGAATAGGCGCGCAACAGCAGGTCCGGGGTGATCTCGAACGGCGGCTGGCGGCGCGACATGGCGAGAGGGTCGCGCGACGGGGAGCCGGCGTCAAGATAGCGGGCGATGAATGTAAGGCGAGACTGGTCTGACCCGGGTTCGCCCGCCGCTAAGTGCGAAATCGAAGGTCAATAATGCGCGACATGGCATCGACCTTGCGGTTGACTTAGAGGCCGCGGTACTTTAATGTTTACCCTGTAAATTCTCAAATGACCTCCGATTCCCGCCGCAACCGGAAGTAGGTGCGTTATGCTTAAGTTGATGATGCCTTTTTGTTGCCTGCTGGCGACGGTTGGAACTGTCGCGGCGCAGCAACCCGCGCAAGTCGGCACAATTGTCACCGGGGTCCGCACAGGCTGGAACTCCGACAGTTTCGCGGTTATGACGCGAGAGCCGATCGCGAACCCGGCGCACTGTCATTCCCCAGACGGTTACATAGCGCAGATCGCCGACCCCGGCTATCGCACCTATTATGCGGCCGCTCTCACCGCCTACGTCACCAAAAATGCGGTCACCGTGACGATCGATCCAACGGCGTGTCTGTCCGACAGGCCGAAATTGATCGGCATTGATTTGCACTAACATCGGTGATTGGCATGCGTGCTCAGCTGGCTTGCATCGCGCTGGCCCTGTTGTGGGCCGCGCCCGTGGCGGCGCAAGACGTCGATGGCGTGATCCCGCTTCCTCTGGCCCCGAGCAAGTCGAAGCCGATCATATTCGATCTGGGCGACGGTCGTCCCAACGTCATCCCGTTCGAGGAGGAAATGCCTTTCCTTATTCCCAAGTTGTCGACGCGCGTGTTTCCCAGCGATCGGAGCGACGAGGTCGTCACCCAGCGAAACAACAACGACAGGACCGGCGCCAGTTATGTCCGCGGCCTGAATTCGACTTCGGTGCGCAGCTTCCGCAAGTTGGGAGAGCTGGCTTTTGACGGCGCGATCACCGCGCAGCCGCTGTACGCCCGCTCGGCGCTGGTGAAGGGAAGCCGCCAACCGGTCCTGATCGTCGCAACCTCGAACAACAACGTCTTCGCCGTCAGTCCGGACGAGCGCCGCGTCGAGCTTTGGCGGGTTTCGCTGGATCAACCGACCGTCAATTCGAGCAAAGTCAACATTCCGTTCCCGCTCCCGAACGATAGCGCCAACGTGGTCACTCCGGGCGCCATTTGCGCTGTCGGGGCCATATACGCCGAGCAGGAGCAGGCCGCAGGCCCTCTTGGCAAGATCGGCGTCGAGGCCACTCCCGTTCTCGACTTGGCGAACAATCGCGTCTTGGTGTCGTACCGGAATGTCGAAGGCTTGCAGATGCTGGCCGCGATCGATTTGAACACCGCCGGAGTCCAAAAGACAATAATCGCCGATCGGCGCGGCGATTTTGACACGAGCAACGATCCAAGGTTGCCCGCGGCCGACAAAGTCTACAAGTTTGGCAAGGAAAACCGCAGTCGCGCGGGTCTGCTGCTTGTCGACGGCGTCGTCTATGTCGCGTTCGCCTCGCTATGCGAGACGCATTCATACGGCAGCGTCTTCGCCTTCGACGCGAAAACGCTTCGTCAAGTTGGAACATTCGCCGCGACGAAGGGCGACGTCGTCGGAGGCGGAGTCTGGCAGGGCGGCACGGGCCTCGCGGCCGATGATCACGGCGACCTGTATTTCTCGATTGGCAATCGGATCATTGCGTCGGGTGCGCCAAACGGCGACGAACCCAACATCGCCAATAGCGCCGTGCGTCTGCACGTAACGAAGGTCGACCAGGCCGGCAAACCGACCGCTCCTGGCGCCCCCTACGATCACCTGGACATGCGGCTTGCCGACTCGTTCACCCCGTATCGGAAGATATGGCAGGATTGGGGAGATTTGGATCTGTCGTCGGCCGGCGTGGTGTTGTTGCCGCAGACGCGCTTCCTGCTCGCCGGAGGCAAGGAGGGGATCGTTTACCTCCTAAATCGCGCCAATTTCGGAGGCTTCGACCGGACCGATCAGTGGAACAGCCAATTCGTCTTCAACTTTCCGCCTGACAGCGTAATAAAGGCAAAGAACCTGCTGCACGACGATCCCGCGCGCGACCGCGCGCACCAGAAATTCGTCGCCGGCGTGAACACTTACGAGAACGACGCCAATTTTCATTCGGCCAACATCGTGACTTTGCGCGACTGGCTCACTTGGCCGCATATCCACGGTACGCCGGTGTTCGGTCGCCTCAAGTCGGGCGAAGCCTTCATGTACGTGTGGGCGGAAAAGGACAGACTTAAGCGGTTCGTGTGGCGTCCCAACGACGAAACCTTCGATCCCTCGCCGCTGACGTCGAGCGCCGCCCCGGCCCCGCCGCTTCCCTTTCCGCAAAACCTCGTGCCCAACACCAATTGCGCTCCGCACGGCGCTCCGCCGGCGCTTTGTCCCAATTTCACGGGGAACGGCATGCCGGGTGGGATGTTGTCGCTCAATATTGACGACGAGTCCGGAGGCGGAGTGCTGTTTGCGTCGGTCCCAAAATGCCCAAAAGAGGCGGGTCCGGCGTTTACCTGCAAGGACCAGAGGTTCGGCGCACTTCGCGCCTTTGATCCGCGCACGCTGGAAGAGGTCTGGAACAACGACGGCCGCGGCGCCGCCGACCAATATTGGTTCATGAAATTCGTGCCGCCGACGGTCGCAAATTCGCGGGTGTTTCTGGCGACGTCTTCGGGGAAGGTGCTGGTTTACGGCCACTAGCCCAATTTCGATTGCTTATTGCCGGTCCGTACCTAAATTCCCGCCATGCCCGGCGACGCGCCCGAAATCCCCGAACTCGACGACGAGGCCGACCTCGACCTCGCTGGCGAAGACGCGCCCGCCGAGGCCGGCCCGCTGGCGCGCGGCGCCGCCGTCATCAAGGCGTTCTGGAAACACGCCCCCAACGGTCCCGGCGTCTATCGGATGCTCGGCGAGGACGGTCAGGTGCTCTATGTCGGCAAGGCGCGCTCGATCAAGAAGCGCATCCTCGCCTACACGACCCCCGAGCGGCAATCGACCCGCATCGCCCGCATGGTCGCCGAGACCGTCTCGATGGTGTTCGTCACCGTCGAGACGGAAGCGGAATCGCTGCTGCTGGAAGCCAATCTCATCAAGCAGCTGAAGCCGCGCTACAACGTGCTGCTGCGCGACGACAAGAGTTTCCCCTATATCCTCGTCACCGGCGACCACGAGGCGCCGCGCATCGTCAAGCACCGCGGCGCCCGCGACCTCAAGGGGGACTATTACGGACCCTTCGCCAGCGCCGGCGCCGTCGGGCGCACGCTGTCGGCGCTGCAACGCGCGTTTCTGCTGCGCACCTGCGCCGACAGCTACTACGCCAACCGCACAAGACCCTGCCTGCTGCATCAGATCAAACGCTGCGCGGCGCCTTGCACGGGCGAGATCTCGCTCGCCGATTACGCGGGGCTGGTGGGCGAGGCGCGGGATTTCCTATCCGGGCGCAGCCGCTCGGTCCGCCAGCGTCTCGCGCGTGAGATGGTCGAGGCGGCCGAGGCGCTGGAGTTCGAGCGCGCGGCGCGGCTGCGCGACCGCATTTCCGCGATGTCGGCGATCCAGGGCGAACAGAGCGTCAATCCGCGCACGGTGCCGGAGGCGGACGTGTTCGCCATCGCCGAGGAAGCCGGGCAGTTCTGCATCGAGGCGTTTTTCTTCCGCACCTACCAGAACTGGGGCAACCGCGCTTATTTTCCGCGCGCCGACAAGGCGCTGGACCCGGCCGAGGTGCTCGACGCTTTTCTCGCGCAATTCTATCTGGAGCGCCCGGCCCCGCGGCTCGTCCTGCTGAGCCACGAAGTCCCGACGCAAGCGACGCTCGCCGAAATTCTTTCGGCCCGCGCCGGTCGGCGCATCGCGGTCGGCGCGCCGAAGCGCGGCGAGAAGAAGGAGCTCGTCGACAACGCCGCGCGCAACGCCCGCGAGACGCTGTCGCGCAAACTCTCGGAGACCGCGACCCAACACAAGCTGCTCGCGGCGCTCGGGCAGACATTTGGGCTGGCGGCGGCGCCCCGCCGGGTGGAGGTCTACGACAATTCCCACATCATGGGGACGAACGCGATCGGCGCGATGGTCGTCGCCGGGCCGGAAGGTTTTGTGAAAAACCAGTACCGCACCTTCAACATCAAGAGCGAAAACCTCACGCCCGGCGACGACTACGCGATGATGCGCGAAGTGCTGACGCGCCGGTTTTCGCGGCTGAAGCGCGAGGGCGAAACGGCGGAGGCCGGCGCTTTCCCCGATACCCCGGACCTCGTGCTGATCGACGGCGGGCGCGGCCAGTTCGAGGCCGCGCGGGAGGCGCTGCACGGCCTCGGAGTCGAAGGCGTGAAGATTGCCTCGATCGCCAAGGGTCCGGATCGCGACGCCGGCCGCGAGACTTTCTTTGTCGAGGGCGGCGAGGCGTTCAAGCTGCCGCAGCGGGACGCGACCTTGTTCTTCGTGCAGCGGCTGCGCGACGAGGCGCACCGCTTCGCCATCGGCACGCACCGCGCGCGGCGCAAGAAGGAATTCGTAAAGAGTCCGCTCGACGAAATCCCCGGCATCGGCCCCGCGCGCAAGCGTTCGCTGCTGCACGCCTTCGGCACGGCCAAGGCGGTGGCGCGGGCGGGGCTGGCGGATCTCGAGAAGACGCCGGGTTTCAATGCGGCGACGGCGAAGCTCGTCTATAACTTTTTCCACGAGAACGGGTGAAGCCTCATGTTGACCGTCCATCATCTCGGCCGCTCGCAATCGGAGCGCATTGTCTGGCTCTGCGAGGAACTGGGGCTCGACTACAAGCTCGTGCGCTACCAGCGCGACGCGCAGACGATTTTATCGCCGCCCGAATTGAAGGCGCTGCACCCGATCGGCTCCGCGCCGCTGCTCGACGACGGGGATGTCAGGCTCGCCGAATCCGGCGCCATCGTCGACTATATTCTCGCCAAATATGGCGCCGGGCGGCTGAGCTATTCCGCCTACACTCCCGAGTTTCCCAACTATCTCTACTGGCTGCATTTCGCCAACGGGACGCTGCAACCCGCCATGGGCCGCAACATGGTGCTGAGCCGCCTCAAGCTTCCCGACGATCACCCGGTGCTGGCGGCGATGCAGGGCCGCCTCGACCGCGCCTTGCGTTTGCTGGACGCCCGGCTGGCGGCTGTCCCGTATCTGGCCGGCGAAGGTTTTAGCGCCGCCGACATCATGACGGTGTTCTCGCTGACGACAATGCGGCTGTTCTATCCGCTCGACCTCTCGCCCTACCCGGCGATCCTCGCTTATCTGAAGCGCATCGGCGAGCGGCCCGCCTATCGGCGGGCGATGGAGAAGGGCGATCCGGGCTTCGCGCCCCTGCTGGACGCCAAGCCCCGCGCCTACTCGGTGTAGATGACGGGATTTAACGGTCGGTCGCGTCCCGTCCTGGCGCCCTACGCGCACACCAATAAGCGCCATTGAGAGAACGGCGGCGGCGTCGCGCACCCGCAATCGTCCGCCCGAAAAAGTAGGGGTTTCTGCGCGGCGGCGCTTTCTGTTTGAAAACGTGCCGTATACACTCGCAAATCGGGGTGGGGGGAGGCTCGTATGAACGCCATAACTGCAGGAATCGTCGTCACAATTATAACGTTCGCTGGCGGGATCGCTGGGCTCTACGGGCAAAAGCTGCTCCCGGACCAACACTCGGTGGAAAAATCCCGAGACATGATCGGGTCTGTCATGGGCCTCGTCACCCTGCTTTTGGCGTTGGTGCTCGGCACAATCGTTGGCTCCGCCTACTTTTTTTCCGCGACCCAACAATCTGAATTGCAAGCTCTCGCGGCGCAGTCGATTCAATTCGACGAGGCGCTTGCGCAATACGGCCCCGAGGCGAAGCCGTTGCGCGACAAGTGGAAGGGAGCCTTGGATGCGGCGCATCAGCTTTTTTGGGGAGGCGCGGACGTTGACCCCGAGACGCTCACCGTCGCGAACGCGATGGCGGGAATAAAAGTGATGCAGGGGGCGCTGCAATCACTGGTCGCGAAGACTCCCGAGCAGACGCAAGCGCTTGCGTCCGCCAACGCCCATTTCGGACAGATCGAGACGACGCGGCTGTTGATGTCCTTGCAACTCGCCAATCCAATTCTCCCGACCGCTTCTGATCGTCGTGGTTTTCTGGGCGTTTTTCCTGTTCTGCGGTTTTGGTCTGCTTTCCCGCCTGAACGCCACGACGCTGGGCGCGCTCGCGTTCGGCGCATTTGCCGTGGGAAGCGCGATATTCTTGATCCGCGAACTCAGCCAGCCCTACACGGGCGTGTTTCGTATTTCCCCGGCGGCGCTGGAGCAGACAATCGACGCCATCGACAAATAGCCAGCGCCGCAAAATCTCTCGAAACCTGCGGATTCCTGGGGGTTTTCGCGTGTCGAGCGCGAGCGGCGTTCGTCTAAGCCGCCGCGCTTCGCCAGGGCAAGAAAACCGTCGAGCCACTCTAGATATCTAGCTTAGGCCATGTCCGCCGCGGGTCGTCGCATCCGCAAGCTGTCCCCGCAGCCGGTTTGCCTGGCTGCGGGAGCCGATTTCAGAGATCGACGCCGACGGTAATGTTGCGGCCGGTCAACTCGGAAAAACCCGTCATGTTCGCCATCAGCTTCGCGTATTCCGGGTCTTTAGCCAGACCCTCCTGCGCCTTCGCGTAGGCTTCCCAGCCTGAGTAGCGTGAGGAGGCTAGCCATTGGCCTGTAAATTCGCCGGAATGGAACCTGCTTAACCTCAGCCATTCGGCGCCGTGTTTTTCGAACAGCGCCTTGGCCTGTTTGGCGGCCTTGACCATCTCTTCGGAATGGGTGCTCCTAAAGCGCGTCAATTGCGTGATCGACATAGCGAATCCTCCACGCTCTTGCTTGTCTTTCCCGAGCGCTCAAAAAGACCGCTCGTCGTCGAACGCTACGTCCTCGCAACAAACTGCACAAGCCGCAATTTTTGCGCGCCTTAACTTAGCTCACGGAGCGGCCGAACCCATTCGGCGTGAGCGGCGCCTACGCGCCCGCTACTTCAAGAGCGGCTTTAACAACTCGTCGAAATCCGCCATCGACAATTCGCCGCCGTAGGACTTGCCGTTGATGACGAAGGTCGGGGTGCCCTGCACTTTGACGACCTGTTCGGCCGTCTGCGTGATCGTCCGCACCTTGCCGATCAACGCATTGTCTTTCAGGCAGACCATCGCTTTGTCGTGGCCGAGCCCGGTCGGCCGCAACGCCTCCAGCAGCGGTTGCAATGGATTGTCGGTGAAGGCCCACTTGTCCTGAGTGGCGAACAGAAGCTCGATCGTCGCCATCGTCTTTCCGACGTCGTCGCCGCCGACGCAGCGCGCCAGCGTGAAGGCGGCGACGTCGAGCGGGTTGCGCGAGAATTCGCGAAAAATGTAGCGCACCTTGCCGCTATCGACATAGGCCGCCTTCAGCTTCGGCAAGATCTCTCGATCGAAGGCCCCACAATGCGGGCAGGTGACGGAGCCATATTCGACGACGGGAACGCCGGTCTCGGGCCCGACGCTCAATTCCGGCAGCGGGCCCGGCTTGAGAACGTCGGCCATAGCCAGCGTTTGCTCCGGCGGCGGCGCCGCTTCCGCTTCGACCGCCAAGCCGAACCCAAGCGCCAAAGCGAGGAAGAACACGCGAATCTTCATGGACGACGCTCCTTGAACACGGCGTCTATTGCCGGCTTTCCCCGGTCTAGGCAAGGTCTAGGCAAGCCCGGCTCAGGCGGGGTAGCCGACCGTCTGGGCGAAAAGCACCCGCCTCCCCGCCCGCAGCGGCAGGCGTTTGGCGAGCGACGTGCGGTCGCATTCGTGAAACCACGCCGCCAGGCCCGCGGCGGCGGCGAAAAGATAGACATTGGCGGCCACGATGCCGCAATCCACGAGATAATAGGCCTTTTGCATTTCGGGATCGGCGACGGGCGTGGCCGCCTTGCTGTCCGGCTGCTCCAGGCGGTCGACGTCGGCGACATAGACAAGCCGCACGGGCGCGGTGTCGCCGCTGCGCGGCAAACCCTCGACGACGGCCAGCGGCCTCAGGTCGCCGAGCAGGATCGGAACGAGCCGCGCCTGCTCGGGATCGTAGAGATAAAGCCCCTGCTCCAAGGCGACATAAACGTCGATCTCCTGGGCGTTGCTGGCGGTGGCGTCCGTCACCACGGGAGCGCCGAATTTCGGCCGCGCGCGGCTCTCGGCATGGTTGACGCCACAGGCCGCCCAAAGGAGATCGGACAGGATTTGCGGCTCCAACATTTTACTCGAAAAGCGATGCTCGGTGCGCCGCATGCGGAACGCGTCGCGCAAAGGCGCCAAGTGATCCAGGCGCGGCGGCGGCAACTCGATGGGCGGAAAATTATCGCCTATCTTCGCACTTGATTTGGGCATTCCTGGCGCTCCGCGATCCGGGGAGATTAGCCGCGGCGCAAGAGCTTCGAACTGCGCCAACGCAACCGCCTGAGTTGAAACGCCGGCGCGGACGCGTGGTTCCCCCCGACGTCAACCCGATAACGTCGCCGCCGCGCCGGCGTGGGTCTCCAACTGAATCTGCCGCTTATGGAACGCCTTCAACGTCGAACGATGGCCAATGGAGACGATCGTCGCTCGCGGCAACGCGGTTGCGATGACGCGATAGAGCGCGTTCTCGCTGTCCTCGTCAAGCGAAGCGGTGGCTTCGTCGAGGAACAGCCAATCGGGTTTGGCGAGCAGCGCCCGCGCGACCGCGAGCCGTTGCTGCTCGCCGCCGGAAAGCCGCATCTGCCAGTTGTCGCTCTCCTCGAGCCGTTCGGCGAGCGCCGGCAGGCCGACGTCGGCGAGCGCCTGGCGCAGTTGCGCCTCGGAAAAGCTGGAGGCGTCCGAGGGATAGGCGATGGCCTGCTTGAGCGAACCGATGGGGATATAGGGCCGCTGTGGAAGCAGCATCAGCTTGGCGTGCGCGGGCTGCTCGATTTCGCCCTTGCCATAGGGCCAGAGGCCGGCGATCGCGCGAAACAGCGTCGACTTGCCGGCGCCGCTGGGACCCAGCACCAGCGTGGTTTCCTGCGGCACGAGCACGAGATTGCCGATCCGCGCGAGTTTGCGCCCATCCGGCAGGCTGAGTTCGAGGTCGGGCATCGCGAGCGTCTCGGCGGCCCCGGGATGCGCGTCGACTCGCGGCGCCGTGCGCCAGGCCGCCTGCGTGATCGCGAAGGCTTCGTCGAACGAGGTCAGACGCGCGATGGTCGAGCTGAAATCGGCGAGCCCGATGTAATTGTTGACGAAGAAGTTCATTTGCGTGTTGACGTTGCCAAACGCGTCGGCCGCCTGATTGAACGTGCCGAACGTGACCTTCTTGGCGAAATAGAACGGCGCAATGATCACGTAAGGGATGATGACGGAAATTTGCGAATAAAACTGGTTGAAGGCGATGAGCCGCACGCGTAGCCGGATGATGCGCTGGATGGTGCGGAACACGTCCTCGAACACTTCGCCGGCGCGGGCGATTTCGCGATTTTCGCCTTTCAGCAGCGCAATCTGCTCGCCGTACTCGCGAATACGGGCGAGATCGAAACGGAAATTCGCCTCGACCGCCTGCTGCTTGAAATAGAGATCGGCGAGCTTGCGGCCGATCAATTGCGTGACGCCGGTGGCGAACACCGCATAGAGCGTCGCCACCCAAAACAGCAGGCCCGGAATTTCGAAGCCGAGAGACGGCAGGGTCATGCCTTTCGACAGGCCCCACAGGATGATCGAGAACGCGACCAGATTGGTCGCAGCCGAAATCATCGCGATGGAATAATTGTAGATGCCCTGGTTGCCGGAATTGGTGCCGGTGCCGGAGCCGTTGATGAAGCCGCCGATGTCCTGCGAGATGCGCTGGTCGGGGTTGTCGGCGGTATGGCCGCTAAGCGCGAGCTTGTAGTGCATGGAGTTCAATAGCCAGCGCCCGGTGTACGAGGCGGTCATCCAGCGTCGCCATTGCAGCACGAAATTCGAGGCGACGTAGAACTCGATCATCAGCGCGGTGATGAGGACTAGCGCCAGCGGCAGGAACACATCGATCAGCTGATGCCAGAAAGCGACTCGGTGAGCCTCGTCCGCCACCTGAATGGCGTTGCCGAAAGCCATCTGGAAATAGTTGAGCCGGACGCCCAGAAACACTTCGAACTGATTGATAATGATCAGAAAATAAACACACAACCGTCCATAAAAGTGCTGCCGCAAAAGCATCCGGCCGAACAGCGGGGCCCGCAGCGCGATCGGCGTCGTCGCCTCGAAAAACGGATCGGCGAGGCGCATCATGCGCTGCACGAACGGGATGTAGGACACGAGCGAAAGCGCGACGACGAAAAGCGCGGTGGCGATCGGGAGATAGCGCGGCGGCGCGTAGTCTGCGAGCGACTCGGGCCAGGCGTGCGCGACTTCGGCGAGCGAAATGAGACCGAACGCGACGGTCTCGACCGCGAACAGTTCCGACATGATCTTGAGAAAGGTCGGCAGACGGATCGAAGGCCACGACGCCGCTGTTCCTAGCGCCGCGGCGAGGCCAAGTCCGATCGTCATGCCGTCGTGTTCGTAAATCCCCACGCCCAGGGCGAGAACGGCGAACAGGCCCAGCAGCGTCACGCGCATAAAATTTTGTATCCCGAGGAGAGTGGCTGGCTGCGCGATTAGCAGACCGGATCGGGCGAAAGAAGGGCGGCGGCGCTAGCGCCCCGCCATCCGCGCCGCCTTCAGCTTGGCGAAGTCGTCGCCCGCGTGATGGGACGAGCGCGTCAGCGGCGACGACGAGACCAAAAGGAAACCTTTGGCCGCGCCGACGGAGGCGTAGCCCTCGAATTCTTCGGGGGTTACGAAACGCTCGACCGCGTGATGTTTGGGAGTCGGCTGCAAATATTGGCCGATGGTGAGGAAATCGACCTCCGCCGAGCGCAGGTCGTCCATCACCTGGAGCACTTCG
Source organism: uncultured Pseudomonadota bacterium (assembly GCA_963835115.1). GTDB lineage: Bacteria > Pseudomonadota > Alphaproteobacteria > Rhizobiales > Beijerinckiaceae > Roseiarcus. The sequence goes on from CAWIEP010000015.1 coordinate 97,754, forward strand.
TTGCGCGTCTCTCCCAGGCCAACCATGATTCCCGACTTGGTGAACAGCGTGGAATCCAACTCCTTGGCTCGTTGCAGCAGCCGCAGCGAGTGGAAATAACGCGCGCCGGGTCGGACGGAGAGGTATTTTCCGGGCACGGTTTCGAGATTGTGGTTGAACACGTCCGGCCGCGCTTCAACGACGACCTCCAAGGCCCCGTTTTTCCGCAAGAAATCCGGAGTCAGCACTTCGATGGTGGTCGCTGGCGCGGCGCGCCGAATGGCGCGGATTACGGCTGCGAAATGCGCGGCCCCGCCGTCGGCGAGATCGTCGCGGTCGACCGACGTGACGACGATATGCGCAAGCCCGAGCTTGGCGGTCGCCTCAGCGACCCGAGCCGGCTCGTCTGCGTCGAGCGCTCCGGGCAGGCCGGTGGCGACATTGCAGAACGCGCAGGCGCGGGTGCAGATTTCGCCCATGATCATGAAGGTGGCGTGCTTCTTCTCCCAGCATTCGCCGATGTTGGGACAACGCGCCTGCTCGCAGACGGTGGCGAGCTTGTGCTCGCGCATGAGCGCCAGCGTCGCCGAATAGCCAGCGGTACCGGGGGCCTTGGCGCGGATCCAGGCGGGTTTTCGCGCCACCGGATTGTCAGGCCGATGCGCTTTTTCCGGGTGGCGCGGCCGGGTGTCGGCGGCAAGCATGTCGAGGACGCGGGTCATGGCGGGGCTTTATCACGACGGGCCGGTTCGTCGAAAGATTTGACGTGCTCATTTCGTCTGACGTCGTCTTGTCGCCAGTCTGGCGATTCGGATTCGGCGGCAAAGGCTTGCGTGAGAAGCGCGGTCATGGCTGCGACAATACCGTGATCCCGGAGGTCAGACGAGCGGCAAGCCTAGCTGCCGCGCCCAAACTTAAGATGGCCGCGGCCGGGCCAAGCTCAAGACCTCGTCAGCCCCGCGATATAGAAACCGTCCGTTCCCGAGTGCAGCGGATCGAGTCGCAAGCCCGGTCCGATCTCGGAGGCGAAACCCGCCAGCGCCGGGAGGTCGGCGCCGCGCGCCATCGCCGCGGCGTCGAGCGGCAGAAAATCGGAATGCGCTTCCAGAAACGAGGTGACGCGATCCTCGTTCTCGGGCTTGAGGACGGAGCAGGTGACATAGACCAGCCGGCCGCCCGGCTTCACGTATTTCTTCGCTCTTTCAAGGATTTCTATCTGATCCTTCACGCGCTCTTCGAGCGCGCCGGGCCTGATCCGCCATTTGGCGTCGGGACTGCGCCGCCACGCGCCGGAGCCGGTGCAAGGGGCGTCGATGAATACGAGATCGCAGCGCTCGGCGAGGTCGGCGACGGGATCGGTCGCGCCGCGGGGGCTGCGCATCTGCACGTTGCGCGCCCCGGAACGCTCCAGCCGCGCATAAAACGGCGCGAGCCGGCGGCCGTCCTCGTCGGTGGCGTAGATCTGGCCCTTGTTGGCGAGCATCCCCGCCAGCGCCAGCGTCTTGCCGCCGGCGCCGGCGCAGAGGTCGAGCACTTGCTGGCCTGGCGCCGCGCCGCTGACCAGCGCCGCCAGCTGCGAGGCCTCGTCCTGCACCTCGACCTGTCCCTTCACATAGGCCGCCTCGGCCGACAGCGGCGGCCCGCGGCCATCCGGCTTCACCGCAATCCGAACGCCGATAGGAGAAAGCGGAGTTACTTCAGGATTCAGATGAGATAGCGATGACAAAATCTTGTCACGGCTCGATTTCAACAGATTGACCCGGAGATCGACCGGCGCTCGCGAAGCGAGCGCCGCCCCCGCCGCCGCGGCTTGTGAACCGAAGGACTCGGCGAAGGCGGGCGCGAGCCATTCCGGATAGTCGCCGCGCACCCAGTCGGGCGCGCCGTCCAGCCCGGCGTCGGCGAGGCGGCCGCGCTCCGCCTCGGCAAGCGGCGCCGGCGCGTGCTTTTCTCCGGAGAACAGCGCGGCGACCTCCGCGACATCTAGCCCGCGCAAACCGGAAAGGGCGCCCAGCACATGCGCGCGCGGGCTGTCTTCGCCAAGCCGCCAGCTCGAAGACGCCCGCCGCCGCAGCGCATCGTAGACGAGGCTGGCGATCGTCGCCCGGTCGCCGGAACCGGCGAAGCGGTGGGCGAGGCCCCAGTCTTTCAGCGCCTCCGCGGCGGGCCGGCGGCGGGATTCAATATCGGCGAGCGCTTCGAGCGCGGCCTGGACACGTGCGGAGGGGGTCATGCGTCGGTCTAGCCCGCGCGGCGCCGAGTTGCAAAAAGCGCCGACGACCTCGCGAGGATCGGCGAAAATCCCTTCCCCGGCTCAATCCAGCCGTCGCGAAAGTGTGAAGGGTCAATTGGCTTCGACGGCCCTACCCTTATTGCTTAGCAGACGCCGTTGCGCGAAAGCGAGGCGTCGCTTCGAATGCGAAAGCGAGGCGTCGCGTTGGAAAAAGGCCGCGTAGCAAGCCTCATGACTGTCGAATTGAACGAGCGTCAGACCCGCTTGGCGCTTGAAAACGTCCCGGTCCCCATTCTCGCGCATGACGAGACCGGGCGAGTGCGTTACGTGAACCAGGAATTCCTGCGCCTCACGGGCTACAAAGCCGAGCAACTTCAAACGCTTGATGCATGGCTAGCGCTGTCCCACGTTGATCCCGCCGTCGCGGAACGGGTGATCGCGGCGCATCGCAAGGGCTATGGCGACGAACCGCGACGTCTAACCGACGGCGGCGAATACGCCATCCGGATCGCCGACGGCTCCACGCGCGTCTGGACGTTCAGCGCCTATTCGATCGGGCGCGACGACGCAGGACGGGCGATCAACATTAGCATGGCGATCGACGTGACCGGCGAAAGGGCGAGCCTGGAGGCGCTCGCCCGCAGCGAATCCCGGCTGCGGCAGGCGCTGCGGGTCGGCGGCGTCGGCAATTTCGAGCGCGATTTTTCCTCCCGCGTCACGGAATATTCCGACGAATTGATGGCCATCCACGGCCTGCCCGAGGCGCGCCGCCGGGAGCGGTTCGAACAATGGTACGAGCGGGTCCATCCCGCCGACCGCGGCCGCGTCGTCGCCTATGCCGAGAGCCTCGTCGATCGCGACGCGCCGCTCGCCATCGAATACAGGATCACGCGAGCGGTAGACGGCGCAATTCGCCGGATCGCCGAGCGCCGCGAGGTCAAGCGCGACGCCGCGGGCCGCGCGATCGGCTGCATCGGCCTGCAGCGCGACGTCACCGAACCGCGCAAGGCCGAGCAGGCGCTGCGCGAAAGCGAGGCGCGGCTGCGGCTGACGCTCGAAGCCGGCCAGGTCGGAGCGTTCGACTGGGATCTCGCCGCCAATGAGCTGATCTGGGACGACCGGGTGCGCGAAATCTGGGGGCTCGACGCCGACGCGCCCGTCACCATCGCCGGGTTCTATCGCGGCATGCACCCCGACGACGTCGCGCGGCTCGAGGCGGAAATCGCGCGCTCGCACGATCCCGCCGGCGACGGCGGCTATGACGCGGAATATCGGGTCGTCAATCAACGCGATGGGCGCGTGCGCTACGTCGCCGCGCGCGGTCGAACCCTGTTCGAAAGCGGCCGCCCCGTCCGCATGATGGGGGTCGCCGTCGAGGTGACGGCGCTGCGCGAGGCGCAAGCGGTGCTGGAGCGCGACCGCGCCGAACTGGAGCGGCTGGTCGAGGCGCGCACGCGCGAACTGGCGGACGCCCAGACCCGCCTCGCCCATGCCCAGCGCATGGAGGCGCTAGGCCAGCTCGCCGGCGGCATCGCCCATGATTTCAACAACGTGCTGCAAGCCGTCGAGGCCGCCGCCGATCTCATCGAGCGCAAGCCCGACGCGCAGAATCTGCCGCGCTACCTGCGCATGGCGCGCGAGGCGACGAAGCGCGGCAGCGCCATTTCCCGCCGCCTGCTCTCGTTCTCCCATCGCGCCGAGTTGGAGCCCGAGCGCGTCGACGTCGCCCGCCTGATCGACGACGTCGCCGGCATCCTGCGCCGCACGCTGGGCTTGAGCGTCACGGTGGAGGCGGATTGCGCGCCCGAAAGTCCGGCCGCGCTCGTCGACCGCCGGCAACTGGAGACGGCGCTGTTGAACCTCGCGGCTAACGCGCGCGAGGCGATGAACGGCGTCGGGGTCGTCACGCTCCAGGCGCGCCGGGAGACGGCGGCCGAAGCGCAGGCGTCGCGCTATCGCGCCAACCTGCGGCCGGGCGATTATATGCGCATCGAAATCGGCGACACCGGCCGCGGCATGGAGCCGGAAGTGCGGGCGCGGGCGACGGAGCCGTTCTTCTCGACCAAGCCGCGCGGCCAGGGCGCGGGGCTTGGCCTCTCGATGGCCCGCGGGTTTGCCGACCAATCGGGCGGCGCGTTGCGGATCGACAGCGAGGCAGGCAAGGGCGCCACCGTCGCGCTGTGGCTGCCGGTCGCGCCGGCGGCGCGGACGCGGGCGCCGGCGCGCGCCAACGCCGAGGGCGGCCGGCTGCTGCTCGTCGACGACGATCCCCTGGTGCGCGAACTGATCGGCGAGCAATTGCGCCACGCGGGCTTCGACGTGACCGTCTGCGACGGCGGCCGCACGGCGATCGAACGGCTCGATTCCGGTCTGGCGTTCGATTTGCTGCTGACCGATTTTGCGATGCCGCACATGAACGGCGCGGCGTTGGCGCAGGAGGCGCGCAAGCGCCGCCCTCGTCTGCCCGTCGTCGTGCTGACCGGCTATGCGAGCGAGGCGGCCGATGCGGCCGGCGATGCGGATTTCACGCTGCTGCGGAAGCCCATCGACCGCGACGCGCTGATCGGGCGAGTGAGAGAATTAATGACCCCGTCTTGATCGATCGCGCGGCGCGATTGACCGCGCCGCGCGTTGCGATAAGAGCTAATCGCCCCGCCAGCCAAAGTCGATTGGTCCAAGAAAGGCGCCTCCATGCCCAACCCCGTCGCTCACGACCGAATGGCGAACGCGATCCGTTTTCTCGCGGCCGACGCGGTGCAGAAGGCCAATTCCGGCCACCCCGGCATGCCCATGGGCATGGCCGACGTCGCCACGGTCCTGTTCACGCAATTCCTCAAGATCGACCCGGCCGACCCGAAATGGCCGGATCGCGATCGGTTCGTGCTGTCAGCCGGCCACGGCTCGATGCTGCAATACGCCGTGCATTATCTGCTTGGCTATTCCGACATGACGATCGATCAGATCAAGAGTTTCCGCCAGCTCCATTCGCTTACGCCCGGCCATCCCGAATATGGCCACACGCTCGGCGTCGAGGCGACCACCGGGCCGCTCGGCCAGGGTCTCGCCATGTCGATCGGCATGGCGATCGCCGAGGCGGCGCTAAGCGCGCGCTACGGCCCCGATCTCGTCAACCACCGCACCTATGTCATCGTCGGCGACGGCTGCCTGATGGAGGGCGTGAGCCACGAAGCGATCGACCTCGCCGGCCACCTCAAGCTCAACAAGCTGACGGTGATGTGGGACGACAACCGCATCAGCATCGACGGCTCCACTTCGCTCTCCACCAGCATGGATCAGCGCAAGCGCTTCGAGGCCGCCGGCTGGCGCACGACCGCGGTCGACGGGCACGACGCGAGCGCCATTGCGACGGCGCTGCGCGAGGCGCAAGGCTCGGATCAACCGACCTTCATCGCCTGCCGCACCACCATCGGCTTCGGCGCGCCCAATAAGCAGGGCTCGGAAACGACGCACGGAACCCCGCTCGGCGCCGCCGAACTCGAAGCGACGCGCAAGAACCTTGACTGGCCGTATCCCGCGTTCGAAATTCCCGAGGACGTCCTTTCGCCGTGGCGCAAGGCCGCCGAGCGATCGAGGCCGACGCGCGCCAACTGGGAGGCGCATGCGAAGACGCATCCGAAGTGGGCCGCCTTTTCGCGCGAGGTCGCCGGCGAATTGCCGGCCGATTTCATGGGCAAGATGGCGGACTACAAGCGCGGGCTCATCGAATCGAAGCCGAACGTCGCGACGCGCAAATCCTCGGAGATGGCGCTCGGGATCATCAACGGCGCCATTCCGACGATGCTCGGCGGCTCGGCCGACCTCACCCACTCCAACCTGACGCTGACCAAGGGTCAGCGTTTCGCTGGCGCCGCAGGAATATCGGCGGCTCCTACATCCGCTACGGCATTCGCGAATTCGGCATGTCGGCGGCGATGAACGGTATCGCCGTGCACGGCGGCTTCGTCCCTATGGCGGCACGTTCCTCATTTTCTCCGATTACGCGCGCGGCGCGATCCGGCTTTCGGCGCTGATGGGGGTGCGGGTTATCTATGTGCTGACGCACGATTCCATCGGCGTCGGCGAGGATGGACCGACGCATCAGCCGGTCGAGCAGCTCGCTTCGCTGCGCGCCGATGCCGCAATCTCAACGTGTATCGCCCGGCGGACGCGGTTGAGACCGCGGAATGCTGGGAGCTGGCGCTCGGCTCGACAAAGAACCCGTCGGCGCTGGCGCTGTCTCGGCAGAACCTGCCGACGCTGCGCACGTCCGCGACGTCAACCTCTGCGCCCGCGGCGCCTATGTGCTGAGCGAGCCGCAGGGCCAGCGCGATCTGACGATCCTGGCGACGGGGTCCGAGGTGTCGCTGGCGATGGAGGCGGCGAAGACCCTGACCGAAGCCGGCAAGCGGGTGGCGGTGGTGTCGATGCCGTGCTGGGAGATTTTCGACGCGCAGGACGCCGGCTATCGCGCCGCGGTGCTGGGCTCCGCGCCCAGGATTGGGGTCGAGGCGGCGATCGGCTTCGGCTGGGACAGATATTTGGGCGAGCGCGGCGTGTTCATCGGCATGCACGGATTCGGCGCCAGCGCGCCGGGGACGGAAGTCTACAAAAATTTCAACATCACTGCGGACGCCGTGGTCGCGGCGGCGCACGGGCTGATCTCGAAATGAGCGTCAAGATCGCCCCTTCGATCCTCTCCGCCGATTTCGCAAAACTCGGCGAAGAGGTGCGCGCCGTCGACGAGGCCGGCGCCGAGTGGATTCATCTCGACGTGATGGACGGCCATTTCGTGCCCAACATCACGTTCGGGCCCTCGGTGATCGCCGCCTTGCGGCCGCACTCAAAAAAGCCGTTCGACTGCCATCTGATGATTGAACCCTGCGACCCGTTTCTGGAGGCTTTCGCCAAGGCCGGTTGCGACCACATCATCGTCCACGCCGAAGCGACGCGCCATCTCGACCGTTCGCTACAGGCGATCCGGGGTCTCGGCAAAAAGGCGGGCGTGGCGCTGAACCCTTCGACGCCGCTCGACATGATCGAATATGTGCTGGACCGACTCGATCTTGTGCTGCTGATGACGGTCAATCCGGGCTTCGGCGGCCAGGCATTCATTCCCGCCGTGCTCGAAAAGGTGCGCCGGCTGAAGCGGATGATCGGCGAGCGCCCCATCGAGATCGAAGTCGATGGCGGCGTCACGTCCGAGACGGCGCCGCGGCTCATCGAGGCGGGCGTCACGGCGATGGTCGCGGGCTCGGCGGTGTTCAAGGGCGATGTCAGGCAATATGCGGCCAATATGGCGGCGCTGCGGGGGTAAGCGCGGCGCTCTCCGCCTTGACCGCGCTTGTCTCGATCACGACGGGGTCGCATTCATGCGGCCATTAGCGCGAGTCGGTCATTCCTTTAATCTCGCTTTGATGACCTTCAGCTCCTTCTCACGCGCCGCGTCCGGCTTCGACATCGCGATCGGCAGCGTTTCGAGCGCCTCGATCAGGATCTCGGAGACATAGAGCCGCGCGTTCTTCTTGTCGTCGGCCGGCACGACGAACCATGGCGCGGCGTGGGTGCTGGTGGCCGGCAGCATCTGCTCGTAGGCGCGAACATAATCCTTCCAGAAGCCGCGCTCCTCGACATCGGCCATCGAGGCTTTCCAGTTCTTTTCCGCATCGTCGAGCCGGTCGAGCAGCCGGCGCTTCTGCTCCTCCTTGGAGATGTGCAGGAAGATTTTGACGATTCTGGTCCCGCTCGCGCTGAGATGCCGCTCGAACTCGCGGATCGCCCGCATACGCGCGTCGAAAAACACGTCGAGGTCTTTCGGCGGGTCGAGCCCCTCTCCCTGCAGAAGCTTGGGATGGACGCGTTCGATCAGCACGGCTTCGTAGTAGGAGCGGTTGAAAATCGCGATGGCGCCGTGTTCGGGCAGGTCGGCCTGGCAGCGCCACAGGAAATCGTGGGCGCGCTCTGTCGGCGTCGGCGCCTTGAACGCGGCGACGCGGCAGCCTTGCGGATTGACGCCGCGCAGGGCGTGCTTGATCGCGCCATCCTTGCCGGCCGTGTCCATGCCTTGCAGGATGACGAGCACAGCATGGCGGGCGTTGGCGTAGAGCCGCTCGTGGCTCGCCTCCAAGGCGCGCACGTGGGTCTCCAAGGCCTCGCCATACGCCTTCTTCGACTTATAGAGCGGCTCCAAGGACGACGGGCGATCGCCAAGCTCCAGCTTCTCGCCCTCGGCGACCCTCAGCGGCTGCGTGTCGATTTTCATAGCCGCCCTTTGCTGTCTTCGCGCCGGGCGATCTTGGCGAATTTCTTGATGACGCGATCGCGTTTCAGCTTCGAGAGATAGTCGATGAACAAGACGCCGTTGAGATGGTCGATCTCGTGCTGCACGACGGTCGCGAGCAACCCCTCGGCGAGTTGCTCCTGCGCCTTGCCGTCACGGTCGACGTAGCGAACCCGCACGCTCGACGGGCGCTCGACCTCCTCGTAATATTCGGGAATCGACAGGCAACCCTCCTCGTAAACGCGCCGCTCCTCCGAGGACCACAGAATCTCGGGGTTGACCAGCGCCATGGGCTCGCGCGGGGCGTCCTTGGGCGCGGCGTCGACGACCAGCAGACGGATCGGTTCGGCGACCTGGATGGCCGCCAGTCCGACGCCCGGCGCCTCGTACATGGTCTCCAGCATGTCGTCGATCAGCCGCCGGAGACCGTCGTCGACCCGCTCGATCGGCTTGGAGATGAGACGAAGCTTGGAATCGGGAAGCGTGATGATGTCGCGGATGGCCATGGGAGACTTTAGGATTTTGTTGGCATCGCCATAAAGCGCGTCCGGGACGCGGTCAAATGCGTTCCCAATCTGTTCGCTTTCCAGATTCCAGATGGAGTAGAAGCTGACGCATGAACGCCGTCCTGTTCGTGTTCGATGGGGTAGCCGTCACCGTCGGCGAAACGCTGGCCGCGGCGGCGGCGACGTGCTTGGCGCTGATCCTCGCGCTGATTGCCGCTCTGGCGCGGCGGCCGGGCGAAGCCGAACGCATCGCCGAGCTTTCCGGCCGGCTCGCCAGTCTCGGCGAATGGCTCGGCGGCCGCCAGACCGATCTCGCCCGGATGATGGCGGAGCGCCTCAATTCGCAGGGTCGTTCGACCGGCGAGACCTTGCTGAAGCTCAACGAGCGGCTCGCGGTCATCGACGCGGCGCAGAACCGGCTCTCCGGCATGGCCGAGGAGATGGTGTCCCTGAAGGATATCTTGGCCAACAAACAGTCGCGCGGCGCCTTCGGCCAGGGGCGGATGGAAACCATCGTGCGCGACGGCCTGCCGCCGGGCGCCTATGCGTTCCAGGCGACGTTGACCAACAAGTCTCGCCCCGATTGCGTGCATCCGCCTGCCCGGCGACCCGCGCCCGCTGGTGGTCGACGCCAAATTTCCTTTGGAGGCGTTCTCCGAATTCCGCCGCGCGCGCGACGACGAGGCGCGCAAGCTCGCCGGTCGCCGGGTGCGCGCCGACGTCGCCCGACACGTCGCCGACATCGAAGAAAAATATCTGCTGCCCGGCGAGACTCAGGACGTGGCGCTGATGTTCGTGCCCTCGGAATCCGTCTATGCCGATCTCGTCGAGCATTTCGACGACGTCGTGCAGCGCGCGCACCGCGCGCGCGTGGTGATCGTCTCGCCGTCGCTGATGATGATGGCGATCCAGGTCGCGCAAGCGATGCTGCGCGACGCGGCGGTGCGGGAGTCCGTGCATACGATCCAGGGCGAAGTCGGCAAGCTGTTGGCCGACGCCCGGCGGCTCGCCGAACGCTCGGCCAAGCTCGGAGGCGCATTTTCGCGCCGCGCAGGAGGATCTCGGCGAGGTCATGGTTTCGGCCGAAAAGGTCTCACGGCGCGCCAGCCGCATCGACGCGATGGATTTTACGCGGAGGAGCGGCGGGCGTTGCGGGCGTAGATTTGTGCTATTGTGTGCTTTGTGGTTGAACGAATTAATATTGGGGACACGAGGAGGCGCGTATGGTTGTTTCGCTGGTCATCGCATGCGTCGGCCCGGACCGCGCGGGCCTCGTCAGCGCGATTTCGGACACGGTGGCGGCTCACGGCGGGACATGGCTGGAGAGCCGGCTGGCGCGGCTTGCCGGCCAATTCGCCGGGATCGTGCGCGCCGACGCGCCGGAGGCGAACGCGGAGGGCGCTGACCAGCGCGCTGGGCGCGCTGGCCGGCCTCAAAGTCACCGTGACGCGCGGCGGCAGGGGAGACGAGCCGCCGAAGCGCCGGCTGCGTCTGGAGCTGCTCGGCCTCGACCGCCCGGGCATCGTGCGCGACGCGACGCGCGCGCTGGCCGCGCTCGGCGTCAATATCGCGGAGTTCGAAACTGAGCTCAGGCCGGCGCCGTTCAGCGGCGTCGCCGATGTTTCACGCCAAGGCGATGCTGGAGGCGCCGGGGACGGTCGACGTGGACGCACGTCCGCGGGCTGCGCTCGAAGGGCTGGCCGGGCGAACTGACGGCGGAGTTCCCCGGCGGCGAGGCCCGCGGCGTCACACTCGCCACCGATTGATGGCGGCTAGGCCGGCCCCGCCGGCACGATGCCGGTCGGATTGATGAAGCGCAGGCTCTCGTAATAGTGGTGCTTGATGTGGAAGAGATCGACCGTCTCCTCGATCCCCGGCCAGGCGCGCAATTCGTCGAGATAGCGGCGCAGATGCGGATAGTCGGCGATGCGGCGGATGTTGCATTTGAACAGCCCGACATAGACCGGATCGAAGCGCAGCAGCGTCACGAACAGCCGCCAGTCCGCTTCGGTCGGCGCGTCGCCGCAAAGGAAGCGGCTGCGGCGAGCCGCGCCTCGAGATCGTCGAGCGTCTCGAACAGGGCCGCCACCGCCTCGTCATAGGCGGCCTGCGTCGAGGCGAAGCCGCAGCGATAGACGCCGTTGTTGACGGTCTCGTAGATGCGCGCGTTGAGCGCGTCGATCTCCGGCGCGCAGCTCTGCGGGATAATAGTCGCCGGGCGTCGCGCCGAGGCCGTCGAACGCCGAGTTGAACATGCGGATGATGTCGGCGGATTCGTTGCTGACGATCGTCGCCGCGCGTCTTGTCCCACAGCACCGGCACGGTGACGCGGCCGGTATAGTCGGGCTGCGCGCGGCGACATAGATCTCGTAGAGCGCTTGCGCGCCGATTGACCGTGTCGGCGATGACGCCGCGGCCGGGCGCGAACGTCCAGCCGTCGTCGCCCATCAGCCAGTTGACGACCGAGACCCCGATCATGCGCTTCGAGCCCTTGAGCTTGCGAAAGATCAGCGTGCGATGCGCCCAGGGGCAGGCGAGGAGACATAGAGATGGTAGCGCCCGGCTTCGGCGGCAAATTCGCCGCCCGGGGCGATCCAATTGCGGAAGGTCGTCGGCTTGCGCTCGAAAGCGCCGCTCTTGCTGCGCGTCGCGGGCCCGGACTGTGTCTCCCAGCGACCCTCGATCAATTGTCCAGCCATGGGCCGCCCTCGCTCTTGCGGCCGCGCCTGTGGCCGCCGCGCTTCGTCGGAACCTAACGGGATTGTGCAGCGGCGCCTATCGCGAACCGCCGCCCCCGCCTAAAAAGGCAGCGCCGCGGGCGCTAATTCCCGCGCGTACGGAGGCGGAATGAGCGGGAAGACAGAGGCGGTCGCGGTCACGACTGCGGACCGGCGCCGATTGCAATGGGACGAGCCCGAGCGCGGCGACGTCACGTGGTTCACCTTTTTCAGCGCCGACGTCACGCCCACCGCGGGCATGTCGGCGGGCCTCGCCGAGTTCGGCCCCAACGGCGGCCTGGCGCCGCATCGGCACACGCAGGCCGAGATCTATTTCGTGCAGGAAGGTTTTGGCGTGCTGACGATCGACGGCGTCGAGACGCAGCTCCGTCCCGGCATGTCCGTGTTCATTCCCGGCGACGCGGAGCATTCGGTCAAAAATCCGCGCTCGGAAACGCTGAAAATATTCTACGTGTTCCCGACCGACCGTTTCTCCGACGTCGTATATCGCTTCTAACCCGCCATGACTTTCGCCGCGCTCGATCTCTCCCGCTTCGAGGCCGCGACGGCCGAGGGCCGGCGCGGGATCGCCGCTGAGGTCGACGCCATCTGCCGCGCGACCGGGTTCCTCAACCTCATCGGCCACGGCGTGCCCGAGGCGACGGTCGCAACGCTCTGGCGTCAGGCGGAGACGTTCTTCGCCTTGCCCGACGCGGTGAAGCGCGAAGCGGCCGCCCCCTACCGCGGCTACCCCTACGGCTATCTGCCGCCGCTCGCCGAGGCGCTGGCGCGTTCCCAAGGCGTCGATAGCGCCCCTGACCTCAAGGAAAGTTTCAACGGCGGCCCGGAAGCCGCGCCGGCGGGGCTCGACGATCCCCAGGCGCTGAACTTCTGTTACGCCCCGACGATCTGGCCCGCAGCGCCCGAGGGGTTTCGCGCGGCGTGGCGGGCCTATTACCGCGCGATGGAGAGCCTCGCCGCCCGTGTGATGCGCGTATTCGCCGTCGCGCTCAACCTGCCCGAGGCCTATTTCGACCGCTACATTGACGCGCCCGATCAGCGCGCTCCGCGCGCTCAACTATCCCGCGCTTGAGCGCGCGCCCGCGGCCGGCCAAATCCGCGCCGGCGCGCACACGGATTACGGCTCGCTGACGATTTTGCTGCCGCAGGCGGGCTCGCGCGGACTGGAGATCTTCTCGCAAGGGGCGTGGACCGAAATTCCCCCGACGCCCGGCGCGTTCGTGATCAACATCGGCGATCTCATGGCGCGCTGGACCAACGACCGTTGGGTCTCGACGCTGCATCGCGTGACGATCCCGAGCGACGGCGGCGCAGAGCGGCGTCAGTCGTTCGCCTTCTTCCACCAGCCGAACTGGGACGCCGAAATCGCCTCCCTGGTCGCCGACGAGGCGGCGAAATACGCCCCCGTCCGCTCCGGCCCCTATTTGATGAGCAAGTTCCAATCCACGACCCTGTGAGGCCGCCATGCGCTATCAGATCAACGGCAACATCATGCAGACGGTGGCGATCGATCTCAACCCCGGCGAGACGGTCTACAGCCAGACCAACACCATGTGCTGGATGAACGATGCGGTGGCGATGGACACGCACACCGGCGGCGGCCTGCTTGCGGGCCTGAAGCGCTCGTTCGGCGGCGGCTCGTTCTTCATCACCGATTTCACCGCGCAGGGGCCTGGCCACGTCGCTTTCGCCCCCCGGTTTCCCGGAACCATCGTGCCGGCGCTGTTGCCGGCCGGCCGCTCGCTTATCTGCCGCAAGGAGACGTTTCTGGTCGCGGAGAAGTCGGTGACTTTTGAAGTCGCGTGGCAACGCCGGGTGGGCGCCGGCTTCTTCGGCGGCGAGGGTTTCATTCTGCAAAAAGTCACCGGCCCCGGCGTCGTCTGGCTCGATCTCTCGGGCGAACTGGTGGAGCGCGATCTCGCGCCCGGCGAGCGGCTGCTCGTCCATGCCGGCCATGTCGGCGTGTTCGAGCCGAGCGTGTCGTTCGACATCCAGTTGGTGCGCGGCTTCAAGAACATCCTGTTCGGCGGCGAGGGGCTGTTCCTGGCGACGCTCACCGGCCCCGGCCATGTCTGGCTGCAAAGCATGCCGATCCTCAACCTCGCCGAGGAGATCGCGCGCTATCTGCCGGGCGGGCACGACACTGGCGCCAACTCCGCCGTCGGCGGCGTCGCGGCCGCGTCGGCGCTCGGGGTGGCGGGCGGGATTTTGGGCGGGCTGTTTGGGGGCGGAAGCGACGATAAGACGTGAGGCGAGCCGTGTCGAACGAGAACACCCGGGAGACGTCGCCGCTCGAACCCTTCGAGCGCGTCGATAAGGACCTACTCGACGACGCTGTGCTGGCGATCATTTATTACAACGCGGCGACGGAGGACGGCGCCTGGAAATCGCTGCCGTGGCAGGCCATCGATCGCCTGCATCAAAAGGGCTAGATCAGCGATCCCGCGAAGTCGCGAAAGTCCGTGGATATTCATCAAGAGGGCTACGACCGCGGGCGCGCGGCGTTCGAGAGACTTTTCGTGCGGTCCTAGAACTTCCGCGCCATTCGCTTGACGCTTTCGCTCAGCGCGTGGGAAACAACGATGAGAGGCCCCCATGCGCGTCACGCTGATCGACAATTACGACAGTTTCACCTTCAATCTCGTCCATTTCCTCGGCGAATTGGGCGCCAAGGTGAGCGTGTGGCGCAACGACGCGCGCAGCGTCGAGGCGACGCTCGCCGAAGAACCCGACGCCATCGTGCTGTCCCCCGGCCCGTGCACGCCGAACGAGGCCGGCGTCTGCCTCGATCTCGTGCGCGCGGCGGCGCCGACGACGCCGATCCTCGGCGTCTGCCTCGGCCATCAGGCGATCGGCCAGGTTTTCGGCGGCCGCGTGATCCGGGCGGCCCTGCCGATGCACGGCAAGGTCTCCACGGTCACGCACAACGGCCAGAAACTGTTTCGCGGCGTCAACGGCCCGTTTCAGGCGACGCGCTACCACAGCCTCGTCGTCGAGCGCGCGACTGCCCCGGACGAGCTTGAGGTGACGGCGGAGTCCGATGGCCTCATCATGGGCGTGTCGCACCGCCGCTTCAACGTGCATGGAGTGCAGTTCCATCCCGAAAGCATCGCCAGCGAGCATGGCAAGACGATCCTCGGCAATTTCCTCGACATGGCGCGAGCGGCCTGAGCGATGGAGTCGTTCAAACCGCTCATCGCCAAAGTCGCCGCCGGCGCCGAACTGACCCGTTCGGAAGCTTTCGACGCCTTCGAGGCGATGCTGTCGGGCGACGTCACGCCGGCGCAGATCGGCGGATTCCTGATGGCGCTGCGCGTCCGCGGCGAGGGGGTGGAGGAGATCACCGGGGCGGTCGCTGCGATGCGGGCGCGAATGTTGCGCGTCAAGGCGCCGGAAGGCGCCATCGACATCGTGGGAACGGGGGGCGACGGCTCGGGCTCCTACAATGTCTCGACGCTGGCCTCGCTGATCACTGCCGCTTGCGGCGTTCCCGTCGCCAAGCACGGCAATCGCGCCGCCTCCTCGAAATCCGGCTCCTCCGACGCGCTGGCGGCGCTCGGCGTGAAGATCGGGCTTAGCCCCGAGGGCGTCGAGCGCTGCATCGCCGAGGCCGGCATCGGCTTCATGATGGCGACGACCCACCACGCCGCGATGCGCCATGTCGGCGCGGCGCGGGTCGAACTGGGCACGCGCACGATCTTCAACCTGCTCGGGCCTTTGTCCAACCCGGCCGGCGTCAAGCGGCAGGTGATCGGCGTGTTCTCCGCCGCGTGGCTGGAGCCGATGGCGCGAGTTTTGCGCAATCTCGGCTCGGAACGGGTCTGGCTCTGCCACGGCGGCGACGGGCTCGACGAAATCACCACGACCGCCGCCACCGAGATCGTCGAATTGAAGGACGGGGAAATCCGCGCCTTCTCGAGTCGCCCCTGAGGATGTCGGCCTGCGCCGCGCCGCGCCGGCGGAACTGAAGGGCGGCGATCCCGCCCACAACGCGGCGGCGCTGCGCGCGGTGCTGGACGGCGCCCGCAACGCCTATCGCGACATCGCGCTGTTCAACGCCGCCGCCGCGCTGGTCGTCGCCGGCGCCGCGCGCGACCTCGCGCGACGGCGTCGCGCGTGGGGCGCGCGCGCTCGACGAGGGCGCGGCGGCGACGACGCTGGCGCGACTCATGTCACGTCTCGAACGCATGAGCGACCGGCCGATGAGCGACATCCTCACGCAGATCGGGGCCTACAAGCGGCGCGAAATCGCCGAGGCGAAGGTGCGCGTGCCGCGCGGAACGCTGGAGCGCGAAATCCGCGATCAGTCGCCGCCGCGCGGCTTCCTCAAGGCGCTCGAGCGCGCGCGCGAGGAAGGCCGCTTCGGCCTCATCGCCGAAATCAAGAAAGTCGAGCCCGTCGAAAGGGCTTATCCGCGAGCATTTCGAGCCGAAGTCGCTGGCCAAGGCCTATCAGAGCGGCGGCGCCTCCTGCCTCTCCGTGCTGACCGACGCGCCGTCGTTCCACGGCTCGCCGGACCATCTCAAGACGGCGCGGGCCGCGACCTCGCTGCCGATCCTGCGCAAGGATTTCCTGTACGATTCCTATCAGGTGCTGGAGGCGCGCGCCTGGGGCGCCGATTGCATCCTCATCATCATGGCCGCGGTCGACGACGAGACCGCGCGCACGCTCAACAAGACCGCGCACGACCTCGGCCTCGACGTGCTGATCGAGGTGCACAACGAGAACGAGCTCGCCCGGGCGCTGGCGCTCGAAGGGCGGCTAATCGGCATCAACAACCGCGACCTCAAGACCTTCGAGACCTCGCTTGCGGTCTGCGAGCGGCTGCGCCGAGCATGTGCCGGTCGACCGGGTCATCGTTGGCGAAAGCGGCATTTTCAGCCACGCCGATTGCCGGCGCCTCGCGGAAGCGGGCATCGAATGTTTCCTGGTCGGCGAGGCGTTGATGCGCCAAAAGGATGTGGCCGCGGCGGCGCGGACGTTGTTGACCGGGATCGGCGGCTGAAGCCGCTAGCGGAGCCGTATGAGCGAACTCACCCATATCGGCGCCTCGGGCGAGGCGCGCATGGTCGACGTCACCGAGAAGGCCGAGACGCACCGCCTCGCCGTGGCGGAGGGCTACGTGGCCATGCGCGCCGCGACGCTCGCACTGATCCGCGCCGGCGACATGAAAAAGGGCGATGTGCTGGGCGCGGCGCGGATCGCGGGCATTATGGCCGCCAAGCGCACGCCCGACCTGATCCCGCTTTGCCATCCGCTCGCGCTGACCGGCGTTGAGATCGAAATCGCGCCGGACGACGCCCTGCCCGGCTTGCGCGTGCAGGCGACGGCGCGGGTCAAAGGCGCAACCGGCGTCGAGATGGAGGCGTTGACCGCCGTCAGCGTCGCCTGCCTGACGATCTACGACATGGCCAAGGCGGTCGACCGCGAAATGCGCATCGAAGGCGTGCGGTTGATCGAGAAGCGCGGCGGCAAGTCCGGCCTTTGCGCGCGGGCGCCGCATGAAGGAGCCGCTGCTCCCCGTTGCCGATGCGCTCCAGCGCATGCTGGCGGCCGCCAAGCCGCTCGAGGCCGAAGAGGTCGGCGTCGGCGGACGCTGTCGGGCGCACGCTGGCCGAGGCGGTCGCGGCCGGAAGCACGCAGCCGCCGTTCGCCAATTCGGCGATGGACGGCTACGCCTTGCGCGCCGCCGACGCCGCCGCGCCCGGCGCGAAACTTCGCGTCGTCGGCGAATCCGCGGCGGGACGGGCATTGCCGCTGTCGTCGGCGCCGGCGAGGCGACGCGCATCTTCACCGGCGCGCCGCTGCCCGACGGCGCCGACGCCATCGCCTTGCAGGAGGACGCGCGGCGCGAGGGCGAGTTCGTGATCTGGACGCTCCCGCCGCGCAAAGGCGACCACGTCCGCACCGTCGGGCCTCGACTTCGTCGCAGGCGACGCGCTGCTCGGCGCGGGCCGGCGGCTGACCGCCCGCGACGTCGCCTTGATCGCGGCGGCCAACCGGCCGACGGCGCGCGTGCGCCGCAGGCCCCGCGTCGCGATCCTCGCCACCGGCGACGAACTGCGTCGCGCCGGGCGAGACGCTGGGTCCGGCGCAGATCGTCGCCTCCAACAATTTCTTCGTCGCGGGGCTGGCGCAGGCGGCCGGCGGCGAGACCATCGATCTCGGCATCGCGCCCGACCGGCCGGAGGCGCTCGCGGAACGCATCGCGGCGCGCGCGAGCCGCGCAGGCGGACGTGCTGGTCACGCTCGGCGGCGCCTCGGTCGGCGACTACGATCTCGTGCAAAAGGCGCTGACCGACGCCGGCATGGAGCTCGGCTTCTGGCGCATCGCCATGCGGCCGGGCAAGCCGCTGATGTTCGGCCGCATCGGCGCGATGCTGGCGTGCTCGGGCTGCCGGGCAATCCGACGTCCTCCGCGGTCTGCGGGGTGCTGTTCCTGCGTCCGCTGCTGCGCGCCCTGCAAGGCGACCCGCAGGCCGGCGTCGACGTGAGCGAGCCGGCGCGGCTCGCGGTCGATCTGCCCGCCAACGGCGTCCGCCAGGATTACATGCGCGCGACGATCGCCGCGGACGGCGGCGGCGGCTGGTTGGCGGCGCCTTTGCCCGATCAGGATTCCTCGCTGGTGCGGACGCTGGCGCTTGCGCAAGCGCTCATCGTGCGCCCCGTGCACGCGCCCGCGGCGCGCGCCGGCGAGTACGTGCCGGATCCTGAGGTTCGACCCGCTCGGCGCTTAAGCGCGCAGCAGCGTGCGCCGGAAGAACGCCGCCGTCGCTTCGCGCGCGGCGCGTCCGGCCTCGGGGTTTGGCGTAAAGCGAACCTCGCCGCCGCGGCCCTGATGCGCGAACGGGTCCGTCACGATTTTCGCAGCTTCGTCGACCTGATCGAAGGCGTGCGTCGCGTCGGGGTGAACAATGACTTGCAGGGAGGCGCGATCGGCGCCGTCGAGGCCGTCACGCAGGGTCTCAGCCGCGTCGGGCGCATCGTAATCGTCCGCCGCTCCGCATTGCAGCAGGATCGGCGCGCCGGTGAGATCGCGGAATTCGTAGCCCTCGACACGGTTATAAAGCCAGCAGACGGGATAAAGCGGCGCGTGGGCGGCGAAACGCTCGCCGTTGCGCAGGTATCGCCGCGACACCGCCCGCGTCGCCGACAACATCGACAGAACGCCGCCCCATGAGAAACCCATCACGCCGATTCGCAAGGCGTCGAACTCCGGCCGCGTGGTCAGGTAGCGGAAGGCGCCGAACACGTCGGGGAACGTGTCGGCGACGCTTTTCGGCCGGTCGAGGCCGCCTTTGAGACCGCGCGGCGTCCACATGTCGATCTCGAGGCTGGATAGCCCGGCCTCGGCCAGCGCTTCCGCATAAGCAGGCCCGCGGCTGTCCGGGCCGGAAGACCCGTGCGCGATCACCACCGCGGCGCGGCCGCCGGCATCCGCCAGCCGCAGCACGCCGGGAATGCGCATGGGCGTCGGCGGCCCTTCGGCGGCAAATTCGATTCGTTCGACCCGCATGTTCGCGCCCTCGTGGGGTCCATGATAGGAGAGTTTCCTTATAGCCGATGAATGGGCGAGGCCATGCGGACAGATAGGCGGACTTTGACGGATGCCCGGCGGCTGTTCTCCGAGCGACGCGACCGCGCCATCGCCGACCTCTATGTCTGGACGATGGAGGCCGGGCTGCATGGGGCGACCGCCGCCGAGTTGTTCGACGGCTATTGCCGCCTCCTGGTCGAGAGCGGCATGGCGCTGTTGCGCGGCCATGTCTCTACGCAAACACTGCATCCGCAATGGACCGGCTACGGCTACACTTGGCACCGGCGGCTCAATGCGGTGCGTGAACAGCAATTCGCCAGAGTAGAGACGGCGTCGTCGGAATGGCGGCAAAGCCCGTTCGTGCAACTCATCGAGCGCGCCCGCGCCGGAGAGGCGATCCCGACACTGCGGCGACGGCTGGCGGAGGGACCTGGCCAGCGCGATTTTCCCGCGTTGGTTGAGTTCCACGCGGAAGGCGCAACCGACTATTACGCGGTCGTCTATACGTTTGGCCTGCGCGGAGATCCCGCGCACGGCACAGGCGTGGTCATGTCGTTCGCCACCGACGCCGAGGGCGGCTTCGACGACGAGCAAATCATGCTGTTCGGCGCCAGCCTGCCCGGCCTCGCGCTCGCGCTGAAGGCCCATGCGGGACACGACATCGCCGTCAATCTGCTTAGCGCCTATCTCGGCGCCGACGCCGGCCGCCGCGTCCACGCCGGCGCCGTCATCCGCGGCGCGACGGACGGCCTGCAACGCCGTCATCTGGTACGCGGATCTCGAAAAGTTTCACCGCCACCAGCGACCGCTGGCCGGGACCGGCGATCATCGACATGCTCGACGATGCGTTCGAGGCGCTGACCACGCCGCTCAGGGCGCGCGGCGGCCAAGTGCTGAAGTTCATCGGCGACGCCATGCTGGCGATCTTCGCCATCGACGGCGAGAAGGAGGCGGCGGTGTGCCGTCGCGCGCTCGACGCCGCCGAGGAGGCGCAGGCCCTGCTCGGCGAGAACAACCGCCGTCGCGCCGACGCCAACCTGCCGAACGTCGAGGCCGACATTGCGTTGCATGTCGGCGAGGTGCTGTATGGGAATGTAGGGGCGCAGGACCGGCTGGACTTCACGGTCATCGGACCCGCGGTCAACGAAGCCGCCCGCATTGAAAAAGCGTGCGACGCGCTCGGGCGCCATATTCTGGCGTCGGAGCGTTTTGCGCGCGCGGCCGAACTCTGCGGCGGCCGACTGACGCCGCTGGGATCGCATCGTCTGCGCGGAGTCGCTGCTCCCCAGACGCTTTACGGCGTCTTCGAAACCGCGCCCGAGCCGGCGCTTTGACCCCTGGGGGTCAGCGCGCCGCCTTCGCCACTCCGCGCGACGACTTGCCCTTACGCGACTTTCCGAAGCCGCTGGCCTTGGCGAGTTCCGAGCGCCGGGCGGCGAATGTCGCGGCCACCATGGGGTAATCGGGAGGCAGACGCCATTTCTGACGATAAGCCTCTGGCGTCATGCCCATTTTGGCGAGGTGGAAGCGCAGCGTGCGGTAGCGCTTGCCGTTTTCGAGACTGACAAGATAATCCGGGGTTACGGATTCGCGGATCATGGCGGGCGTCGCCAGCGGCGGAGGCGCAGGTTGCGGCGCCTGAGCGTTGGAGAGGCGTGCGAACGCGGCGTGGACAGACTCCACTAGCGATTTGAGTTCGCTTGCGGGAATGGCGTTGTTTGCCACGAAGGCTTTCACAACATCCGCTGTCAACTCAGTGATATTTTCGTCGCTCAAGGGGTCCTCTAAATGTTTAGGTTGCGCTACGGCGCCGGGATGCTCTCTATTGTCAGGCGGCCCGAAGCGATCGCCTTTGCTTACCAGCGCTTTCGGACCACCCCAACCGAACAACAATCCGAGCAAGAGTTGTATTGCTCCTGTGGGGGCACTCAGGTCTAATCTCTAAAATTCTCGGTGTCGAGACGCCAAGCGCTCCGTTTCGCCGTTGAACAGTCGAAAATGTTGCATAAATTTACCCTTAAACAAAATTAAAAAGGTTAACCACGCCGCAGTTTCACGCAAGACGCCTGCGAATTTGCGAAAGCGACAACTTAACGTCTCGACGTCCTCAGGAGTCTCGCAAAGATGCAAACTCCACGTTCAAATAGTTGTTACGACCGCGTCCCGTAGTAGAAACGCTACGGAATCGCATCGTCGTTTGCTTACCGTTGGGGATTCGGCCGCCCGTTTTGGTCGGTTTGCGAGAAGAAACCCTACGCAACTGATTTGCTCTCAACCGAATCGCGCCCGACGTTCAGGCCCTCCTCAAAAACCGCCTTCGCCAAAGCCCTTGCGCGAATCCTACCAGCTTATTATAAGCCAGCACATCATGAGCCTTGTGGTCGATAAGACAGTCCCCGCCAAGCGCGCGCCCGCGTTTTCCGCCGAGCGCGAAATCGGCTTCGCGCTGAACGACGTCGCGCGGCTGTTGCGCACTTATGCCGACCAGCGCGCGCGCGAACTGAACATGACGCGCGCGCAATGGGCGGTGCTGGTGCGTCTGCAGCGTTGCGAGGGCGTCAAGCAGAGTCCGAACTCGCCGGCAACTCGATCTCGCGCCGATCACCTTGGCGCGGCTGATCGACAAGCTGACCGCCTCCGGCCTGGTCGAGCGGCGCGACGACGCATGGGACCGGCGCGCCAATCGGCTTTTTCTCACCGAAAAGGCGACGCCGACGCTGAAGCGGCTCGGCGCGCTCGGCGAGGACTTGATGGGGCGGGCGCTCGCCGGCGTCGAGACGCAGACGCTGGCCGCCCTGAAGCAAGGCTTGAGCGGATCAAGGCAATCTGAAGAACGAATTGCAATTGGGAGTTTGAGATTGACGCAAGCCTGCGGCCACCCTGAGAGACCGCGCGCCCGAGCCGACGGCGCCGCCCGGCGCCGGCGCCGGCCGGCGGCGCCGCCGGCGGTCGCCGCCGTCGTCGCGCGGAAGAAGCGCAACGGCGTTCGCCGCTTTGTGTTGCTATTCGTGCTGCCGATCGCGGCGGCCGCGCGGCGGCCTCATTGGTGGCTCGGCGGCGGCCGCTATGTCTCGACCGACAACGCCTATGTCGGCGCCGACAAGGCGCTGATCACGCCGTATGTCACGGGCCCGATCATCGCTGTCGCACGTCGAGGAGGGCCAGAAGGTCGCGGTCGGCGATCCATTGTTCGACATCGATCCCGCGCCCTATCGCACCGCGCTGGCGCTCGCCAAGGGCCGGCTGGCGGCGGCCAAGGTCGAATTCGAGAACTTGCGCGTCAATCCTACATGAGCAACCGACCAGATCAAGATGGGCGAGGAGGCCGTCAAGCTCCGGCAGGCCGACTACGATCGCAAGCCGCGCTGCTCGACCACGCACGCGGGAACGGCGCGTCGATCAGCCGACACCTCCGCCGCCGCGCTGGTCCAGGCGCAAGCAAATCCTCGAGTTCGTCCGAGCAGCAGCAGGAGTCCGCCAAGGTGAAGCTCGGCGGCGGGCCCGATGCGCCGATCGAGACCTTTCCCGACTACATGCAGGCCAAGGCGCAGGTCGAGGACGCCGAGCGCAACCTCGGCTACGCGCATGTGATCGCGCCGATCGCCGGCGTCGCGACGCAGGTCGCGCAAATCGAGCTCGGACGCGTCGCGCCCGCCGGCCAGCCGGTGTTCGCGGTCGTCGCCGACACGGGGCTGTGGGTCGACGCCAATCCGAAGGAATCCGACCTCACCTATGTGACGCAGGGACTTCCGGCGACGGTTACGGTCGACACCTTCCCCGATCGCGAATGGCGCGGCAAGGTCTGCTCGATCGCCCCCGGCACGGGCGCGCAATTTGCGATTCTGCCGCCGCAGAACGCCAGCGGCAATTGGGTCAAGGTCGTGCAGCGCGTGCCGCTTGCGCTTCTGCTTCGATCCCGACCAGGACATGACGGGACTGCGCGCCGGCATGAGCGCCGATCGTCTCGATCGACACCGGCCGCGTGCGGTCGCTCGCGGGCCTCGAAGGAAGATCTCGGCGGCATGGGCGCCGCAGCTGGGTCGATCGCGGCGAAGGCGAGCGCCGCGGCCACGATCGAATCCGACCGAGATCGCGCCGCTACGCGGGTCGCTGCTGACCGTCTGCGTGATGATGGCGACCATCATGCAGGCGCTCGACACCACCATCGCCAATGTCGCGCTGCCCTATATGCAGGGCTCGCTGTCGACGACGCAGGATCAGGTCAACTGGGTGCTGACCTCCTACATCGTCGCCGCCGCGATCATGACCTCGCCGCTCGGCTGGATGGCGACGCGGTTCGGCCGCAAGAAGCTGTTCATCGTCTGCGCCGCCGGCTTCACCGTCGCCTCGATGCTGTGCGGGGTCGCCCAGACGCATCGAGCAGATGGTCGGTTTCCGCCTGCTGCAGGGCGTTTTCGGCGCGGCGCTGGTGCCGTTGAGCCAGGCGGTGATGCTCGACATCTATCCGCCCGCCCAGCGCGGCTCGGCGATGGCGATCTGGGGCATGGGCGTGATGCTCGGGCCGATCATGGGGCCGACGCTCGGCGGCTGGCTGACCGACGCCTATTCCTGGCGCTGGGTGTTCTTCGTCAACCTGCCGTTCGGCATTCTGACGGTGCTCGGCCTCGGCGGCTTCATGCGCGAGACGCCGATGCGGCGCGACGTGCCCTTCTCCTGGTTCGGCTTTCTCTCGCTGTCGCTCGGCATCGGCGCGTTGCAGATGATGCTCGACCGCGGCGAGGACCAGGGCTGGTTCGACTCGACCGAAATCATCGTCGAGGCGATCCTCTCCGTCGTCGGCTTCTATTTCTTCCTCGCCGATGCCTTCACCTCGGAGCGGCCGTTCATTCCGCTGCGGATTTTCCGCGACTGGAATTTCTCGATCGCGCGTCATCTTCATGTTCCTGATCGGCATCATTCTGCTCGCCACGATGGCGCTGGTGACGCCCTACATCCAGAACCTGATGGGCTACCCGTGCTGGCGAGCGGCTATCTCCTGGGCACGCGCGGCATCGGCACGTTCTTCGCGATGATGATGGTCGGGCGGCTGCTCGGGCAAGGTCGACGCGCGCCTGATGATCTTCTTCGGCCTGACGCTGGCGACCGTGCTCGCTGTGGGTGATGGTCGGTTGGTCGCCGGAAACTTCGGCCCGCGCGATCGCGATCGACAGCGTCGGCCAGGGCGTCGGCCTCGGCTTCGTCTTCGTGCCGCTGAACACCATCGCCTTCGCGACCCTGCCGGGCGAGTTCCGCACCGACGGCGCCGCGATCTGGACGCTGATCCGCAACCTCGGCTCGTCGATCGGCATATCGCTGATCATCGCCAAACTCACCAGCGACATGATCGAACTTCCACAGCCAGCTCGCCGAGTACATCACCCCGTTCAACGACGCGCTGCGGATGCCCGACGTCGCGGGCGGCTGTCGACCGCCGGTCAGGGTCTGGCGGCGATCGAGGCGATGGTCACGCAGCAGGCGGCGATGATGGCCTATTCCAACGACTTCCTGATGATGACCTTCGTCTCGCTCGGCGCTTTCCCGCTGCTGGCGCTGATCCGCAGCGCGCGCCAAGTCGCGGCCGCCGCGCCGCAGGAGGCGCCGCACGCGGTGATGGATTAGCAGGCTTCCTTGACGAGCGCCCCGGCGTCCATGGCCGGCGGCAAATTTGGATTGGTGCTGTGCCACGTCGGCGTCCAGCGATCGGGCCGATGGCCCCACATGTTGAGCTGGCCGAGGGCGTCGTACAGGCCGAGATACTGGAAATAGGCCACGCCCTTCACTGCCTTGGCGATCGGGCAGCCAAGCGTCACCACATGCAATTGCGCGGTCCGATCCTCGTCCAGCGACCCGAGCGCGTTGGCTATCTGCAAGGCCCCTTTGCTGTGCCCGACCAGCAGGCAAAAGCGGCTCGAACGCTCGCGCAGAAGCGAATGCAGCACGTCTGACGAACCTGAGCCGTGGCGAAAGACCGGCGCGCCATGCATCGTCTTTGCGTCCGGCGCCGTCGCGGAGAGATGGCGGCCGATGCTCGCAGTCGCCGGCGCCACATTGGCCAAGGCGTTCTGCGCGACGCTTTTCGCTCCGAGATAGTTGTAGAGTCCGAAGCCGAACCATCCCCCCAGAGCCTGCAACAGCAAGTCCGCGACGCCGTAGCCCGGCACGATCGCGAGCACGGGCTGTCCGAGCGCCTTCGAAATGTCCCAACCCATCGCGGCGCTGCCGAGGGCCGAACTGCCGACCCCGGTGATGGTGGCGACGGCGACGTCCTTGGTCTCGGGCAACGGCGAATTGAGAAAAATTTGAACGTCGGTGAACTTGCGCACATAGGGAGACTTGCCGGCGTCGATCAGCAGCAGGCAGCCCTCGGGATCGGTCAGCGCGTCGAAGGAAAGGATCGGCGAGGGTTCGCGCGCGCCGTTCGCAGCCGCCTTCGCGTGAAAGTCGCGCAGATCCTTTTGCAGGGTCGACACATCGTAGAAAATAGCGTCGACCGCGCTGTTGAAGCCACGGCACGCCATGATCGCGGGCCGCACCAGGAACGGCGGCAATTCAAAGGCCGCAAGCGGCGGCGTATCCGAAAGCGCAGGTCGGTTGTCGCCAAGCATCGTCGTGCATCTCCCGCAACGCCGCAAGCATAGCGGAATTCACGCTGCGATGCAGAACATTTTTGCACTGCATCATGGGATATTGCACAAAGTCAAGTCAGGGTCGCGCTTTGCTCCGCGCCGCCAGGAACGCGCGCATGTGGAACGCCGCCTGCGGCGGCGCCTGGGCGAATTCGCGGCCTACCGGACAGGCTCGCCGCGCCAAGCACCCGCCCTCCATGCACGCCCGCCCCTCCGCCCTCCCAAGCGCTTCCGCGCAGGCGGCTACGTCATAGCCGCCAGGCGTGAATGCGCCGACCGGACAGGCGGAAAGGCACGGCCTTTCAGCGCAGCCCGCGCACGGACTTTCCGCCTCGGTCCGTGCAGGCAGGTCCAGCGCCTCCGTAAACGCCAGGGCGCCGCGGTAGCTGTGCCAGAGGCCGTAGCGGGGATGAATGAGCAGGCCGAGCGGCGACGGCGCGACCGGCTCGGCCCGAAGCGCCCAGGTCTGGAACGGCCAATACGGCGGCCCCTCGAACGGAAACAGAGCCGTCGCGCCCGCCTTCTGCGCCAGTGTCGTCACGACCCGGCGGCTCCAGCGGTCGAGCGGATGGGCGCGGCCGTCTCGTGCTTCGGGCGAGGCGGCGAAGACCGGCCATTCCTGAGCGCCGACGAAGCCGAGGAGCACGATTGTCCGCACCGAAGCCAGCGGCCCCTTCCGCTCCGTCTCGTCGAGAAAAAATCCGCCGCGCAACGCGAGACCCGCGGCCTCGGCCGCATCGCCCAGCTTGGCGAAGCTCAAGGGGCGAGCTCGATGTCGGCGCTTTGCCGCACTCTGGCGAGGCGCGGGAAGATATTTTTGCACGCGAAAGCGTGCGCTTCCGCCGAGCCGCTGGCGCATAGGTCTTCCAGCACGACGACGGCGTAGCCCTGCTCCCAGGCGTCTCGCGCGGTGGACTCGACTCCGAAATTCGTCGCGACGCCGCCAAGCGCGATGGTCGTGATCCCACGCCGGCGCAATTGCAGGTCGAGATCGGTGCCGTAGAAGGCGCCCCACTGGCGCTTGCGGACATGCAAATCCCCCGGCGCCGCCAACCCCTCGACAAGCTGCGCGAACTCGGGCGGAAACCCGCCCGGCGGTCGTTGAATGGGTTCGTCGACCGGCGCGCTGGGCGCGTCGGCGAAATCCGCCTCCCAGCCGACCGTCACCCAAACGATCTTCGATCCCGCGTCGCGAAAGCGCCTCGCCTGCACCGCAGCCGACGCCATCACGTCTGCGCCAGAGCGCGGCGCGAGCGAACGCCCGATGACGCCGTTCTGAAGGTCGATCATGACGAAGGCGGTGGTTCTAGGGTCGAGACGGAGCATGACGGCCTCAGGGGGTGGAGCTATAGGAATAGACGGCCGCGTGGCGCGCGCTCATCCCCGGCTCGAGCGTGAGCATCGATGGTTTTTCAAACAGATCGCCGGAAAAGTTCACGGGATCGCTGAAGCCGGTCCAGGCCTCCAGACAGAGAAACGGCGCGCCCGGGCGGCGTCCACAGCGCCATATGCCGGAAATCGCCGAGCTCCAGTTCCAGCGCCGAACCGTTCGCCTGCTCGAAGCGCAGCGAGCGGCTGGCGGGGTTGAGGAAGCACAACGCGTCGCGCGCAAACAGCGCTTCGTCGTCGAGCGCAAGCAGCGTGCCGCCTTCGAGCGGGAATCTGTCGCGTCTCGGCGTCGAAAAGGCCGCCCGGCGCGATGACGGGGATCTCCGCCGTTCTCCGCCGCGCCGAAGCGGACCCGCGCGCCGGCGCGCGCGGCGCCGGCGAACGGCCAGTTGAAGCCGGGATGCAGCCCGCAGGCATAAGGCATGGTGAAATCGACCGGTATTCGTCGATTTCTAATGCGATCGTGCAAGCGGCTCTCCGCCAGCCGGTATTCGACCGCGAGCGCGAAGGCGAAGGGATAGAGCGCGCGCGTCGCCGCATCGTCGCGCGCGACAAGCCGGACGAAATCGCGACGCCTGCGCTCGACCTCGAAGATCATGCGGCGCGCAAAACCGTGCAGGCCGAGATCGTAGCGCCGGCCCGCCACCCGCGCGCCGTCGCGCGTCCAGCCGACGACCGGGAACAGGATCGGACTGATCTCCGGCCAGATCGCGGGATCGCCCGGCCACAGCAGATCGACGCCGCCGACGCTCCAGGACCGCGCCTCGGCGCCGATCGCGCGACGCGCAGTCGCGCGTCGCCCGCGGCCAAAACGACGTCGCTCACAAATCTACGCCCTCGAGCGCCGCCAGGCCGGCGAGCGGGTTGCGCAAGGCGGGCGTGCAGGCGAGCAAGGCGCCGCCTTTGTGCAAGCCGTCGTTCTTCAAGAAATCCGAGACATAGCCGCCCGCCTCGGCGACGAGCAGATTGCCGGCCAGACAATCCCAGGCGTTGATGTGATGCTCGATATAGGCGTCGCTGCGGCCGGCCGCGACATAGGCGAGCGCGAGAGCGCCCGAGCCACAGCGCATCACCGCCGAACCCTCCGCCACCACGCGACTGAGAATCCCTAGAAATTTGTCGGGTCCCGAGCGCATGTTCCAGCCGACTTCGATGGCGGCGGAGCGCATGTCGGGCGTCGCGGAGACCCGCAAGGGTTCTCCGTTGAGATTGGCGCCGCCGGCGCGCTGGCCGACGAACAGTTCGTCGAGCGCGGGATCGTAGATCGCGCCGACAAGCAGTTGCGTTTCCAACGCCAGCGCGATGGAGACGCAGAAATGCGGGTTTCCGCGCGCGAAATTGGCGGTGCCGTCGATGGGATCGACCACCCAGGTCGGCGCATTCTCGTGCGGGAAGCGGCCCTCGCCCTCCTCGCCGATGAATCCGTCGCCGGGGAAAAGCGCATGCAGGCGGGTTGCGATCAGCCGCTCGATCTCGCCGTCGACCTCGGTGAGAAAATCCTGCGGGCCTTTCAGTCCGACGGTGAAAGATGTCCGGTCGCCGAAGCGCCTGAGGGCGACGGCGCCCGCTTCGCGGGCCATAGCGGCGGCGGC
>CAWIEP010000016.1:0-87796 GCA_963835115.1 uncultured Pseudomonadota bacterium
GACCGATCGTGCCGATATTGCAATGCGGCTTGGAACGATCGAACTTAGCTTTTGCCATTGCCAGGCTCCTTTGCGTAACTTTTCAGAAGATGACGACGCCGGGGCGCGTCACTTGTTCTTGTCCATGATGTCCTTGGCGACGTTCGCCGGGACTTGCTCGTAGTGATCGAATTGCATCGTAAAATTCGCGCGGCCTTGCGTTCCGGAGCGAAGCTGGTTGACATAGCCGAACATATTGGCGAGCGGCACCATCGCGTTGATCACCACCGCATTGGCGCGCATGTCCTGGCCCAGCACGTGCCCGCGACGGGACAGAAGATCGCCCATCACGAAACCGGTGTGCTCCTCGGGCGTCACGACCTCGACCTTCATGATCGGCTCGAGCAGCACGGCCCCGCCTTTTTGCAGACCCTCGCGGAACGCCGCGCGGGACGCGATTTCGAAGGCGAGCGCCGAAAAGTCCACGTCGTGATAGGCGCCGTCGATCAAGGTCGCCTTCACGTCGACGACGGGGAAGCCGGCGAGCACGCCGGAACCCATCACCGAGTTGATGCCTTTTTCGACGCCGGGAATATATTCCTTGGGAACCGAACCGCCAACGACCTTGGACTCGAATGAAGAGCCCGCGCCCGGCTCCGCCGGCTCGAACACGATCACCACCTTGGCGAACTGGCCGGTGCCGCCGGTCTGCTTCTTGTGGGTGTAGTTGATCTCGGTCTTCTTGGTCAGCTTCTCGCGATAGGCGACCTGCGGCGCGCCGATCGAGGCGTCGACCTTGTAGGTGCGCCTCAGGATGTCGACCTTGATGTCGAGATGCAATTCGCCCATGCCCTTCAGAATGGTCTGGCCGGATTCCTGATCGGTGGAGACGCGGAACGACGGGTCCTCGGCGGCAAGCTTCGCCAGCGCGACGCCGAGCTTCTCCTGATCGGCCTTCGACTTCGGCTCGATGGCGATCTCGATGACGGGTTCGGGGAACTCCATCTTTTCGAGAATGACCGGCTTCTGCAGATCGCATAGCGTGTCGCCGGTGCGGGTGTCCTTGAGGCCCGCCAGCGCGACGATGTCGCCCGCGAACGCCTCTTTGATGTCCTCGCGGTTGTTGGCGTGCATCAGCAACATGCGGCCGACGCGCTCTTTCTTGTCCTTGGTCGAGTTGAGCACCGTCGTGCCGGACTCGATCTTGCCGGAATAGACGCGGCAAAAGGTGATGGTGCCGACGAACGGGTCGTCCATGATCTTGAAGCCAAGCATGGAGAACGGCTCGGAATCGAGCGGCCGGCGCACGATTTCCTCGCCCGTATCCATGTCGACGCCCTTGATGCCTTCGCGATCCGCGGGCGAGGGCAGATAGGCGACGACCGCGTCGAGCAGAGGCTGCACGCCCTTGTTCTTGAACGCCGAGCCGCAAAGAATCGGCACGAAAGTGATGTGCCGCACCGCCTTGCGGATCAGCCGCTGCAACGTCTGGAAATCCGGCTCCTTGCCGTCGAAATAGGCGGCCATCACCTCGTCGTCGAGTTCGACGGCGGCCTCGATCAGCTTCTCGCGATATTCCTTGGCCTGATCGAGCAAGTCGGCCGGGATCTCTTCGTCGTGATATTTGGCGCCCAGCCCCTCGTCTTCCCAGACGACCGCCTTCATGCGCAGGAGATCGATGATTCCCTTGAAATTGGACTCCGAACCGATCGGCAATTGGATGCAGACCGGGCGACCGCCGACCTTGGTCTTGATCTCGTCGACGCAGCGGGAGAAGTCGGCGCCGACCTTGTCCATCTTGTTGACGAAAACGATGCGCGGAACGACGTATTTGTCGGCCTGGCGCCATACGGTTTCGGTTTGCGGCTCGACGCCCTGGTTGCCGTCGAGCACGCAGACCGCGCCGTCGAGCACCCGCAGCGAGCGCTCGACTTCGATGGTGAAATCGACGTGGCCGGGGGTATCGATGATGTTGAGGCGCTTGTCCTGCCAGAAAGTGGTGGTCGCGGCGGACGTGATCGTGATGCCGCGCTCCTGCTCCTGCTCCATCCAGTCCATCGTCGCCGCGCCGTCGTGGACTTCGCCGATCTTATGCGCTCTTGCCGGAATAGTAGAGGATGCGCTCAGTGGTCGTCGTTTTGCCGGCGTCGATATGCGCCATGATGCCGAAGTTGCGGTAGTCCTCGATAGGATGACTGCGTGGCATGAGTGAAGATTCCCGTTGAAGGTCGGACGCCGCTTACCAGCGGTAGTGGGCAAAGGCGCGATTGGCCTCGGCCATCCTGTGGGTGTCCTCCCGCTTCTTCACAGCGGCGCCGCGATTGTTGGAGGCGTCGAGCAGCTCCGCGGCCAGCCGATCGACCATCGTCTTGTCGTTGCGCTCGCGCGCGGCGTTGATGATCCAGCGAATCGCGAGCGCCTGCCGGCGCTCGGTGCGCACTTCCACCGGCACCTGATAGGTGGCGCCGCCGACGCGGCGGGAGCGCACCTCAACCGACGGCGCGACGTTCTCCAGCGCCTGCTTGAACACGGCGAGCGGGTCGGACTTCGCCTTCGAACTCGACGCCGTCGAGCGCGCCATAGACGATCTTCTCGGCGACCGATTTCTTGCCCTCGTACATGATGGTGTTCATAAACTTGGCGACGACGATGTCTCCGAACTTGGCGTCCGGGATGATCTCGCGTTTCTCGGCGGAATGGCGGCGCGACATGGTCGGCTCCTAAAACAATTCTGACTTCGGACCGGTCACTTGGGCCGCTTGGCGCCGTATTTCGAACGGCGCTGCTTGCGGTCCTTGACCCCTTGCGTGTCGAGCACGCCGCGCAGGATGTGGTAGCGCACGCCGGGCAGATCCTTGACGCGGCCGCCGCGGATCATGACGACCGAGTGCTCCTGAAGGTTGTGACCCTCGCCGGGAATATAGCCGATCACCTCGAAACCGTTGGTCAGGCGCACCTTGGCGACCTTGCGCAAAGCCGAGTTCGGCTTCTTCGGCGTGGTCGTATAGACGCGCGTGCAAACGCCGCGCTTCTGCGGCGACGCCTCGAGATGGCGAGCCTTCTCGCGATAAATCTTCGGCGACCGCGGCTTGCGGATCAACTGACTGATCGTCGGCATTTACAGCCCTTCGTCCCATTCCGGGCCTCACGGCCCGCCTTCAAGAAAACCGGTTTTCCACCATCCACGCGAAACCAAAAACGCCGCAAAGCCCTGTTTTCAAGGGCTTCGGGCGCTCAAAACGCAGAGGACCGCAGCATTACGCTACGTTCGTGCACTCAACCGGGCCGGCGAACCGGCCCGTATGGCTCTCGTCGATGAAATCGTCAGCGTTTAGAGCCGATGGGTTCCGCGCGAGTCGCGCCGAACAACGAAGCTCTACAGCCTGTCGAAAGCGCGCGGACCATATTCAAGCGGCCAAACGCCGTCAACCCCTCTTATGCGCGAACTTCACGATTTCTTCACGCCGTCCCCGCGGGGCTAACGATATCTTACATGGCGCCGCCTAGACTGC
This sequence comes from uncultured Pseudomonadota bacterium, assembly GCA_963835115.1. Taxonomy (GTDB): domain Bacteria; phylum Pseudomonadota; class Alphaproteobacteria; order Rhizobiales; family Beijerinckiaceae; genus Roseiarcus. Next base: position 3,492 of record CAWIEP010000016.1, read on the forward strand.
GCCGCAAGGAGCCCTTGCCGACGAGGCTGGCGTTGCGAGTGACGGGGCGTTTCGTCACGATGGACGGGCTGCGCGGACCGGCGGCGTTTTGCGTCGTGTTCGTGCATGTCGCCCGGCTCTTGGCGCGTCCTGGGCGCCGAACGCCGGCCTCGCGGTCGATCTTTCCTTCTGCCTGAGCGGCTTTGTGTTGGCCCGCGCATGCGACGGTCCCCGCGCCGAACGGGCACGCGGCGGTAGCAGCCTTTCGCCAAACGCCCGTAGTTACGCGCTTCGACGACGAGAAAGCGCGCTCTGAGCGGCGGCGGCGTCAGGGATTTCGTTGCGGCTCGGCCGACCGTAAGGAAATTTTATCGTCCCCGCGCAATCATACGTGAGCTCTCGCAACGAGATTGGGCATGACCGCCTCTGCGCCCCGCATTGCCGCGCTCGACGCCCTCCGGGGCATGGCGGCGTTAACTATCGTCTTTCACCACTACTGGTTCCTGGCGCCCGCGGGTTCGCGGCCGCTAGAGTCTGTTCTTGGCGTTGTCAACGAATATGGACGCCTTGCGGTGCCGCTTTTCTACACTTTGTCGGGCTATATTTTCTTCTCGGTCTATGGAGCGGCCATCGGCGAGCGGCGCATCGACGGACGCGCGTTCTTCTGGCTGCGGGCTTCGCGCCTCTATCCGCTCCAGATTGTGACGCTATTCGTCGTGGCCGGTCTTCAGGCCGCTGCACTCGCCGTGACGGGACACTATTTCACCTATGATCACAATGATCTGCTGCACTTCGTGCTCAACCTAACCTTCCTCCAGTACGGCTGGGTGGACCCCGCCATGAGCTTCAACGGGCCGGCTTGGTCGCTCAGCATCGAGGCGGGCCTTTATGTCTGCTTTTTCGTTTTCGCGCGTGCCTACGGGATGGCGGCGGGACCACGGCTCGGTCTCGCGGCATTGTGGCTTGCGCTCTCGGTCGTGCGCGACCGGTTGCCGATTTCGGGGCCGATAAATCCGTTTATCGTCGAAGGGCTCGATTGCTTCTTCCTCGGCGGATGTCTGCAACTCACCGAAGCTTGGCGCGAACGTCCGAGACTCTGGCTCGGCCTGGTCCTGCTCGCGCTTGGCGTCGGCTTGTTCTTTGCCACAGGGGGACGGCGCGAGGCGGCGCCGATTTTCTTCGCCGGGCTCGCACTGGCCTCGCTGGCGTCGGCCGCCTTCGGTCGCGTCGCGGTTTCCTCCCCGCTCGCGTGGCTCGGCGACATCTCCTATTCGACCTATCTCTGGCACTTCCCGGTGCAGATCGCGCTAGTCATTCTCTCTGCGACCCTCGTGCCGCTGAATTTCTCCTCGCCGGCGACGCTGGCGGCTTACGTCAGCCTGACGCTGGCGATTTCGACCCTGTCCTTCCACTATTTTGAGACGCCCGCTCAGGGTGCGATCCGCCGCTGGATAACACTCGCACCGGCTCGCGCCTCGGCGCCCCTCGAGGCGAACGCCTAGAACGAAACGGTAGGGCCGGTAGATCCAACGCGCTGTCGGCGCCTTCAGAGCCGCACGATGTTGCTGAGGTCGAACTCGCTTTCGGGTAGGTAGCGATATTCCCTGCGCGCCCCGCTTGCATATGGCGCCGCGACCCGGGAGCTTTGTCGTCCGGCAGTTAACAATGCGCAAACGGGCTTTCTCAACGTTTACAGATCTCAGCGTCTGGATCGTGTTCGCGAATCTCTGCCGTAGCAAGCCGCTCGAGAAGCGCACTCAAACACCGCGTCTTAGCGAGAGAGTGGCTTGCGGTGGCCATTGGCGGTTCACCGGTTAGGTTTTGGTTGCTTAAGTCAACGCAACCAGGGACCGTCCAATAACCCACGAGATGATGAACCTTCGTGCGCCCAACGGTGCACGGTGAGCGATCCGCAGACCGGCTCGCCCACCGCAGCGGAGCCGTTCAAAAAGCGGCGCCCGAGTTTCAACGCTTAGGCCTCGCACTCAGCAGCATTTGCTTGCCCATTGGCTTTATGGGCGAAAGTAGATATGCGCCGATCAGCGGGCCCCAAACTGGCAGGCTCGATTTCACGGTCAGCGGCATAAACTTGGGGTGGGTTTCCAACACCTCATATCCGTTGCCGCGCAGGAAGTCGGCGAGGCTCACGTGCGACCAAATCGTGATATGAGTGTAGTCGTCGAAATATTCGGCGCTGCAATATCTGTAGTTCGGCTGCAACATCGTCAACCGCCCACGCGCGCTTAATTTGGTGCGCAGGGCGGCGAGCACGGCGGCAAGCTCGGCTTTCGTGATATGCTCGAACAGATTGCTGGCGAAGACATAGTCGACCGAACCGTCAACTATCGCCGAGAGCTCGGTGACCGGACCGACGATGGCTTCGACGTTCGGCTCGAGATGCTTCACGAAGTCAGGCCAAACATCGAGCGCCATCCGGCGCTTGACCTCGACATTGTTGATGAAGTCTCCGTATCCCGACCCAAGATCAAGGACGAAATCGTCTTTCCCAATGCGGTGACGAAAATAGTAGCGCCAAAGCGCTTTCCACAAGACAGCGCGCTTGGGATCGCGTTCGAAGCGGGTATTGTGATAAGCTTCGCTCAAGCTAGCTTCTTCGCCCATCCGAACGTAATTCCCTTTATCATCTTAAGCCCAACCGTAAAGCCGCGCCAATTGTCTGTGTTGCCGCCTTTGCTGATCCCGATGCGCGGATGAAACGTTATCGGGCACTCCACCACCAAGGCTCCGTGCTCCAGCGCGACATCAAGGAAATGCGCATTAAACTCCAAGTTTATTGCAGGATTAACAAGCCGCAATAGCGGCTTGAGAGCATCGCGGCGGAGCAGCTTGTAAGTCGTCCCCACATCCGACATCGTACTCCGCCCAAGATGTTTGGCCTCTAGGAGTTTTCCGACAAACAAATTGCCGTAGTACATAAACGTGCTGAGCTGCGTGACGTGTTCGCGTAGAACCTCCGTGCAGCGCGTGCCATTCACAATGTCGGCGTGCGGGGCATACGCCAACAGCTTTTCGATGTCCGCCGAGCGAAACGTGCCGTCGCCTTCGCAAAGAACGACGAAATCGGTGTCGTCGAATTTCGCCGCCTCGGTCAAGCACCGAAATACGCATCGTCCATACCCAGGAAGTGCCTCATTGAAGGTCAGGGCGCCCGCCGCCTCGGCCCGCGAAAAAGTGGCGTCGGAGCTGTTGTTACTCACTACAATAACTCGGCGCACTTCGGGATATTTCAGAAAGTCGGCGACCGCGGGGGTAATGCTCTCCTCGTCGTTATAGGCCGTCAGCGCCACAGTCACACCCCGGTTGGAGACGGGCGCCGCGCGCATTGGCGTCCCGAAACGCTTCGCGTCGAAGAACAGCAAAACATCTGCTAAGGCCAGCGCAAGGCCGAGCACGATGGGAACGCCGCTGAACCAGATTATCTTCTGCTGCACGTTGATCAGCGTCGGGATCCGCAGCAAAACGCGTGGTACGCCCAAGCTGACGCCGAAAACGTAAGCAGATAGTCCCGCGAAAAACAGGAGTACCCCGTAGAGCAGGAAAGGCACATGGCGCTTTGACGAGGTCACGCTGACACTTTGCCGCGAAGCCCGAGCGACGCCGACGCCGTTTGTCCGCGACATAGTTTTCATGGTCCGCGCCCCACTTCGTCGCAATTCGGCGAACGCTAGCGCTTCGACCTTTCCTTCGCGTTAATCGGCGACGAAGGTCCAGTTGCGATTAAGCCAGAAACTCAACCACGGGGTCAGTCCCAAGATCGGCAGCAACGGAGCATGCGGCGACAAATCCAAGTTGTTCACTAACAGCCATACCCAGAACGCATTCGCCGCGAAGCTGGCGACGCTCACGACGAAAAACTTCAGCGCGCTCGGCAGCAACACATCACCTTGATCGCGGCCGCGAAAGCTCCATCGCGAATGGACAATATAGCCTAGCATCGTCGACGCGAGAAACGCCAATGCATTAGCGAGTTGTGGCGCTCCCGCGAGCACCTTCAAGGCCGCTTCGTAGACGACGGCGAACGCCAGCGCGAGCCCGACGCCAGTGATCCCATAGCGCAACAGTTGACCAGGCAATGCGTTTTGATTGGACACGGACACCGGAGTTATCAGGAGAACGGAGTGACGCCCATACGTGGCGTCGAAGCGCCAGTGGCAGCATTGACGCCAAAGGCGAATATTTTGAAAGGAGGAAGCAAGATCAAAGCGACCAGCGCTTCGAAAGTTGCGGATGCTTTGACATTGCGTGTCGACGCTATTCGGGCGCGAGATGGAGCGTGTGTTGAGCGAGCTCTTCAACGCGGGGGTAGGCGGCGTCGATGGCCCTGGCGACGGCGGGGGTGAAAGGCCGGGGGCCTCTGGTGACGACAAAGGCGAACTCGTGCGCCGCGATCATTCGCGTTATCTGGGTTTCGTCCCAACGCCCGAGGCTCGCCAGTTCGCTAAAAATGGCGGGCTCCCACGGCACCTGTTTGCCGGCGAGCATCAACATGACCATGTCTGTCGACAGGACGGGCTTTTCGGCGCGCGCGATTTTATCGATGAGTTCGTCGGACTCTCGCGCCTGGACCTCATCTGAGAAATTCGTTTTTGACTTCGCGGGCAGTATCGACACTTGCGCAATTAACAAAACAGGCGCCAGCAATTTAAATGAATTTGCCACGCGGGTTCCGCCAAGCATGCCCCCAGCCGCGTTGGGATCCGCAATCATGGCTACAAGAACGCCGTTCAAGACGCTGAGGATGCCTATCCACTCGTCGAAATAGGAGAGGCCTCCCCCGCTTTTTCCAAGCTCTGCCAACATTGCGGTCAAGAGGCCCAAATACAGCGTGACCATAACTAAGCATCGAAGATCGTTGTCTCGAACGAGCGCATCTCGCCAGGCTGCGAGGCTTGTGACAGGCAGTCGGGGAAGAAATCGCCTCCACCAAAATATAATGGCGAAGAACGCAAGTATAACCAATTCAAAATGGGCCGACTGCCCAAGAAATTCGTCTCGGAGAAACGTAAAATAATATCGATTTATATTATACAATATCAAATGCCGCAGTACACCACCGTTCGTCAACCATATCAGGATTAACAGGGGTACACCACCCAATATAAGTCCAAAGCCGATAAGCTTTATGGCTTGCCTCGGCGCCGTAAAACCCAAGACTATCATCGCGGCTAAGGGCGCGGCAATTGACGTCTGCTTCGTGAATACCGCCAGCACGAAAAAGATCATTCCGGCAAAGGGCGGCCATGACTGAAGTCTGGAAGTGGTAAAGCACAAAAAACCAATATAACTAAATGCAATTGCCAGCATGTCTACGCGCATGAGCGCCGAGGTCAGGACGATAGGATAGAAGCAGAAGTATACCAGACCGGAAACCGCGCCGCCCATCAGAGCCGCGAATCGTCCCGTTTCGGAGACTACAAGTCTCCATGTCAGCGTCGAGATCGTTGCGGCGGCCACGAGTGTCGCCGCCAACGAAATCGCCCTTCCGGCGAAAAGCGGAGTGCAGCCAAGCGAGGATATCGCGCGCACCATTAGATGATACAACGGCGGGTAGTGAAAAACTATGAAAGGATATTTGTTAATATCTCCGTACATGCGAGGGCCGGGTATCAGCATTGCTTGTTGCCAAACAATGCCCTCCGCGTTGAATATTTCAAATCGGTAGTATAACTCCGTAATTGCAAAACGAAGATATTCTGAAAAATGCACCACCATAATTAAGATCGCTATTCCAAATAGCGCGATCGACAGCGACCTGGTAGAACTGACCACCTTCCGGACCCCCATACGCATCCGAGAGCCAGTGTGAATCGAGTTCGTTAAGATTTTTCTGTTCGCTCCCTGTTCAAACGACCACCGGCTAGAGCCCCTCCGATCAATCTGTATAATATCCGCGAGCCTTGAAATAATTCGAACATTCTATGGGCTTGAAGATTTCGGCGCAGGCGTCGAGGGCGTTCATCAGGCCTACGACGAAAAATCGCCGGCTGGAACGTGGACTATCTCGCCCAGCGGCTCGGCGGCCAATCGCGTTAACCTGGATACCGAGCCCCAAGGGCGTTCGGACTGGCCTTGACGACGCCGCCGCGGGCGAGCTTTTTCGCGCTCAACCTGATCGCCCTCGTCCTGCTCTGCGCGACCATCTCGCGTGGAATTGAGGGGCGGATGCGCGCGGCGGCGCTTCGGCTCAGTGAGCGACTAACTACAAGTCGGACCGAACGCGCCCTGCGACCCGCGATGCAAGCGGGCCGTTGAGGGGCGCTTCGCCCGATCCCCGGGCGCCCCGACCGCATCAAAGTTAAGCCATTTCCCCGGCGGCCGCCGGCCTTAGCAGAGCGACCGCGCGCAGCAATTGATAGGGATCGTCGGGATCGGCGGGCATCGGCGCCACATGCGCCCATATCTCGCCATCGGCCCCGGCGAGACGCACGTTGCGGGCCACTGACAAGGTCAAGGCGTCGCGGATCGCTTCGGAGAGGCTGATATCGGCGGCCCGGTCGCGCGCCCGCAGCCGGCCGCCCTCCAGGTAAAGCGCTTCGCCCATAAGTTCGACGGCCCCCGGATTGACGTGCAGCGCCTCGCCGCGATCGTCCAGGAGGATCGCGGCGAGTCCGAGCCAGGCGAAACCGTCGGCGACGCCGCGGGCGCGGGCGCCGGCGAGCAGAGGCCCGAGCGGCGGCGCTTGCGCCGGCTCACGGCGCTCGCGCGTGAGCGTCCAGGGTTTGGCCATCGACGACAGATCGACACCTCGCGAATCTGGGTAGCTGACACCGTCTTGCCGACGTAATCGCGTCGCCATTGCGGCGCCCGAACGTCACTTGCGAGGCGGTCCAGTGCGCCGTCAGGCTTTCAAAGCGGTTTCGGACCGTGCTCTCCAGGCTCGCGGCGCCAGCCGCCCGGCCGCCCACCGCCCTCGCGCAACATCCGCAGCAGCGGCCCGAAATGGCTCTTCTGCGTGTCGTCGAGGCTGTTGTAGAGCGGCGTCGCCGCGTCGGCGACCTTTTTCAGCGCCTCGGACGCCTTGGCCAAATGGTCCGACATTTCCGTCATCATCGCGATGGGCGAGGGGTGGGTGTCGCCGTGCATCTCGTCGCGAAGGGCTCCCATCTCCTCCATCCGCATCTTGGCGACGTCGCGCGCGGCGGCCTCGAAGGCGGGCCAGAGCTTTTCTTGCTCGGGCGTCAGATTGAGTGCGGCTTTCATGCCGGCAAGCTTAGCGTCCAGCAGAAACGCGCGATCCGTCATCCAATGCGTCGTCGGCGCGTCCGAGGAACTGGGCGCGGCGATGGCGTGGTAGGTGAATGCCGAACCGCCAAGGGCGGCGGCGGCGACCGCGGAGAGAATCGACCTATTCATCGAGGTGAATCCTTTTATCGATTGCGCGCGGCCGAGGTTCGGCGCGGCGCGCATGAACTGCAAGTTACAAGCGGTTCATGCGGCCGCGACTCCGAAGCAACGTTGCCTCACGCGTAAAAGACGGACCGCCGCCGTGTTGACCGTAGTCGGCGCGAGCCGCAATGGTTCGCCGGATGCAAGGAGCCCCCATGACGGAACCCGTGATCGGCAAACTCGCCAAAGCGCTGCGCGCCGGGCGGCGTCTACAGCGCCTGGGTCGGAATCAACGATCCCGCAGATCGCAGAGGCGCTGGCGCGCGAGGATTTCGACGCGGTTACGCTCGACATGCAGCACGGCTCGGTCGATCTGGTCGGCGCCGCGCGGGCGATCCTCTCCGTGGCGCTCGCGGGCAAGCCGACGGTGGTTCGGGTCGGCGTCGGCGATTTCGCCGCCGCGAGCCGCGTGGCGGACGCCGGCGCGGCGGGGGTCATCGCGCCGATGATCAACAGCGTCGCGGACGCGCGGGCGTTCGCGGACTTCATGAAGTTCCCGCCGCTCGGGCGGCGCTCCTGGGGACCGCGGGCGTGCGTTCCCCTCAGCGGCTTCGCCGGTCCCGCCTATCTGCACGAGGCCAACGCGATCACGCTCGCCATCGCCATGATCGAGACGCGCGAGGCGCTGGCGGCGCGTGGACGACATTCTCGCCGTTCCGGGGATCGACGGCGTGTTCGTCGGCCCGTCCGATCTGTCGATCGCGCTGTCGACCGGCGGGGCGGTGGATCCGCGAGGGCCCGCCGTCGAGGAGGCGCTGACGAGGATCGTCGCTGCGGCCAAGGCGAAGGGCAAGTTCGTGGGGCTGTTCTGCTTTGACGGGGCGCAAGCTCGCGCGGCGCGCGAACGTGGGATCGCATTCACGTCGATCTCCACCGACGCGCTGCTGTTGCGCGCGGCGGCGAGGGGGGAGCTGGAGAAGGCGAGGGGGTGAGCGAATCCGGCGCGTCGGGCTGGCGGCCTACGGGGTCAAGACGATCCGGCCGCGGACCCGACCGGCGCGCAGGTCATCGAGCGATTGCTGCGCTTCGCCCAGCGGACGCGATTCCATCGGCAACGGTTTCACGCGGCCTGCTCGTGCGAGTTCCAGAAGTTCGCGAAATTCGGGCAGCGACCCGACAAAGGCGCCGGAGATGCTGATCGCGCGGCTCGGCAGCCAAACAAGCGGAAGCTCCATGGCTCCGCCGAACAGCCCGACGACGCAGATCTGGCCGCCCTTCCGCAGCAGTCCCAGCCCGAAGCGGACCGTGGCCTCAGCCCCGACGAAGTCGATCGCCGACGCGAAGCCTCCGCTCTTGAGCAGCCTGTCGCGAACGGCGGGATCTTCGGGGTCGACGGCCTCGGCGGCGCCGGCGGCGAGGGCCGCTTCGCGTTTGGCGGGGTCGATGTCAGCGACCACCGCCCCGACGCCATAGAGCGCGCGCGTCATTTGCACGGCGGAAAGCCCGAGCCCGCCGGCCCCGATGATCAGCAGCGGATGATCGGCGTCGATCGGCGCGACCTTTTTCAGCGCGCTGAACGCGGTGAGGCCGGAACAGCCCAAGGTCGCCGCGAACGCCTCGGGCAGCGGATCGAACGCGACGAGGTGTCGGGGATGTTCGACGAGCACATAGTTGCTGAACCCGCCGTTGCGGCGAATGCCGAGATTTTCGGGTTCGGCGCAGAGGTTTTCCTTACCCGTCCGACATTGCGCGCACCGCCCGCAACCGCCCCAGGCGTAAACGGCGACGCGGTCGCCAACACTAATCCCGCTCGCCTCCGGCCCCAGTTCCTCAACCACGCCAGCGATCTCGTGGCCCAGCACGAGCGGCAGCGGCAACAGCTTTGAAAGATCCTGGTTGCGGCCACGTCCGAGGTCGAAAGAGCCGTCGGACAGGTGAATGTCGGAATGGCAGACGCCGCAAGCGCGGATACGCACCAGCACCTGCGAGCCGGCTGGCGAAGGCGGGGATTTGATGATTTCTGCGAGCGGGGCGCCGAATTTTTCGAGCTTATAGCTGCGCATCGAGCGCTCGACGTTCACGATCCCCTCCTGCCGCAAGCGCCGCCGGTCGCCTGGCCGCTTTTTCCCGCAAAGAGGTTGCGCGCTTTTGGGCGCGATCGCAAGGGAACGGAGCACCAGCCATCTGTTCTTGCTTTCGCCCGGCGCGCCTACTCCCGAAACCCGCCCCCGCCCCGCCAACGCCGCATTTACGCGACCCCCCGGCTCCCTTAAGAACCGCACGAGCCAAAAAGAACCGCCCGGCCCTGGGGAGCGCATGTTCACAAAAATCCTGATCGCCAATCGCGGCGAAATCGCCTGCCGGGTGATCAAAACCGCCAGGCGGCTCGGGATCAAGACCGTCGCCGTCTATTCCGACGCCGACACCGACGCGCTGCATGTCGAAATGGCCGACGAGGCGGTCCATCATCGGTCCCGCCCCGGCCGCCGAATCCTATCTCGTCATCGACAAGATCGTCGAGGCCTGCCGCAAGACCGGGCGCCGAGGCCGTGCATCCCGGCTACGGCTTCCTCTCCGAGCGCGCCGCCTTCCCGAAAGCGCTCGCGGCAGCCGGACGTCGTGTTCATCGGCCCCAATCCCCACGCCATCGAGGCGATGGGCGACAAGATCGAATCCAAGAAATTCGCCAACGCCGCCAAGGTCTCGACCGTGCCCGGCTTTCTCGGCGTGATCGAGAACCCCGAGCACGCCGCCGAGATCGCCGACGAGATCGGCTATCCCGTGATGATCAAGGCCTCGCGCCGGCGGCGGCGGCAAGGGCATGCGCATCGCCTATTCGCGCAAGGAGGTCGCCGAGGGTTTTGCGCGCGCGAAATCGGAGGCGAAGTCGAGCTTTGGCGACGATCGCGTGTTCGTCGAGAAATTCATCGTCAATCCGCGCCACATCGAAATCCAGGTGCTCGGCGACAAGCACGGCAACGTCATCTATCTCGGCGAGCGCGAATGCTCGATCCAGCGCCGCAACCAGAAGGTGATCGAGGAGGCGCCTTCGCCGCTGCTCGACGAAGCCACCCGCAAGAAAATGGGCGAGCAGGCCGTCGCGCTGGCGAAAGCCGTCGGTTACGATTCCGCGGGCACCGTCGAGTTCGTCGCCGGACAGGACCGCAGCTTTTTCTTTCTCGAAATGAACACGCGGCTTCAGGTCGAGCATCCCGTCACCGAACTCATCACCGGCGTCGACCTCGTCGAGGAGATGATCCGCGTCGCGGCGGGAGAGCCGCTGCGGATGACCCAAGCGGACGTGAAGCTCAACGGCTGGGCGGTGGAATTAGCGCGTTTACGCAGAGGACCCGACGCGCGGGATTTCTGCCCTCCACCGGCCGGCTCGTGCGTTATCGCCCGCCCGCCGAAGGCTGCGTCGATGGCGTCACCGTGCGCAACGACACCGGCGTCTACGAAGGCGGCGAAATCTCGATCTATTACGATCCCATGATCGCCAAGCTCGTCACCCACGCTCCCACCCGCGACGCGGCGATCGATGCACAGGCCAACGCGCTCGACGCTTTTTATGTCGAGGGCATCCGCCACAACATCCCGTTCCTGTCGGCGCTGATGGGGGTCCCGCGCTGGCGCGAGGGGCGGCTGTCGACCGGGTTCATCGCCGAGGAATTTCCGAACGGGTTTCTGCCGCAGGCGCCGACCGACGCCGCCGAGCGGACGATCGCGGCCGTCGCGGCGCATGTCGATCACGTCATGAACACGCGCAAGCGCGAAATCTCCGGCCAGTTACGCGCGCCGTCGAAACTGATCTTCGATCTCAGGCGCATCGTTGCGCTCGGCGCGGCGCGCATCGCGCTGACCGTCGAGCCGCGCCGCGACGGACTCGACATCGTTTTCGAGGACGGCCGCCGAATGCGCGTGGATTCGCCCTGGACGCCGGGCCAGCCGGTGTGGCGCGGCGACATCGACGGGCGTCCGATGTCGGCGCAATTGCGGCCCATCCTCAACGGCTTCGAGATCGCCCAGGGCGGCGCGGCGGCCGTCGCGCGGGTCTACACGGGAATCGAGGCAGAGCTGGCCGGTTTGATGCTGGAGCGGAAAGAGGCGGACAATTCGCGCGTGCTGCTGTGCCCAATGCCGGGCCTCGTTAAGAGCATCGCGGTGAAGGAGGGTCAGGAGATCAAGGCCGGCGAGCCGCTTTGCATGGTGGAGGCGATGAAGATGGAAAACGTGCTGCTCGCCGAGCGCGACGTGACAGTGAAGAAGATTCTCGCCAAGGCCGGCGATTTCCTCGCCGTCGATGCGGTGATTATGGAGTTCAGCTGACTCTCGCGCGCCGCCGGCGGGGCCGCCCGCGCTTTTTTGCAACCTAGCTGCGTCGGCAGTTGCGGCGCCCATTTTATTGGCTTAAGATTTGGTTGCTTTCAGAACGTGTTTTTTCTATCGGCTCTCCCGGACGGGCTCTTTTAACCGTTTTTGGAGGGCCGAAATCTATTTTTGGGCGGCCCCGAAGCGATCCGTCGTCGTTCGCAACGGCGTCGACTTCGCCAGAGACCGGTAACGCTAAGGCGCCGTGATGGCGCTCTTCCGCCGCCTTGGCGGTTCGCGCTTAGCCGAATGGAAAGAAACCTCGGGTTAATTGCCGGCTGACGCGCGAGAAGCGCGGGCCGGAGGCCGGACATGAGCTTGCAAGCGCCTGCATGGCGACCGACGACGCCGCGCCGGATTCCGTCGTGGCTCGCCCGTCCGCTCGACGTGGCGCTGCCGCACAAGGCGATCGAACTGATGGCGATGTTCGTCGCCGCGATGTTCTTCACTTACGTGTTCATGGCGGCGAAGGTCATGCTGGAGGGCAAGCAGACCTATCATTTCGGCGATTTTTTCGCGCTGTGGACCTCCGCCATTGTCACCCATTCCGGCGACGCCGCGGTCAATTACGACGCCGACGCCCTGCATGCGCGCCAGGTCGCGCTGGGCATGAACCCCGATGGCTACAATCCGTTTCCCTATCCGCCGAGCGTGCTGCTGTGGCTGGGGCCGCTGGGGCGGTTGCCGCTGCATTTGGCGTTCTACGTGTTCATGGTCCCGAGTTTCGCCGCCTATCTGCTGGCGATGACGGCGGGGCGCTGGCGCGAATGGTGGTGGGCGCTCGGCGCCTGCATCGCGCCGGCCACGGGCATCACTCTGATATCCGGGCAGACCGGCTATCTCTCGGCGGCGCTGATGATCGGCGGCGTCAGACTGTTGCCGACGCGGCCGGCGCTTGCGGGCGTGCTGTTGGGGCTGCTCGCCTACAAGCCGCAGCTCGGCGTGCTGGTTCCCGTGGCGCTGCTCGCGATGGGCGCGTGGCGGGCCATTGCGGTCGCGGCCGCGACCGTTCTCGTCGGCGTCGCCGCTTCCAGCTACGTCTACGGCGTCTCGCTCTGGGGCCTTTGGGCGCACTCCGTTTTCGAATACGCCACCCGTTTCCATCCGGTCGTCGGCTATATGCCGACGATCTACGCCAACGCGATCATGCTGGGCGCATGGCGTTCAATCGCCTGGGTCTTGCAGCTCGCGGTCGCGATCCCCGTCGGCGTCGTCGTCTGGCGCGCCTGGGCGCAGGGCCCGAGCGATCGCGCGGCGGCGCTGCTGATGGTCGGAACCTTTCTGGCGACGCCGCACGCCTTCAACTACGACATGCCGATGATGACGCTGGCGCTGGTCTGGTATTTCGTCGAGCGATTCCGCAGCGGCAAGCGATTCGACGTCGGCGAAATCGTCGCACTGCTGCTCGCCTTCACGACGCCCTTCCTCTTGTTGAACCTGAAGACACTCGGCATGCCAATGAGCTGGGCGCCGTTGGGAATGATGTTCTGCCTGATCGCGTGGCCGCGAGCCAAGGCCGCGGCCGGCCTCGAAACTCAGAACGCCGCCCAGGCGTAAAGGAATAGCCTGTCGTTGCCGGACGCATTGTGCGTGCGGCAGGCGCCGGGCGTGCCGATCAAACCGTCGAATTTGTCCGTGCCGTCGAAGAGACGCAATATTTGACGTATTGCACGCCCAGCCGCACGAAATCGGTCGGGTGCGGGCGGCGATTTTGCGAAAGCCCTACGTCCCGGTCTCCGCGCCGTGAACCTCGTGTGCGCGAGCCGCAGGCCATAGTGGCGAGCGAAAATAAATCCGCGCGGCCACGTCCCCGCATTGTGGCGGGCGCTACCGTCAGACCGCAAAGAAATATTCATAAAGGCGGAACCGAAAACAGGCGGCCGCGTAATTTCTACGGTCGATGGAGGCCACAATGGCAACCTCTCAAAGCTGGCGCCTTGGATTTGTAGTCGGCTTTGCGCTGGTGACGCCGTCGACCTTCGCGGGCGAGCCGCCGCCGCCCGACGCCCAAGAGGTCGTCGCCGATCAGCTGAACGCTTTCGAACGCGAGGATGCTTCGGCCGCTTGGGGGCTCGCTTCGCCTGAGATGCGCGAGAAGTTCGGCTCCGCTGCGAATTTCATTGGCGTGGTCAAGTCGCGGTACGGCCCGATCTATAGTCATCGCAGCGTCGATTTTGGCCCCTCTATCCGTGAAGGCGACCAGGTCGGAATGGTTGTCACCATCGTCGCCGACGACAACGAGGTCTGGTCCGCGCTTTTTGTGTTGGCCAAACAGCGGGACGGAGCGTGGAGAACAGCGGATTGCATGCTTGCGAAAGCGGCGCAGTCGAGCATATGATTGCGAACGGCGATTTTCCGCGCCAACGACTGAAAAGTTAAAACCTCTCCGCGTCCGCTGCGTACAAGTCTCGACGTCGCCTCGGAGGTTTGCATGCGCGCGCTGGCGGTTGGGCTGTTGGCTTTCGTTCTGATGTGGGGCGGCCTCGCGCGGGCCCAAGACGCGCCGGACGTTCAGGCGATCATTTCCCGGCAACTTGACGCCTTCGCGCACGACGACGCGAAGGCTGCGTTCGCCCTCGCCGCGCCGTCCATTCAGGACAAATTCGGCGATGCCGACGCGTTCATGGCGATGGTGAAAACCACCTATCCGCCTGTCTACAGACGCCGAAGCGTCGAGTTCGGCAAGCAGTCGAACGACGGCGAGGAGATCGATCAGGGCGTGGTCTTCATCGATGAGGACAATGTCGTCTGGACCGGCATCTATAAGCTTGGGCGTCAGATCGGCGGCGACTGGAAGATCACCGGTTGCGTGCTGGTCCGGTCAACTCAGTCCAGCCTCTAAACCGCCGGCGGGTTGTGCGCTCGCCGCCTTGTGGCGGCCTTCGGAGCGCAGTATAAAGCTTTTTTTTGACAGCTAACTTAACAGCGTGTTTCTTCAGACCGTAAGCTCTCTATAGTCGGCCGCCCCATCGAGGAGCGGGAATGCCGAGGGCCAGCGCAGATGTCGTCCGGGCGTCGCCAACTCTCCGTCGAAACGATCGCTCTGTTTATCATGGGCGCAATATTCGTCGCAGCGGGAGCGTTCCTATGCGTGACCGCTTATCGGGCGGGACAGGCCCCCGTCGGCCCCATCGTAGCCGAGAGCGTCGCAGAACTTAGTCCCGCGCTCCCGCCGGCGCTGCCGCCCACCGCCGAACCGCAGCCGGCCTCCACGGAATATGCGCCGGCGCCGGAGCCGACCTCGATCTTCGCGCCGCCGCCGGCCGTCGAGCCCACCTTAGAGTCTCGGCCCGCGGAGCCCACGCCAGCGCGCCTGGAGCGGCCGACTTCGCCTTCCATAGTGCTTGGGTCTGCCGCGCCCTTCCCGGCGCCCCGCCCGATCGAACTCAACTCGACTTCGGCCGCGTCGGGACCGGGCGGCCGGCCCATAGTCGCGGACTTCGGCCAGAATCCGGTCGCCTTGAGCCAATACGACCACTTCACCGCCGTCTACGACCTCACCGCCCATACCGTCTATTTGCCCAACGGCGAGCGCCTCGAAGCCCATTCGGGGCTCGGAACTCTTAAGGACGATCCCACTCACGTCGACGAGGTGGACCGCGGCGCGACGCCGCCGCATATCTATGACTTGACGCTGCGTGAAGATCTGTTTCATGGCGTGAAGGCGTTGCGGCTCAATCCGATTGGCGGGGCCGCGTCAATTTTTGGCCGCGCAGGCCTGCTCGCCCACACCTACATGCTCGGACCTAGCGGGGATTCCAACGGTTGCGTCTCGTTCAAGAATTACGACGCCTTTCTGCAGGCGTTCCAGAACGGGCTGGTCAAGCGGCTCGCCGTCGTGTCGAGCGTGAAATAGACGGGTCGATGGCGGCGGCGGAGCGTTCGACGCCGGGCGATCCCGGAGTTGGCCCGCGCTTGCGGCCTTTCGCAAACGCAGCGATAGTGTCACGGGAGGACTCCCGGCCGCCCCCAGGCTCGCATTCCATGACGCTTCGCCTAGCTATTGAGAACTTGGACCGCCTGCCCGACGGCGGCCCTCTCAGGGTTGAAGTGAAGGGCCGGGGGCTGGACATCGGTCGCGACGCCCATCTCGATTGGACGCTGCCGGACCCGAGCCGATATGTCTCAGGCAAGCATTGCGAAATCCGCTATCGCGACAATGAATATTGGCTCGTGGACGTCTCCACCAACGGCACTTTCATCAACGGCGCGACGTTCCGGCTCGACGCGCCCTATCGACTGCGCGACCGGGATCGGCTGTCGATCGGGCCTTACTTGATCGCCGTCTCGATCGAAGGCGGGGCGCCGGCGGCGGCTTCGCCGCCGTCGCTTTCGGCGCCGGGGGCGGATGTCTGGGGCGGCAGCGGGGATGTCGCCCCGCCCGACGACCGCGCCGCCTATCGCGTTCGCAACCGGCCAGCGACGCCAGGGGATTTTCTCGATTTCGCCACCGATGCGGGCATGAGTTCCGGCGCGCCGGCCACGCCCTGGCGCGATCCCGCGCCTGCGCCGGAGGAAGCCTGGCTGACGCCGCCGACGGCGCCGGCGCCGCGCGCCGCAACGGCGGAGCCGCCGCCCGCAGCGCCTGTGGCGCCTCCGCGGCCTGTGCGAGCCCCCGAACCCGCGCCGCCGCCCGTCGCCGAAATCGCCGCCGCCCGCCGCCCGACCTGATGCGACGACGATCGCGCGCATCGCCGGCGCCGCTGGAATTCCGGCCGCCGCCATCGCGGGCCGCGACCCTGGCGAGCTCGCCGACGAAATCGGCGCAGTGCTGCGGCTGACCGCGGTCAATCTGATGCAGATGGCGGCGAGCCGCAGGCAGACCAAATCCGCCATTCGCTCGGCTCATCACACTATGTATCAGCCGACTGATAACAATCCGATCAAGTTCGCCGCCAGTTCCGAGCACGCCATGGAGATGATGTTCGGGCCGCCGAGCCCGATTCATCTCAAGGCCTCCGCAGCCGTGGCCGAAGCTTTTGAGGAGCAGAAGTCGCACGCCCTCATGACCTTCGGCGCCATGCAAGGCGCGCTCGACGCCTTGTTCGAGGATCTGAGCCCCGACAAAATCGACGCCGCCGTGCCCCAGGATCGCGGGCTGGGCGCGCTCGGGGCATCCCGTAAGGCCCGGTTATGGGACGCGTACGCGGAGCGCTGGAAAGCTTTGACCAAACGGGCGGACGGCCGGTTGAACGACGCCTTCATGGGCTTGTTCTCCCAGGCCTATGACCGCTTGAACGAAAAGGGCGGCTGACAGCCGCAACGCGGGGCGTCGTCAATATGTCTTGGAACGCAAAGGTGCATTGGAGCGAGGGGCTGTTTCTCAGGCCCCATCACCTGCAGCAGGGGGATCGCTACCTCGAAAACGCGCTCGAAAGCCGCACCCGGCATGTCACTCCCTACCCTTACGGTTTCGCGGCGATCGAGATCGACCGCGACCTCGCTCATCAAGGCAAGTTCGCGCTGCGCCGCGCCGCCGGCGTGCTGCCCGACGGCGGCCTGTTCGATTTTCCCGCCGAAAGCCCGGCCCCGGCGCCGATCGACGTTCCCGAAGCCGCGGTCGGTCAGGTGATCTGGCTCACCGCCCCGGCCCGCGCGGAGAACGCGCGCGAAGTCGCGCCGCAAACCGCCGAGGGCGCCTCGCGGTTCGTGATCGGCACGGAGACGGTGATCGATTCGACCTCGCATCTGCGCGTCGAAGAGGAAATCGAAGTCGCCTATCCCCGGCTCGCCTACGAAGTCCGCAAAACTCAAAAACCCGGGTTCGTCAGCTTGGCCGTGGCGAAGCTCGTCGAAGTGCACGACAAGACGCTGGTGTTCGACGAAAAATTCGCGCCGCCGCTGCTGCTCGTGGCCGGGCATCCGACGGTGGAGGGCTGGCTCGACCGGGTGATCGGCTGGATCGGCGCCAAGCTCGATGAGCTCGCCCGCTACGCCAGCGACCCCACCGCCGGCGGCGGCTTGCAAAGCGCCGATTACCTGATGCTGCAAATGCTGAACCGCGAGTCCCCGGTGCTTGCGCATTTCCGTCGCTCGCGCGCCGTGCACCCGGAGCGGCTCTACGAGGAGTTTTTGCGCATCGCCGGCGAACTCGCCACCTTCGCCACGCCCGAGCGGCGCGCGCGCGAATACGAGACTTACGCGCACGACGATCTGGAGCGCGCGTTCGCGCCGCTGTTGCGCGACATCCAGGATTTTCTCTCCGCCCAGCTCGACCGCCGCGCGATCCGCCTCGAACTCATCGAGCGCGCCGCCAACGCCTATGTCTCGACGATCAAGGACCGCACGCTGTTCCGCAATGCGACCTTCATTCTGGAAGTTTCGGCGCGCCGGCCGCTGAACGAGATCCAGCAAAGCTTGCCCGCGTATCTTAAGGTCGGCCCCAACACCAAGATGAACGAGATCGTGCACGCGCATCTGCCTGGCGTGCCGCTCGTGCATCTGCCGACGCCGCCGCCGCAAATCCGCGCGATCACCGATCACGTCTATTTCTATCTCGACCGCACTTCGCCGCTGTGGCCGGAGTTCAGCGTCGCCAGCGCCGTCGGCATGCATTTCGCCGGCGACTGGCCGGAGCTTCAACTCGAATTCTGGGCGATCCGGGAAGGACGGCGATGAGCGACGGCGACGATCCGTTCGCAAGAGCCGACCGGACGATCATCCGTCCCAATCCGGGCGGCCGCTTGCCGCAACCGCCGCCGCCGGCGGCGCCTCCCGCTTACCCGCCGCCGCAGACGCCGCCCTCGCACCCTCCGCCGCAGGCGCCGCCTCCCTCCTACCCGCCCGCGCCGCCGCAGGGCGGCGGGGCGCCGGTCTCGCGGCCGCTCTCCTCCGTCGGATATCCCTCGCCGCAACAAGCCCCGGCGCCAGGCGAAGGCGACGCCTGGATGGTCGGGCGCGCCGTCAACCCCTATCTGCCGGCGAACGCCGCTCCGCCGCCGCTGACGCCGGCGCCCGCCTCGCCGCATGTCTCCGTCGACCTCGCGATGGTCGCCGACAATCCGCTGATGGGCGCCTCCGCTTCGCTGTTGCTGGCGCTCGGGCGGCTGCGCGCTTCGCTGTCGCGCGCCGGCGCCGGGCCGCTAATGGATCAGGTGGCGCAGGCGATCGAGGCGTTCGAGCGCGACGCCCGCGCCGCCGGCGCGCCGGCCGATCAGGTTCAGGTCGCCAAATACGCGCTCGCCGCCACCGCCGACGACATCGTGCAGAATTTGCCGACCGACGATCGTCACGTTTGGACGCGCTACTCGATGCTGGTGCGATTCTTCGGCGAGCGCACCGGCGGCGTCAAATTTTTCCAGGAGCTCGACCGCGCCAAGCAAAACCCGGCCGTCAATCTCGGGCTGCTGGAGCTGATGCACGCCTGTCTGAGCCTCGGTTTCGAGGGGGTCTATCGCGCCGCCGGCGGCATGGGCGCATTGCAGGGCTTGCGCCGCGATCTCTACGAGACGATCCGCCGCGCGAGTCCCAAAACCATCGAGGACCTGTCGCCGCATTGGCGCGGTCAAACAATCGCGCTTGCCGGCAACCGGCTGCAAATTCCGATGTGGGCGGTGGCGTCCGCCGCGGGCGTGCTGCTGCTCGGCGTCTATCTGTTCCTGCGCCACCTCCTCAACGGCCAGGCGGAGGCGCTGGCGCTGCGGATGGCGGCGCTCTATCCCGACACGGAAATCCAGCTCGCGCGCGAGGCGGCGGTGGCGCCGCCGCCGAGCCCCAAACTGGAGATCGCCCCCCAGCTCGTCTGCATCCGCAAGGCGCTGGCGCCGGAAATCATGGCCGGCAGGGTGAGCGCGGATCAGACGCCATCGACGATTTTCGTGCGCGTCGGGAGCGTGGTGCTGTTTCCCTCGGGCGGCGCCAACGCCAATCCGGCCTTCGCGCCGATCGCCAAGAAGATCGGGACCGCGCTCGACAAGCAGCCGGGCGACATCACCGTGACCGGCTATACCGATGCCGACCCGATCAAAACCGTCGCCTTCCCCTCAAATTTTGAGCTTTCGGAAGCGCGCGCGAAATCCGCGGCTGCGTCTCTAAAGTCCTCGCTCGGCGACCCGAAGCGCGTTGTTGTCAAAGGCAAGGGCGCGTCCGATCCCGTCGCGCCCAACGACGTCGAGGTCAACAAGGCCAAAAACCGGCGCGTCGAATTCTCGATCCCGCGCGACGACAGTCAGGGGTGCTGAGGCCATGGGTTGGGCGTTCTGGCTCTGGGTGGCGTTAAGCGTTCTCGGCGCCTTGCTCTTTGCCGCGCTCGTCTGGTTCGGCGGACCGCTGATCTCGGTCGCCGACTACCCGCCGCTCGAGGGCGCCGGCGTCCGGCTGACGATCATCGCGGTGGTGTTTCTCATCGTCGGCGGCCTCGTCGCCTGGCGCATCATCACGCGTCGCCGCGCCGCCGCAGCGCTCGCCAAGGCGATGACCGAGGCGGCGCAGGACGACAGCGACGCCCCCGTCCTGAAACAGAAGATGGAGGACGCGCTCGCCACACTGCGCAACAGCAAGACCGGAGGCGCGCGCGCTCTACGATCTGCCATGGTATCTCATCATCGGGCCGCCGGGCGCCGGCAAGACCACGGCGCTGGTCAATTCCGGCCTGCGCTTTCCGCTCGCGTGCGGCGGCGGCCCGCAAGGCGGTCGCCGGCATCGGCGGCACGCGCTATTGCGACTGGTGGTTCACCGACCAGGCGGTGCTGATCGACACCGCCGGCCGCTACACGACGCAGGACTCCGACGCCAAGGTCGATCGCCGCAGCTGGCTGGCGTTTCTCGACCTCTTGCGCCGCAACCGGCCGCGCCAGCCGATCAACGGCGTGCATCGTCGCGATCTCGCATCGCCGATATTCTGACGCTGTCGGCGCAAGAAATCTCCGCGCACGCCGACGCGATCCGCAGGCGGCTCGACGAATTGCACGAGCATTTGCGCGTCAATTTCCCGGTCTACGCCGTCTTCACCAAGATGGACCTGATCGCCGGCTTCACGCACCTATTTCGCCGAACTCGACGAAGCCGGCCGCAACGTGGTCTGGGGCGCGACCTTCCAGACCGCGAGCAAAACCGCCAACACCGTCGGCCAAGTCGGCGACGAGTTCGATCTCGCTGGTCAAGCGCATCTTCGAACGCATGCCGCGACCGCCTGCAAGACGAACCGGACCCGCGCGCGCGCGCGACATTGTTCGGACTGCCGGCGCAGTTGACCGCGATCCGCAAACCGATCGTCGAATTCCTCAACCGCGTGTTCGAGCCGACGCGCTATCAGACGACGCGCGGCGCTGCGCGGCTTCTATTTCACCTCCGGCACGCAGGAGGGCACGCCGCTCGATGCGGTGATCGGCGCCCTGCAACGCAGCTACGGCGTCGAAAGCTTCGGCGCGTCGGCGCATTCGGGCTCGGGCAAGAGCTATTTCCTGCACGATCTGATGACCAAGGTGATTTTCGGCGAGGCGGGCTGGGTTTCGACCAATATGGCGGCGGTGCGCCGCGCGTTGGTCGCTCACGGACCGGCGTTTTCGCGGCCATCGCGCTCGCGACGGCCGGCGTGCTGGCGCTCTGGTGGGTGAGTTTCGGCGGCAATACCGCCGCTCATCAAGGCGACCGAAGCCGGCTTCGACAATTACGCCGCCGCCGCCGCGCCGCTCATCAAGCAGACGACCGTCAACGATCCCGACGTGCGCCCGGTCTACGAGCTGATCGACGCGCTGCCGCCTTTGCCGTACGGCTACGCCAATCGCGACAAGGCGACGCCGGTGAACGACACGTTCGGCCTCAGCCAGCGCGACCGCGTGCAGGACGCCTCCGATCACCGCCTATCAGTCGGCGCTGGAGCGCATGATGCGGCCGCGCCTCATCCTCTCGCTCGAACAGCAGATCCAGAAGAACATCAACGATCCCGACCTATCGTCTACGAGGCGCTGAAGGTCTATCTGATGCTCGGCGGCAAGGCGCCGAACGTCGACAAGGAGCTGATCCTCGACTGGTTCGCGCACGAGTGGGAGGAGCGCGTCTTCCCCGGCGCGCCCTACGCGCAGGGCCGCGCGCTGCTGCGCGCCCATCTTGCAGGCGATGCTCGACATGGACGCCGGCGCGCCGCCGAAAGTCTCGCTCAACGGCCCGCTGGTCGAGCAGGCGCAGGCGACGCTCGCGCGCATGCGCGTCGGCGAGCGCGCCTATACGTTGCTGAAGAGCCGAGGCGCACAACGCCTTGCTGGAGGATTGGGTCGCCTCGCAGCGCGGCGGACCCGACATGGGGCTGGTGTTCGAAGCTGCCAATGGCGCAAGTCTCGACACCGTGCGCGTGCCGGGTTTCTTCACCTACAACGGCTTCTATGCGGGCCTGCTCGACCACATGACGACGATCGCCGGCGCGCTCGCCAAGGACAATTGGGTGCTCGGGCCGTCGGGCGAACAATCGGCGGTGAAGCAGCAGTACGACCAGACTGTTTCCCGATATTCTCGACCTCTACAGCCGCGATTTCATCGCCGCCTGGAATGTGGCGATCGCCAATCTGGCGCTGCGTCCGCTGCTCGCCGATCGGCCCAAATATCTCGCGCTCAGCGCCGCCTCGGCGCCGACCTCGCCGATCAGGCAGATTTTCGAATCGATCCGCGAACGAGACGGCGCTGACCCGCGAGCGGGCGGCGGCGCCCGCCGCGCAAGACGAGACGAAATGCGAGGCGAAGACTATCGCCCTGCGCAAGGCGGAACAGCGGCTCTCGACCACCGCGCGCGAGGCGGTCGATCTCGCGCTGAAGTCGCAGCGCCGCGCCGGCGAGCCGGCGCCCGACGACGCCCGGCGCGTCGATCGAGGCTTATTTCAAGCCGATCCAGATCCTGGTCGACGGCGACGCCGGCTCGCGGCCGATCGACGCGCTGCTCGCCAACCTCAACGAACTTTATCGCCAGCTGACGCTGGCGGCGACCAATCCCGCGCAATCGAAGCGCGCGCTCGAACAGGTCGAGGTGGAGGTCGCGAGCCTGCGCTCCAACGTGACGCGGCTGCCGCAGCCGCTCGCCGGCATGATGGGAAAGGTCGCGCGACGACGCGGCCGGCGACGCGAGCAACCGCACGATCGCGCAACTCACCGACCAGATGGCGCAGGACGTGACCGCGCCGTGCCAGCAGATCGTCGACAACCGCTATCCGTTCGCGCGCAGCGATCGCGACACGCCGCTCGCCGATTTCGCCCGGATTTTTGCGCCGAACGGCGTCATCGACCGCTTCTTCGCCGCCAATCTCGCCCCGCTCGCCAACTCACCGGCCGAAGACCTGGACCTGGCGCAGCGACTCCGGCATCACCCGGCCGCTGTCGGATCACGACGCTGCGGCGGTTCCAGCAGGCCGCCGAGATCCGCGACGCGTTTTTCCCGACCGGCGGCACGCAGCCGAACATCAGCTTCACCGTCAAGCCGCTGACCCTGAGCGGCGAGGCGCAGACGGCAACGCTCGCCGTCAACGGCGCCAATGTCGCGGCCCAGCAGGGCAGCGCGACCCCCGGCGCGCTGCAATGGCCGGGCGTCCGGCGCGGGCGCCGCGTCGATCACGATGGCGCCCGACATGCCGGATCGAAGTCCGAAGTTGAGCGCACCGGCGCCTGGGCGTTTTTCCGGCTCGTCGACGCCGGCGCGATGATCCAGCGCGGCGTCGCGGTCGACGTCGAGCTTCATCGTCGGCGGCCGCGAGGTGTCGTTCGAGTTCAGCTCCGGGTCGCTCAACAATCCGCTGAGGCTCAGCGCTTGCGACATTTCAAGTGTCCGAACGGTCTTGTGAGGCGTCATGCCCGCGGGGTTTTTCGGCAAGCTGCCGGCCAAGCGCGACTTCGTCGCCGTCCGGCGCTTCGCGCGCGTTTCTCGACATTTGGGAGCCCTGGCTGCAGGCGAGCCTCGCCACCTCGCGCCAGATCGCTCGGCGACGGCTGGGCCGAGGCCTATAATCGCGCGCCGATCTGGCGCTTCTGGCTCGGCGCGCAATTCGCCGGCGAGGCGATGATCGGCGCGCTGATGGCCTCGGTCGACGGCGTCGGGCGGGCGTTTCCGCTCGCCATCGTCTGCGGCGAGGGCGGCGGTCTGCTGCCGCCGCCGGAGATCGAGGCGAACGAGGCCTGGTGCGAAGCGGCCGAAGAGGCGCTGCTCGACGCGCTCGCGCCGGATACGCCGTTCGAGAGTTTCGCCGCATGCGCGTGGAGACCCTGCCGGCGCCCGCGCGTGCAGCCGCGCGTCGAGGAACTTTCGGGCGTCGAGCAACTGGCGGAGGGCGTCGTGCTGGTGCGCGGGGTCGACGGCGCAGACCGCGCTGGCGTTTCGCGCCGCGCGGCGCTTCGGCCATCGCAGCGCCTTCGCCGGGCAGAGCTTTTGGTGGACCGTCGGCGGCGAGGGCTTTCCGGCGCTGGCGCTGGCGGTGGCGGGCATGCCGCCGCCGATCGCTGTTCGCCGATATGCTGACCGGCGCCTTCGCACGGGCACGACGGCCGATGGCTGACGCCGGCCATCCGCGCCGGCGTCGGCGACCGACGTCGGCCTGCAAGCGCGCGCGCAACGAGGACAGCCTGCTCGCTGCGCCCCGAGGCCGGCCTGTGGGCGGTCGCCGACGGCATGGGCGGCCATGGCGGCGGCGACGTCGCCAGCCGCATGGCCATCGACGCGCTCGGGCGCTCGACGTGCGCGCCGACCGGCGAGGCGCGGTCTGGCGGCGGTCGAGGCGGCGGCGCGCGCCGCCAACGCCGAGATGCGCGCCTACGCGCGCGCGAAGGCCACGCCGTCGATCGGCGCGACGCTGGTCGCGCTGCTGATCTTCGGCGCGCATTTCGCCTGCGTGTGGTGCGGCGACAGCCGCGTCTATCTGCTGCGCGGCGGCGCTCTGCGCAGGTCACGCACGATCATTCCGAGATGCAGGATCTCGTCGATCGCGGCGTGCTCGACCCCGAAGAGGCGAAACTCTGGCCGCGCCGCAACGTGGTGACGCGCGCGCTCGGCGCGACCGACGCGCCGGAACTCGATCTCGTCAGCGATCGCTGGGCGCCCGGCGACCGGTTTCTGCTCTGCAGCGACGGCCTGACCGCGCATGGCGACGATGCCGAGATCGCCGCCGCGCTTGCCGACGACGACCCGCAGGCCGTCTGCGACCGCCTCATCGCGCTGACGTTGCAGCGCGGCGCGAGCGACAACGTGACGGCGATCGTCTTGCATTGCGAAGGCTAAGCGCGCTCATTGGGCCGCCGCCAGCGCGGCGTCGATCTGCGCCTTGGCGGCGGCGAAGGCGGCCAAGGTCGCGGGATCGGGCGGCGACGGAACCGCCTGGGAAGCGCCGGGGAAGGCTGGCTTTCCCGAGGCGATGATGACCGGCGCGCGGCCCTGGAACTCCTTGCCCAGATGCGGCAGCGGATCGACGGGATCGCCGTTGATGCGATATTCGAAATGCAAATGCGGGCCGGTCGAGAGCCCGGAATTGCCGGACAGCGCGATGATCTCGCCCTGCCGCACCTTCTGGCCGACCTCGACGCGGAATCTCCGAAAGGTGGTTGTAGGTGGTCTCGAAGCCGCCGTGTTTGAGCACGACGCGGTCGCCGTAGCCGCGCGCCTCGCCCGCGCTTTCGACCTCGCCGTCGGCGGCGGCGCGCACCTGACTGCCGACGGCCGCGCCGAAGTCGATGCCGGCATGCAGGCGCACGATATGCAGGATCGGGTGGAAACGCATGCCGAACAGCGAGGTGATCGGCGCGCCGCTGATCGGCGGCAACAGGCCGCCCGCCGCCGAAGCCCCGCTGTCGGCGAGCGGGCCGCCGCCGGGAGCTTCGCGCTGCGGCGGCGTCGGCGCTTGGCCTGGGCCCGGCGGCAGGGGCGCGACAGAGGGCGCGGCGTCTTCCTTCGCGTTGAAGCAGCGATAGCCGCCGTCGCTCATCACGAAGGCGTAGCAGTCCACGTTCGCAGCGGGACCGCTGAGGCCGGCGTAGACGACGCGACTGGCCGGCTGCTCCTGCGATCGCGGGTTCCGCGCATAGATCAGACGCAGCGTTTCCCCGGTCGCCAGCGGCGCGTCGAGATCGGCGAGTCGCGCCAAGAGATGAACCGCCTCGCGGATCGCCGGCTCGGGGACCGCGCTGCGCAGCCCCGCGCTATAAACCCCGTCGGCGAGATTGAAGTGCGCGCCGAGCGACGGACGCTCGGAATTGTCCAGGAAGCCGGGCGGCAGCGACGGCTCCGCGCCCTCGCCATAGAGGCCATTTTCCGCAAGCGCGACGGTCCCCACGTATTCGCCGTCCTGGAACATGGCGAATTGCGCCACGCGATAGGCGCCGGAGGGATCGACCGCGCCAACCGCCAACGCCGCAGCACCGACGCGCAGCGTCTGAATATTGTAGCGCTGCTTCGCGTACGCCTCGACAGCGCGCGCGCTCGTTTCCTCGTAACCGCTCTCGATCAGCAAATCTGAAATTTTCTGCGGCAGCGTTGGACGAAGAATCGCCTCCTTGAGTTGCGGGCGGCCGTTTTCGCCGCCCTCGATCACATCTAGTTGCTGGCTGTTGGCGCCCGTCAGCGGCGCCGCCGCCTGCGCATTCTCTGGCGTCGCATCGCCGCCATCGTCGTCGTCGCCCATATCCGAGTTCGCGCCCTGCGTCTCGCCGGCGTTGATCGCGAGTTCGGCGTTTAGAGCGTCGGCCTGCTGGCCATTGTCCGTGAATTTGCCGAGATAGCCGCCGCTGGCCGGCGTCAGCGGCTCCCGGACGAAGAACGCCTCGAATTCCGCCAGTGGCGCGCCGGGGGAAAGCGAGGAAGGGACGGCGAGCGCAATCGGACGCGGCGCGTTGGCGGAGGCTCGCCTCACCAGCGCCGGGTCGCCGGGAAGGTCGATGATCGTCGACACCCGCGCCGCGGCCGAGGGCTGCGGCGCGGGCGAAACGGGGATCGGCGGGAGCGCCGGCTGTCGCGGCGGCGAGGGCGAAAAATGTCGCCAGACGCTGAACAGGACCGCGCCGATGAGCAGTAGCGCGGAGGCCGCGATGAGGACGCCAAGTCGACGGTTCATCGGCGACGCGGACCGGCTACCGATCGACGCGGTTTAAAGCGCCGCTCGGCGCCATGAGAGCGCGCGAAGAACACTTGCGCTCACCCCTCCCCATGGCGTCCCCTTTCGCGCCAACATGAGGCGCCAGACATAGTGGAGACAAAAAGGACGCCGGTAAAGTGCGAGAACCGGCGTCCGAAATCCGACATTGCTGCGTTCGCGCCCAACCAAATGCGACCCACGCGGACCGTAACCTCATCGCGAAGGCTTGTCGCGGCGGTTCGGCAGCCGGATCGGGAGCGTCCCATGAACGTGTTGGCTCGCAGCTTGGCGCTTCTCGCCGTCGCCGGCCATATCGGCCTTACGATTTCGGACGCCTACGCCAAGGGCGGCGCCTCGGCAGGCGCCGCGGGCGGCGGCGGCGGGCATGGCGGCGTTACCGGCCATGGCGTCAACGGCGTGGCCGGCGTTGCGGGCGTCAACGGCGGCCACATCGGCGTCAACGGCTATGGCGTCAACGGCATCGGCGTCAACGGCCATATCGGCGTCGTCGGGATCAACGGCTTCGGGAACTCCGACGGCCAAGGGCGCTCGGCGCCGGCGGCGCCGTCTCCGTCGAGCGTAGCCGCCGGCTATCCCTACATGTTCAACTTCACCGCCAATTCGGACGCGTGCGGTCCCGATTTGCAACTGTTCGATCCCGGCGACTTCGTCGACCCCATCGAGCGCGTCGCCGAGATCTCGCAGCAGACGCAAAACTACGTCACATTCTCCGGCTGCAACACGCAGGATCGCGTCGCCGACGCGCTCGACAAATATGCGAGCGCTCTCGAACAAATCGACGCGCCGACGCCCCCCGCGCCGGGCTTCGCGCCGCCGCCGCGCCACCGATTGCCGCGCGAGTTGCGGGAGCTGCCGCGAATTGTCCGCGAGGCCGCGGCGCGCGTGCGGGCGGCGCCAACGCCGCACGCGGCGGTGAAGGTGTTGCAAGCCGCGATCGACGTCGTGCAGAAGCGCGTCGAGAAGACAATCTCGCTCATTCGCGCTTCCGATCCCGACGCCAACAGCGTCGCCACGCGCGGCGGCGATCTCGTCGCCGACACGCTCAGGAGCGCCGCCAGCGCCCTTGTGCGCGCCGACAGCTTGTGACACGGCCGCCGGCAGCGAGTTGGCGCCCGCGACAAAGGCGAAAGGGCGGCGGTAAAGCGCGTGACACGCGAGGAATTTCCTGCAAAGATTTGATCTCCCAAACAAGAGCGGGCGGTGAAGCGCATGTTTGGTTGTCGGTCGGTTGATGGTGCGAAAATAATCGCGTTCACAAATATTCGCCTCCGCTTCGCGACAGCCAGCCAAAGGCGGGTCGGGGCGGCCCGTAAGACAAAGGAGAGAGCCGCCTTCTCTGGGCGATCCGTTCGCGGTCTCAAGGTGAACCATGAGAAAACTTGCGCATTGTCTCGTTGTCCTCGCCGTCGCCGGCCACGTCGGTTTGACCGTGGTTGACGCCTACGCCAGGGGTGGCGGAGGCGGAGGCGGGGGCGGCGGCCACGGCTTCGGCGGAGCCACCCACTTCAATGCGCCCAGCAGCTTCAACTCGGACAGGTACAATCAGGCCCCTGTCGGCGTCGTCGTGACGAGCCCAAGGGGACCAACCGAAGGCGGCGGGACGAAGGGCGGCCAGTACCCGAACGGGAACGGCGACGGCGACGGCTACAGGCCGCCGCCGCGCCAGGGCCATCACGGCTTCGGTCCCGCCGGATTCGACGAGCCGGACTCGAGCGACGGCGGCGGCGGCGGCGGGGGGGGCGAATGCGCAGGAGGATTGCAGCTCACGGAAATCGACTCCTATACCGATCCCATCGACGGCCTGACGAAGATCAGCAGCGAAACCGAACACTATATTAGCGCCTGCGGCGGCAACGCCCAGACCCGTATCGCCGACGCGCTCGACCGCTATGCGCAGGCGCTGACGGCAATCGCGCCGCGCCTGCCGCCGACCTTGCACAGCCTGCCGCAGATTGTCGCCGCCGCCGCCCACCGCGCCCGCACGGCGCCCACGAAACACGCCGCGGCGCATGCGCTGCTTGCGGCGGTCGTCGCCATCCACGCCGCCGTCCACAAGACGATCTCGCTGATTCGCGCCTCCGATCCCGACGCGACAAGCGTCGCCACCCGTGGCGGCGACCTCGTCGCCAAGACGCTCAGCGTCGCCGCCTCCGCTTTGGAGCGCGCCGACAGTTTGTGATCGCGAGGGCCTCGTCTTCTCGCCGGGCCTGCGGTAGCCTCGACGCCATGACGCTGACGGCGAAATGTTTTGGCGCCCTCGCGGTCGGCGCGATTGCCTGGCTCGCGGCGCCGGCTAGCGCGCCGGCGCAGGAAATGCGCATCGCGCTGGTGATCGGCGAGGGCGGCTATCAAACCGCGCCGACGCTGGCCAATCCGCCCAACGATGCGCGCGACATCGCCCAGTCGCTGCACAGCCTCGGCTTCGACGTGACGCTCCAGGTCGACCTCGATCAAGCGCAAATGACGCAAGCGATCGCCGATTTCGGCAAGCGTGCGGAACACGCCGACATCGCGTTGTTCTATTACGGCGGCCACGGGCTTCAACTCTTTGAGCACAATTATCTGGTGCCGGTCGACGCGGTGCTGCGCAGCCCCGCCGACATCGGCAAACACACGGTCGCCCTGGATTCCGTCATCGACGCGATGGCGAAAAGCGCGGGGCGGCGTCTGGTTTTCCTCGACGCCTGCCGCGAGAATCCGCTCAAGCGCGAGGACGCCGAGGCGGCCGCTGGCCTCGCCCGGGTCGGCAAGGCCGCCGATTTCATGATCGCGTTCTCCACGCAGCCCGACGCCGTCGCTTTCGACGGCGCCGGGCGCAACAGCCCGTTCGCGCAAGCCCTGCTCGCGCATCTGACATCGGCGGGCGTCGATCTCTCCAATACGATGATCGCGGTCACCCATGACGTGAACGTCGCCACCGGCGGCGAACAGACGCCTTGGGAGAATTTTTCGCTCACCAAACAGGTCTATCTCGCGGGCGAAGGCGCGGCCGACGCGAGCCCCGAGGCGGCGTTGTGGCGACTGGCGGCGCCGGCGCGCGACGGCGATCTCCTGCAGGTCTATCTGCAACGCTACCCCGGCGGACCCCATGCGGGGGATGTGCGCTCGTTGCTCAAGACCGCGGCGAAGCCTTCGGCCAAACCCAGGGACCGCACGGCGGAGGAAGAAATCTGGCGCCTGGCGCTCAGCTCGCGCGAGCCGGCGCTGGTCGAACTCTACCGCACGCGCTTCCCCGACGGCGCCTATGCGCACGACGCCGACGAACTCGCCGAACGCCTGGCCGAAGTCGCACGCTTCGGCGAAGGACCCCGGCATATTGTGCGATCGGCTGGCGACCCACCCGAACGATGCGACGGCCAGCGCCCCCGGAGTCGATCTCGCGACGCTGGCCGTCAATGCGGCGACGGCGATCGACGCTTGCGAGCAGGCGTGGAAGGCCGATCCCGCGACGGCGCATTATCAGGCGTTGCTCGCGCGCGCGAAATTCGCCTCCCGCCATTTCGACGAGGGGATCAAACTCTACCGCGCCGCGGCTGCGGCCGGCGACGCGCGCGCCCTGGTGAGCCTCGGACGGCTCGAAGAGACGGGCGACCATATGCCCAAGGACGTCGCCGGCGCCTACGCGCTATATGAAAAAGCGGCCGGACGCGGCAGCGCCGACGGGGCGATTAATGTCGCGGTCGCGCTGGCGGAAGGCAAGGTGCTGTCGAAGGATGTCGCGCGCGCCTATCAGCTTTTGAAGACGGCGGCCGACGGCGGCTCGGCGATCGCCGCGTTCGACCTCGGCAAGTTCGCCGACGACGGACTGGGCGGGCAGGCGTCCGACGCGCTCGCCCTCTATCGCCGCGCCGCCGCGCTCGGCGAGCCCAACGGCCACCGCGCCGCCGCGGTTCTGCTCGACGAGGGACGGCACGCGCCCAAGGACCCGGAGGGGGCGGCCGACGAATTGCTGAAAGCGGTCGCGGCCGATTCGGGTCTGGCGATGAACGAACTGACCGGCCCCGGCGCAGGCCTGGGCGCCGGCGACCGTCTCCGCTTTGCAGAAACGGCTGAAGGCGGCCGGCTATTACGCCGGCCTCGTCGACGGCCGCAGCGGGCCAGCGCTCGCGCCGGCGCTCAAGCGCTGGCGCTTGCTCGGCGACCCCAGGGGGGTCGCGGCTCAGTCCGCCAGATGAGTTTCGACCCGGCGGTTGACGGGATCGAACGGGTCCTGGGCGCGCGGGTTGCTGGGCCCGAAGCCCTTGGCGACCAACGTGCTGCGGTCGACGCCGAGCTGGGCGAGATAATTGACCACCGCTACGGCTCGGCGCTCCGACAGGCTCTTGTTGTAGACTTCGGCGCCGGTCGCGTCGGTGTAGCCGTCGATGGCGAATTTCTCTTTCCGCAACTGCGGATCGTGCAGCGCGGTGGCGAACTGCCCGAGATTCTCTTTCGCCGAGGCGGTCAGGCGATCCGAGTCGAACTCGAAATTGACCATCAAGTCGAACGGCTTCGGCGCCGCCGCGGCGGCGCAATCGGGGTCGCCCTCGAAGCAGATCTTTCGGGTATTGCCGAGCTTGGCGGCCTTGGCGGAGTGGAAATAGTCGACGATTTTGTTGGCGGTGTAGGCGGGATCGGCGAAGGCGGGCGTCGCCAGCGCCAGCACGACGCCGCTCACGAGAAGAAAGGAAGCGCGCATTTGAACTCTCCCAACAGGCGCCGACAGCTTCATGCGAAGGTCCCGGCGTCCGTAACATTCGCTGGAGCTTGGCCCTCGGCCGCGCCGTTCGCCAGCTCCTGCCTTTCGATTACGGTCCGCATTTTAGCGCAAGAAATGCGATTTGAGAATTATTCGTGGCCGCTATTCGCTTTGGCGATGGCTTATAGTTCACGGTAATCTTCGGCCCGTAAGCTCACATGCGACGACGGCGTCGCGCAAACGGAAAAGGGTATGGAGGAAGGCACCGTCTTTCAGCCGAAGCCGCAGGGGAGCTTGCGCCCAGGCGTGCGGCTCAACGACATGTTCGAGATCGAAAGCCTGATCGCCGAAGGCGGCATGGGCGAGGTCTATAAGGGCGTCGCCGTGGCCTCCGGCGATCCCGTCGCCATCAAGCTGGTGCGGCCGGAGATGGCGCGCCACCCGGACGTGATCGCCCTGTTCAAGCGCGAGGCGGCGATCCTGCACAATCTGCTGCACGACGCGATCGTGCGCTATTACGTGTTCTCGGTCGAGCCGGACCTCCAACGCGCCTACATCGCGATGGAGTTCGTCGATGGGGTTTCGCTGCAAAAGCGGTTGGCATCGGGGCCGCTGTCGCCGGCCGAAGTGCGCATTCTATTGAAGCGAATCGGCGGCGCCCTGGAGCTTGCGCACGCCAACGGCGTGGTGCATCGCGACATTTCGAGCGACAACATCATCTTGCCGAACGGCGATCCGCGCCGGGCCAAGATCGTCGATTTCGGCATCGCCCGCGACATCCAGGCGGGAGACGGCACGATCATCGGCGGCGGTTTCGCCGGCAAATATAAATATGTGTCGCCCGAGCAGCTCGGCCTCGCCGGCGGCGTGGTGAGCGCGAAGTCGGACATCTACAGCTTCGGCCTCGTCATCGCCGAGGCTTTGCGCGGCAGCGCCATCGACATGGGGACGACCCAGGCGGAGGTGATCGAAAAGCGCAAGCGCGTTCCCGATCTCTCCGAAATCGACATTTCGCTGCGGCCGCTGTTGACCGCGATGCTGGCGCCGAACCCGGACGACCGGCCGGCAAGCATGGCCGAGGTCGCCGCCTGGGGCGAGACGGGTTCGCCCACGCAAATTTCGCCGCCGCCGCGTCCCGCGGCGCGCAAGCGCGGCGGCGGCCTCGCGGTTGTCGCTGCGGCTGTCGTGGTCCTCCTGGGACTGGCGGCGGCGGGATATGTGTTTCGCGACCGCTTGCAGAGGGCGATTTCGCCGGGAATCGCCACCAGCCCGACGCCTTCCGTCACCAACCCGAATCTGCCGCCGCTGCCGCCTTCGACCCAATCGCCCGCCGCGACGGAGACCGCCAAGCCCGTGACGCCTTCGCCGAGCGTCACGCTTCCTGGCGGCGAGGAGACGCCCAGCAAGCAGGCGCTTCTGGAACAGTTGCCGCCGCGCGCGCCGCAGAGCGAATTTGCTATGAAGGCGGTGAATATAGGGGCGCCGGTTCAATCGGAGCTTCCCGCTTTCGTCGATCCCGGCGGCAAGGGGCTGGCGCTGCATGCGGCGCCGGCGCCGCCGGCCGGACTCGTGCTGCATGACCTTGGCGGCGGCCGCAGCGCATTGGAGGGAACGGCGACCGCCGCCGGGCGATTCGCGTTCGATGTCGTAGCGGTCAACCCCAACGGCAAAACTGCGCGCATGAGGGTTTCGCTGGAGGTGACGGGCGCGTCGCCGCCGGCGGCGCAAAGCGTGGTCGATCTCGAACCGGCGACGGTCGGAGCGCCCTATAGCGCGGGTCTGCCGCCGTTCCGTTCGCCGGAAAAGCTCGCGCTCCGCGCCGAGCGTCTGCCGGAGGGGCTCGCCTTCGCCGATCTCGGCGGCGGCTTGAGCCAGCTCGCGGGCACGCCGGTGACGGCCGGGCGCTTCGCGTTTGAGGTCGTCGCAAAAGCCGCCGGCGGCGGCGAAGGGAGAATGACGGTCCATATCGACGTGGCGCCGGCGCTTGGTCCAAGCCCAACGGCGACGTCGAGCGCCGAGGCCACGCCGGGCCCAATCCCGCCGACCGAGACGAATCCTTCGCCGAACGTTGCGCCCTCTCCATCCGCCGCAGGCGCGTCGCCTTCTCCCTCGGGGGCCGCCGAGTCGGGGCGCGCGCTGGTGGCGGCCTATATCGGCGCGCATGACGCCGGCCCGTGTTTCTTCGCGCGCTTTGAGGATAACGACACCGACGGGCGGCGCTTCGTCGGCATGGGCGACGACCGCGCCAGCTTCCAGCGCTTCGCCGACGATTATAAGCGCGTGTTTCAACGCGACCCGGAAGTGCGCGCCGAACTCGTCACGGCCGGCCAGTGTCCCGTCGTCGAAATCATGAAGCAGGCCTCGGCCAGCGCCGCGCCGCCGCCGCGGCTGACGCTCGACAGCGTCGCGGTCGGCAAGGGCCAGCCGCTCTCGGGGGCGATCGTCGATCTTGCGAAACGGGCGCTCGTTTTGCTGGCGATCGGTGACGACGGGCGGGCCGTCAAGGTGCGTACGCAGATCGCCGAGGACGGCCTGTCCGCGTCTTTCAATCTGGGCATGAGGGGCGACGCCGATTCCTTCGGCAAGCCGCAGCTGCTGGTCGCAATCGTATCCGACCGGCCTTTGGCGGGGCTAGACGCGTTTCGCGCCGGCCCCTCGGCGGAGCTGGTCCGCAAGATCGAGGGGCAATGGCGGCAGGCGGGGGCGGCGGCGACGCTCTCGCTGTTCAAGCTCGTCGAGTGATGGGCGTTGATCTATTTTGTCGGAACGCGACCGCCCCCTCCCTCGTGGCCGGGCTTGTCCCGGCCGCCGGCCTTTTACATTCATTCGACGTGCTCGCGCCGTCGACGTGGATGGCAGACGGCTCACTCTCAAGAGCGCCTACGGGTTCGGCTCCAGCGCGTAGAGACAGGTCTCCATCAGCGCATCGTCGCGCGCGGGCGACTCCGTCGCTTCAGCCACCCTGGTTGATTTCGGCGCAATCATCGAGGACGGCACCGCCTCGATATTGGCGCCGATGCCGCGCGCGGCGCCGAGCAGCCGCTCGCGCAGCGCGAATTCGGGGCCAAGCTCGCGTCGCTCGCCCTGGCTGGCCGCCAGCGCCGTCTTGACGCCCTCGAGGAACGGCGCGGATTTCCGTGCGGTCGCCAGAACGATGTAGTCCTCGGGTCCGCTGTGGGGGACGGGAATGTCGACATCAGGCGCCGTCGAAAGATCGCGGATGGCGCCGGGGCTGGTCTCGTCGAAGGCGTAGAGTTTCGATTGCACGAGTCCAAAATGTCCGACCCGGAACGTCGCCTTCGGGCTGACCGGCAAACGGTCGCGCGAGGCGAGCGGCACCATCGCTGTCTGGCTGTCGGCCGTGGGCAGAAGCGGATCGCTTACCCAAACCTGCCAGGAGCAGGCGCCGAGGCCCGTCGAACCGATCTGCGGCGACACGTAGCCGCGGGCGCCGGGCGCATCGGCGGTCGCTTGCGCGATCAAGCGAGAATCCGAGGCCGCGATCGATCGGCGACAACTTCCCGACAATCTCCGCGATCTTGGCTTCCGCGTCGACGCGGGTCGGCGCGGCGACGATCCAGCGCACCAGGCTCGCCCCGCCGTAGGCGCGCACGCGTTCGGCGAAAGCGGCGATGTCGGCGTCGGTGTCGAGCCGCGCGGGCGCCGCCCGCGCGGGGGCGCCCAGCGCTGAGATCGCCGCCAGGACGAGAAGGAGACGCCGCGAACGGCGATCAGGCGCAAGCTTTGGGATCATTGGCGACCCGGAATTGGTAAGAGATTTCGGCTCCGACATGGTCGGCGAGGAACGTCGTCGTGGCGGCGAGCGCCGAGGCGCCGCCGAGGCCCTTTAAGGTCGCCCGTAGCTCGGTTTCGACCTCGCTTATAGCCAGTTTCGGGTCGCGCGTCGCCAGCACGAACAGGCGAACTTCGTCCTCGACCGGCTCGATCGGGATGGCGGCGACGAGGTCGTTGGGGTCTTGGCTGCGCTCCGATTGCAGCGAACGGAAATGCGCGGCGTCGAGAATGACGGGATCGGCGTTGCGCGACACGGAGGCGATGAACAAGCGCATCGGCCGCACCCGGCTGGCGAAGGGCAGCCCGTCCTCGGCGCGCACCTTCAGAACCAGCGTCTCGCCGCCGAGGACGAGCGGCTCGCGCTGCGCGTCGAAACAGGGGCCGAGCAGTTCGAGTTTGTCGGATTTGGCGTCGTAGCGCGCCCGCTGCGGCGCAGCCTCATCGACGTTCACGCCGCCCGCGGCCGCCGGCGGCGCGAACGCCAGACGGATCGGCGCGTGCGCCAGCGCGCTCCAGACGGCGAACGCAACGGCGAATACGCCAACGACAGCGGCGGCGGCGCGGGCGCGGGCGGGCGTCAGCAGCTCCGGGATCGCGAACGGCCCGAGCGTGGCTTCGAGCGCGTCGAGCGTGTCGGCGAAGACGATGACGAGTTTGATGCGCGCCTGTTCGGCTTCTTCGCGCAGCCGCGACAACAGCGGGCGCTCGGCCTCCGCCAGACTGCGGCCGTCATCGGCGAGCGCGGGCAGCGCCACGACGACCCTTTGGCCTTCGAGCGCAGGGCCGTGCTGGTTGAGATAATCGCCGATCAGCGCCAGCTTGCCGCGCAAGCCCGAGACGGCCCCGACGCCGGCGGCGCCGCCGCTCGGCGCGTTGGGCGGGAGGATTTCGCCGGTGGCGAAGACGATTCCGGGATCGCGCCCAAAGGTCTGGCACAACGCGGCGACCGCGAGGCCGAGCCCGGCGGAGCGGGCGTTGCCGTCGCTGAGCCGGCCGAGCTGGAGGTCGGAGATGCGCAGGTACCAGGGTTTCAGGTGCGCGTTGCGCGGGCTCAGCCATAGGCGGCGGCGGCGCGTCTCGACGAAACTCACCACCGCCTCGCGCGCG
The DNA here is from genome assembly GCA_963835115.1 of uncultured Pseudomonadota bacterium. Taxonomy (GTDB): domain Bacteria; phylum Pseudomonadota; class Alphaproteobacteria; order Rhizobiales; family Beijerinckiaceae; genus Roseiarcus. The sequence continues at coordinate 39,822 of CAWIEP010000016.1, forward strand.
CTTTGGCCAACGCCGTAAAGCCCGAAGTCGAACAATTCGGCAATCTGCGGCAGCAGGCGGGCGGGGTGCTCCTCGGGCGCAGTCTCGCCGGCGATCGCCTCGAACAGGTGCGCCGCCTCGCCGCGCGCGTCGACCAGCGGCACGAACACGCGCGCTGTCATGTCGCGTCGTCGAGAAACTCGACTTCGATGCGGGAGAGATCGGAATCGTCAACCTCGTCCGCGTCGAGCGGCAGATGCAGAGCGCCGAAGCGGTCGAACGTCGCTTCCGCCGCCCAAGCCTCGCCGATGCGGGCGCGCGCCGCGCGGCCCGCGTATGCCGAGACGCCGACCGCGCCTTGGGCTTGCAGGACGAGGCTCGCGGAGCCGTCGGACTCGCGGTGGCGCTTGGCGAGCAGCAGGCCGTCGCCGCTGAGAACGCCCTCCTCCGGAAAACGCCAGACGCCGGTCTTGGCGGCGAGCGCCAGGAACGTCGCCGCGGGCCGGGCGGCGCCGCGGCCACGGCGGATGTCCTCCAGCGAAACGGCGACGCCAGTCGCTATTTGCAACGTCCGCAAGAATTTTGCGGCCTCTCGGGGATCGAATTGGGTCGCCACGCTGAACTCCTTCGAATTGGATTGCGCTTGTGCGCGGTTTCGTCTCGTTCGGGCTTTACGGTCTGCCCGAGGCCTCGGCGACAAAACGCGCGGTGCGCTGTGAGAGTTCTTCGGCATAGGCGGCGAGGTCGCCGCCGAATTCGGTCTTGAGCCGACGCCGCAGCGCCAGATTGTCGCCCATCGCCGACATGAGGTCACGTCCGGCCATGATCGCATTGAGCAGCCCGCCCTCGGCGGCGCTGAGGACGCCGGCCGCCACCGCCTCATTCAGAAACGGCGCGGCCTCGTCGGCGCTCATCAGCGGCTCGTCCGCGTCGCTCGCCAGGTCTTCGAGCGGCTGGGTCAGCTCCGCGTCGTAGGAGACGAGATAGGTCTGATCGATCCCGGCAAGGCGCGACAGCGCCGCGGCGCCGAGCGGTTCCGCTGCGAATTCGGCGGCGCTCTTGCAGCCGGGCATGGGGGCCCTGGCGAAGGCGATGTCCATTTCCTCTTTTGTGGGGCGTCGGCCGAAACGGCCGCCCATCGCCTCCTTCAGCGCCTTCAGGTAGGCGTTGGCGGACTTCAGCACGTTGACCCCGACCGCGTCGTCGCCGGCCAGCCATTCCTTGGGGCAGAGGCCGAGACGCAGCACTTCGGCATAGGGGCGGTTGGCGGCGTCGAGGCATTTGAGGATGCGGTTTGAAAGCTCGAACAGCTTTTCCTGTGGCTTGAAGCGTCGGATGCGGCCGCCGCCGCCGACGAGCGCGCTCCAGGTCGAACGGTCGCCCGCCACATCCACGGCAGACTTGAGGCCGTGCGAAGCCATCAATTGCGCCAGCACGTCGGCGGTGGTCGGCTCGCCGCGCCGCGCCCCTATGGGACGCCGCAGCACGATGTCGAAATAGAAGTCGGCGGCGTCCTCGGCTGTGTTGGGCGGCGGATAGGACCAGAAACCGACGAGGACGTCGACGTAGCGCGGGCTTGTCGCCAGCGTGCGCCGCACTTTCTCGTAGACCGCGTACGCCTTGACCTCGGCGAAGTCCTGGATCGGATCGAGCGTGTCGCCGCCATTGACGAGATTGGCGAGATAGCCGGCGAAATAAGCGACGATGTTGCGGCCTCCGGAGGCTTTTCGGCCTGGACTCATCGGTTCCTCGACGTGATCGCTCGACCCGGCCGGGAAGCGGCGGGGGGTTTGGCAAAACTGCGGCCGATTGCGGCGGCGCGCAAGCCCCCGGCAGCCGTCCCGTAAAGAGCAGGCGCCGGCTAACGGATGCGCGTCACGAATGTGTTTGCCGTTTACGTCGGCTGAATTATGCTCGCGCGGCCTAGGAATAGCCTAAGTTGCCGGGCGGCAGGAGAGGAACCATGGCGAAGAACAGCAATTCGGGTCAAAAGTTCATCACGCGAAATCGTAAACCCCGGGTCCACATCACCTACGAGGACCCCTACGATTCCGAGGAACTGGTGGAACTGCCGTTTGTAATGGGCGTGATGGCCGACCTTTCCGGCAACGCCTCGGCGGTCGAGAAGACGGAGATCGAGAACCGCAAGTTTCTTGACACCGACATGGACAATTTCGACGCGCGCATGGCCGCGATCGAACCTGCGGTTGCGTTCAAGGTCCCCAACAAGCTCGGCAATGAAGAGGGGACGCGGCTTTCGGTGAAACTAAAATTCACCAAATTCGAAGAATTCGAGCCGGCGGCGATCGCCCGCCAGGTTCCGGCGATGGCCAAGCTTTTGGAAGCGCGCGACCAGCTCAAGAACCTGTTGAGCTACATGGACGGCAAGATCGCCGCCGAGGACACGCTGAAAAAGCTGCTCGCCGACCCGCAGTTGATGTCCACGCTAAAGCAGAAACTTGAACAGCGTCCGTCCACCGAAGATAAGCCGGAATAAGGAGCGAACATCGATGGCCTCTCCCCAAAAAGATTTGCCGATCGCCCAGCCGGCCGAACCGGTCGCGCAGGTCGACGACATTTCCGCGATCCTCAAACAGAGTTTCAAACCACGCAGCGAGCAGGCGGCGGCCGAAGTCGAAAACGCCGTGCAGACCCTTGTGACCCAGGCGCTGCAGAGACTCCACGATCGTCAAGGACGACGTCATCGGCACGATCGAGGAAATGATCGCCCGGATCGACGAAAAGCTGTCCGCGCAGATGAATGAGGTGCTGCACGCGAAAGAGTTCCAGCAGCTCGAAAGCGCCTGGCGCGGCCTGCACTATCTCGTGTTCAACTCCGAGACCGACGCCACCTTGAAGATCAAGGTGATGAACGTCGGCAAGACCGAGCTGTACCGGCACTTCAAGCTGTTCCCCGGCGCGCGCTGGGATCAGAGCCCGGTGTTCAAGAAGATCTATGAGCAGGAGTTCGGCACGCTCGGCGGCCAGCCTTATGGCGCCTTGATCGCCGACTATTATTTCAGCAATTCGCCGACCGATGTGTCGCTGGCGCGCGACCTGTCGAAGATCGCCTCGGCGGCGCTGGCGCCGCTGGTCACCGGCGCGGATCCCGGTCTCCTCAACATGGAGTCGTGGACCGAACTGATGAATCCGCGCGACATCGGCAAGCTGATGGACACGACGGAATGGGCGGCTTGGCGAGGTCTGCGCGATGGCGTCGACTCCCGTTATCTCGCCTTGTGCATGCCGCGCGTGCTCTCGCGCCTGCCTTACGGCTCAAAGGGCGAGCCGGTGCACGAATTCGCGTTCGAGGAGGACACGGACGGGCACGGCGGCTCCAAATACGGTTGGATGAACGCGGCCTATGCGATGGCGGCCAACATCAATCGGGCGTACAAGGAGTACGGGTGGACTGTGCGCATTCGCGGGGTTCAGTCGGGCGGCGAGGTCATCAATCTTCCGACCTATAACTTCCCGACCGACGACGGCGGCGTCGATTTGAAATGCCCGACGGAGATCGCCATCACTGACCGGCGCGAGGCCGAACTGTCCAAAGCCGGGATACTCCCGATCATCCACCGCAAGAACACCGACAAGGCCGCCTTCATCGGCGCGCAGTCGGTCTACAAGCCGCGCACCTACATCGACAAGGAAGCGACGGCGTCCGACAATCTCTCCGCGCGCATTCCCTATATGTTCGCGGTGTCGCGTTTCGCCCATTATCTGAAGGTCATGGTGCGCGACAAGATCGGTTCGACCAAGGAAAGAGTGCAACTAGAGAAGTGGCTCAACGAGTGGATCACGCTCTATGTCGACGGCGATCCCACCAACTCGAGCGAAGAGACCAAGGCGCGCTATCCGTTGGCGGCCGCCAAGGTCACGGTCACGGAGAACGAAGAGAACCCAGGCTATTATTCGGCCGCCGTTCACCTTCGCCCGCATTTCCAGCTCGAAGGCATGGATATCGGCATGAGCCTGGTCTCCAATATCCGGCTGGAGAAAAATTAAGCGGCGGCACGCAAAGGCCCCGGTTCCCGGGGCATTTGCGGACCGTAAACATACAGCGACGGGCGAGGTCGCCCGGCCGGCGCGAAAGACCAGCCTTTCCGCCTTGACAGCAAATTCCGTGGAGACCCCAAATGGCTCAAGAAGACTATTTCCTCAAGATCGATGGAATCAAAGGCGAGTCGCAGGACGAAAAGCACAAGAACGAGATTCACGTGAGTTCGTTCAGCTTCGGCGTGACCAATACCGGCACCGGCGGTTCCAACCTTGGCTCCGGCGGCGGACGCTCCAATGTGCAGGACATGCACTTCACCAAAGTCGTTGATGGCGCGTCGCCCAATTTGTTCTTCGGGTGCGCGACGGGTAAGCACTACGATAACGCGACCGTGACGGTGCGCCGCGCCGGCGAAAATCCGCAGGAATATCTGGTCTACAAAATGACCGAGGTCTATATTTCCTCGATCTCGACCAGCGGCCACGAGGGCGGCGGAATCGCGCAAGAGAGCGTGTCGCTCAACTTCTCGAAGATCGAACTTTCTTACACGCCCCAGAACGCGGACGGCACGTCAGGCGCGAAGAACACCAAGGGCTACGACCTCAAAGCCAACAAGGGCACTTGATTGTTGCGCGCGTACGGCGGCGCGGCGGAAACGCCGCGCCTCATCTTTTTACTTGAGACCTTGGCCCTGGGCGAACGCAATGGCTATCAAGAAGCAAGAACGCCTGGCGCCGCCTCTCATGTACGCGTTCCGCACCGCACACGAAAAGCGCGACGCCAACAAGGCGCTCGATTTGCGCGACGCGCACGGCGAGCGGGTGATCGCGCCGCGCCGGGCGCCGAGCCGGGCGCCGATCTCGGAGCCTGGTTTGCGGCGCGAGGTCAGCGGCGATCTCATCGACCTCCTGAACACCACCAACCTCGATGCCGCGATCGGGCTTGCGGACGCGCCCGAGGTGGCGCGTTCGGTGCTCAACTTCGGCTTCCCCGATCTCTCGGCCTGGACGATCGACGAACATCGTCTGTTGGACATCGCGCGCGAAATCGAGCAGGCGTTGAAGACCCACGAACCGCGACTTGCGGCCAACACGCTGAAAGTGAGCCGCGATCCGTACATTGACGTCGAGGCGTTGCGCATCAAATTTTTTATCAAGGCGGATTTGCGCGCCGAGCCGATCGATACGCCCGTCGAGTTTTTCGCCGAGGTGGAACTCGACTCCGGCAAGATCTCGGTCGATCGGCTCTAGCGCATGAACCGAGAGTTTCTCGACTTTTACAACCGCGAACTTACCGTCCTGCGCGAACAGGCGGCCGAGTTCGCGCAGGAATATCCGGGCGTCGCTGAACGGCTCGGCGGCCTCATCGGCGACCGCGCCGATCCCATGATTTCCGGTCTGCTCGAAGGCGCGGCGTTTCTGGCTGCTCGGGTGCAACTGAAGATCAAACACGAATTCGCCGATTTCACGACCAATCTCCTCGATCAACTGACGCCGCAATATCTGGCGCCGACGCCGTCTTTTCTCCTGGTCGAGATGGCCCCGAAATTCGGCGATCCGGCGCTGCGCGAGGGGCGAACGATCGCGCGCGACGCCTATTTCGAAGCGACCTATCGTGAATTGGAGCGCAACGTCGCCTGCCGGTTTCGGCTGAGCGCGCCAATCACGCTATGGCCGTTCGACCTCGTCAAGGCGGAATATCTCACAAGCCCGGCCGCGTTGCAGGCGTTGCTGCCGTCGAGCGGGATCGAGGCGGCGGCGGGGTTACGCCTTCAGTTCTCGGTTCGCGCCGCGGCGCGGCGCGAGGACGAACCGAGCGATGAGGAGGCGGGCAAGCGCGCCGAATTCTGGGCAAGCCGCTGCCGCGCCAAATCCCTGCGGTTTCATCTTCTGGGACCCGAAGCGGACGCGGTCGCGCTTTATGAGCAGATGTTTGCGCATTGCCGCGGCGTCTACTTTCGCCGCCTCGACAGCTTCGGCGATCCCGTCGGGATCCGGGGCGAACCCGAGACGATCTCGCAGATCGGGTTTGGCGAGGCGGAGACGCTGATTCCGAACGATCTCCGGCTGTTCCGCGGCTTCGACGTCTTGCGCGAATATCTGAGCTTCCCGCGAAAGTTCCTCGGCTTCGATCTCGGCAAGCTCGACCGAATCATGCCGCGGCTCGACGCCAAGACATTCGACGTCATCTTCACGTTCGACGAGGTCAATCCGCGGCTGGCCGCATCGGTGCGCCCGGAGGCGTTTTCGCTCTATGCGGCGCCGGCGGTCAACCTGTTTGAAAAGACGCTTGATCGCATTCCCGCGACGACCAACCAGCATGAACACCCGGTCGTCGCCGACAGAAGCCATCCGCTCGACTACGAGGTGAACCGCGTCCTCAATGTGTTTGCTCACGTTCCGGGCTCGCCGGAGAAACTACCGGTCGCGCCGCTCTATTCCGCCGCAGCCGGACTCAGCCGCAATGGGCTGTGCTACACCGTGCGGCGCCTGCCGCGCCGACGCTCGGCGCTGGAAAGCAAATATGGGCGCAGGTCCGACTACACCGGCACCGAGATGTACCTATCGCTTGGACAACGCGACGACCCCGAGGAGACGCAGCGCGTCGTGGAACTGAGCGTGCGCGCGTTGTGCTCCAACCGGCATCTCGCCGAGCGGCTGCCGATCGGCGAGAGCGGCGCGGATTTTCGGCTGCTCGACGACGTGACGCTCGCGATGCGCTGTCTCGCCGGTCCGACGCGGCCGCGCGAGCCGCCGATGACGGCGATGCTCGGCAAAACGGAGGCCGTGCCAACCGGGGAGGTCGCGTGGCGGCTTCTCAACATGTTGAGCCTCAACCATCTGGGGCTGGTCGATCGCGGCGCCGAAGAGGGGGCAATCGCGCTGCGCGAGACGCTGATGCTGTTCGCCGACCTCTCTGACGGAGCGACGGAACGGCAAATCCTCGGCCTTCGCAGTCTGGCTGCAAAGCCGGTGGTGCGGCGCATCCGCACTCCCCAGGGCGCGGCCGCCGCGCGCGGGCTGGAGCTGACCGTGCTCATCGACGACAAGGCGTTCGAGGGCTCCGGCGTTTTCCTGATGGGCGCGGCGCTCGACCGGTTCTTCGCGGAATATGTCGCGATCAATCATTTCACGCAGACGGTGGTCCGCACCACAGAGCGCGGCGAGATCATGCGTTGGGCGCCGCGTCTTGGCTTGCGGGGGAGCTTATGAGCTTTCTCGATCGGCTAACCGCCGAGCCCTGGCGGTTCGACTGGCTCGCCGCGATGCGGCAGCTCGAACGCGCAAACCCCGACAAGCCGCGCATCGGCGACAGCGCCGCGCGGGCGCAGGAATTCGTAACGCTGGGGCAAAACCCCTATCTCGAATTTCCCGATTCGACGATCGAGGCGGCGACGAAAGACGCGCGGGGCCGCGTTCGGCTCATCGCGCGCTTTCTCGGCATGTTCGGGCCGCAGGGCGCGCTGCCGCTGACGACAACCCACGAAGCCTATGAGTGGCTGCGGGCGCGCGACGACGCCTTCGCGCGCTTCGCCGACATTTTTCAGGGACGCTTCCTGGCGCTGTTCTTCCGCGCGTGGGCCGACGCGCGGCCGATCGTGCAGAACGACCGGCCGGCCGACGATCGCTTCCGCGACTATGTCGGCTCCGTCATCGGCCTCGGCGCGGCGTGGTTCAAGAACCGAGAACTCCGTCCACGATTTCGTCAAGCTCGAATATGCGGGCCTGCTGGCGCCGCGGGTCAAAAGCGTGTCGCGGCTGAGGTTCTTTCTGACCGGCCTCGTCGGCTCGCGCGTCGAGATCGACGAGTTTGTCGGCGCGTGGTTGACGCTGGACGTCAGCGAACGCTCACGGCTGGGCGCGGCGCGCAGTGGGCTCGGGACCGACTGCATGCTAGGCGCGAGCGCCTATACGGTCAGCGACAAATTCCGCGTCCGCGTGTTCGCGCGCAACTTCGCGCATTACGAGCAGTTCCTGCCCGGCGCGCCACTCGCCGACCAGATCGCGGACGCAGTGTTCGCCTATATCGGCGACGAATACGATTGGGACTTGGAGCTCGCCATCCCCGCAGGCGAAGTGCAGGCGGCGCGATTGGGCGGCGGCGCGCGCTTGGGGTGGACCGGCTGGATGGCGCCGAATTGGTCGAACGCCGACCCCTGGCGCAAGGACGCAAGATTTCACTTGATCAGCCGCCGCGGCGCCAGGGCCGCGGCTTACAACTGAAACGACGGAGGCGGACATGGGCGCGGATCTAACCGTCGAATCGGTCGCCGGAAAACTCAATCGCGTTGGCTATGAGGCGTTTCTCCAAGCGGTGCGAACCGCGAAAGGCGCTGGCAACCGCAACATCGAATTGGCGCACTGGATGATGCATCTGTTGCAGAAGGACCGCGCCGATATTGCCGTGACCGCCGATCATTTCAAGCTCGACCGGTCGCGCATGATCGCGGACACAACCAGGGTTGTCTCCGGCCTTCGTAAGAACGAAACCGAAATGCCGGGCTTTTCGACGCAAATCAACGAGGCTCTGGATCGCGGCTGGTACTACGCGACGCTTTTGTTCGGCGAGACGCAAATCCGCTCCGGGCACGTGTTGGTCGCGTGCCTTAAATCGCTGGAGCTCAGGCGCGCGCTTTTGAACTGCTCCCAGGAATTCGCCAAGATTCCGGTGGACGAACTCGCCGTCGGCCATCTCGCCATATGGCGAGACTCGGAAGAGAGCAATCTTCGTCCCATGGACGGTTCGGGGGTCGCTGCGGCGGAGACGCCGGCCGGCGAGACGGCGCTGGGGCCCAGGGGCACGACGGCGCTCGACCGCTTCAGTCAGGATCTCACCGCCAAGGCCAAGGCCGGCGGCATGGACCCGATTCTCGGCCGCGACGACGAGATCCGCCAGATCATCGACGTGCTGATGCGGCGGCGGCAGAACAACCCGATTCTCACCGGCGAAGCCGGCGTCGGCAAGACGGCGGTCGTCGAGGGCTTTGCGCAGCGCATCGCCGCCGGCGACGTGCCGCCGCCGCTGCGCAACGTCAAGGTTTGCGTGCTCGACGTCGCTCTGATGCAGGCGGGGGCCTCGATGAAAGGCGAGTTCGAGCAGCGCCTGCGCTCGGTGATCGACGAAGCGCAATCCTCGCCGACGCCGGTGATCTTGTTCATCGACGAGGCGCATACGCTGATCGGCGCCGGCGGGCAGGCGGGCACGGGCGACGCCGCCAATATGCTGAAGCCGGCGCTGGCGCGCGGAACCCTGCGCACGATCGCGGCGACCACATGGTCGGAATATCGCCAATATTTCGAGAAGGACCCGGCGCTGACCCGGCGCTTCCAGCCGATCCACATCGGCGAGCCCGACATCGCCACGGCCGTCGTCATGCTGCGCGGTTTGACCGGGCCGATGGAGGCGCATCATAAGGTGCGCATCGCCGACGAGGCGATCGTCGCCGCGGTGAATTTCTCGCACCGCTACATCCCGGCGCGACAATTGCCCGACAAAGCGGTCAGCCTGCTCGATACCGCTTGCGCGCGCGTCGCCATCTCGCAGACAGCCAAGCCCGCGGCGATTGAGGACAGCGAAGTCGCCATCGCCGCGCTGGAGAGCGAGAAACAGGCGTTGGCCAAGGACGCCGATCTCAGCGACGCGCAGGGGCCGAAGATCGCCGAGATCGACGAGAAACTCGAAAAGGGAGAAGGCGCGCGCGGCGACGCTTCAGGCGGATTGGGAGCGCGAGACGGCGCTCGTCAAGGAAATCCTGGAGATGCGCGAAAAGTTCGCCGAGGCGCAAGGCGACGGCGACCGCGCGGCGTTGCGCGAAAAGGTCGAGACGCTCGGCGCGATCAAGCCCGAGGATCGCATGATCTTCCCGCATGTCGACGAACAGGCGGTGGCGGCGGTCGTCTCCGATTGGACCGGGATTCCCGTCGGCCGCATGATGGCCGACGAGGTTGAGACCGTGCTGAACCTCGCCGACATCCTCAACCGACGCATCGTCGGCCAGAGCCACGGGCTTGAGATGATCGCGCGACGCATCGAGACCAACCGCGCGCGCCTCGACAACCCCAGCAAACCCATCGGCGTCTTTCTCCTGTGCGGCCCCTCGGGCGTCGGCAAGACCGAAACGGCGCTCGCGCTCGCCGAGGCGCTTTACGGCGGCGAACAGAACATCATCACGATCAATATGTCGGAGTTTCAGGAGGCGCACACTGTCGCCACCCTGAAGGGAGCGCCGCCCGGCTATGTCGGCTACGGCGAGGGCGGACGGTTGACCGAGGCGGTGCGCCGGCGGCCCTATAGCGTCGTGCTGCTCGACGAAATAGAGAAGGCGCATCCCGACGTGCACGAGATTTTCTTTCAGGTGTTCGACAAGGGGGTGATGGAGGACGGCTCGGGCCGGCGCATCGACTTCCGCAACACGCTCATCTTGCTGACCTCCAATGTCGGCACGGAGATGATCATGGACGCCGCCAAACGCCCCTCGCCGCCCGACGCGCTGACGCTCGCGGCGGCGCTGAAGCCGGCGTTGTTGGAGGTGTTTCCGCCGGCGCTGCTCGGCCGCGTGGTGACGATTCCATATTATCCGTTGTCGCCGCGAAATGCTCGCCGGCATCGTGCGGCTGCAATTAAGCGCGTCGGCCAGCGCATCGCCGACCATCACAAGGCCAGCTTCGTGGTCGACGACAGCGCGGTCGAGCTCATCGTCTCGATGTGCAACGATCCCGACTCCGGCGGCCGCGTGATCGACAACATCATCACGAACACGATCCTGCCCGCGCTGTCGCGCGAAATCCTCAAGCGCACGCTGGCGCGTGAAGCCATCACAACCGCCAAGGTTTCCGCGCCGGAGGGCGCGTTCGTTTATGAGGTCGCCTGAGGGCCGTTGGACCCAGACCGTCAACCCGCCGCGAAAGCTCCGGCCGCGGCCGGACCTTTCGTTGAGCCCTCGACCACAATGGTGAACCTTGCGTTCGCGGCCGAAGGCGGCGCGTTACCGATGCGGCATAGGTTCTCCGGCGCCAGGCCCCTGGACCGGGGACCTCGCCGCCGATATTGCTCACGGGTGAGGCGCGGCTAATCCCGGTTCCGACGCGTGCGAGAGTTCCGCAGCATGATAACGGCGCGCCGGCTGATCTTCGCGCTGGCGGCGGCGCCGTTGAGCCTGGGTGTCGCGCGCGCGGATCTCCGCGTATGCAACAACACGCACATGCTGCTCAACTTCGCCGTCGGCTACAACGCCGTCGACCGCTTCGCCACCGAAGGCTGGTGGACGATCACGCCGGGCTCGTGCTCGACGCCGTGGCGCGGCGCGCTACCGGGCCGCTTCGTCTATCTCTACGCCATCGATATCGACGCGGTGGACGTGTTGGCGGGCAAGGTGTCGATGTGCGTCGATCGCGGCAAGTTCAAGATTTTCGGCATCGCCGATTGCTGGCGGCGAGGGTTGCGGGCCGTCAATTTCGCCGAGATCGACGCCGGCGGATCGCGCGACTGGACGGTGTTCCTCAACGACGCCCGCAGATAGCCGTCACCCGCCGTTCTTCATCGAGTTCGAGGGTTTCAGCGGGGAACACTTCGGCCAACAAGCTCAGAAAATCGCGGGTGGCAAGCGTCCGCGCGCGGTCGAGCAGATAAGGCGCGGGGCTCGACGGTTCGACGCCGCGTAGATGCGCGGCGACCTGCTCGATAAGCGCAAAGGCTTGCGCGCGGGATTTCGGCGGGGGCGCCTCGGTGGGGGAGAAATCGAGCGAAGGGGCGTCCTGAAGGCTGCTGACGGGAATGGAGAAGGCGTCGGTCGGGCCGACAAATACGCGCGCGGCCTCGGCGTGGCGCGGCGCCAGTAGGCGCACCACCTCGTAGAGATTTTTGCCGAGCGTCGTGCGCGCCTGCGCGATCAGCAGGAGCGCTGGGCTCGATGGCTCCTGGGCCTGAAAATAACCAAGCGCGGCGGCGAGCGCGGCGTCGGCCTCCGACAGCGAGGCGAAGCTTGTCGGGCCGGACAGAGAGTCTTGGCCTGCCTCCGCCGATTCTGCGGCGGCCGCAGGCGCAAAACTCGGGTCGCGCTTTGCCAGAGCCGCCTGTGCGAAGTCGAATATCTTGGCGACCAGGGGCGTCAGAGCGTTGAATTTCACCTCGCGCTCCAGACCGACGCGCTCGGCGGTGACGGCGGAAATGTCCTGGAGAGCCTCGCGCAGCTGAACCAGGGTCGCGTGCGCCCTCGCCAAGGCCTCGACGTCGACCGTCGCTAGGGTGCGCTCGACGGCGCCGGCGGACGCCAGCTTCTCGCCCTCGCGCAGCTTGGCCTCCCCCAGAGTGACCATCACGGCGCGATAGGAGAGCGGCCCTTCGCGTTCCGAGGTCACCAGGGTGGCGTATTGCAGCGGCAGCACGACCACGGGGGAATCGTCGAGCGTGCCGAGCTGGGCCAGCCGCGACGAATAATCGCCGCGGTCGGCCTGCGGATGGACGTCGTCCCAGCGGTTCTTCAGGAGCCAGGCGACCTCGCCGACTTCGCGCGTGAAAGCGTAGAAATCGCGGTTGAGCACGGCGAGCTTGGCGACCATAAGGGTGACGCGCAAATCCTGCGTGCGCTTGCGTAACGCTGCGGCGGTCGCGAACGCGGCGGGGAAATCGATATCCTTGCGTTCAAACTTAAAAAACGAATTGGGCAATTGCCCCTCGTAGGCGGCCAGGAAATTCATAAACTCAAGATCGCCCTCGGCGTCGAGGTCGGGTCCGCACGGGGCCTCTGGGGAAATTGGAGGCAACTCCGGTTCGATAGTCTCCGCCATCAATGATCCTCGCACTGCCCCAGTCGAAAAAAAGCGCCGCAGACCGTAAGAGCCGGATACCATATTTCGCACGGCGCCGGCAGGGAGAGCGCGCGAGAGAACCCATGAGCGGTCCCAACGATAGCGGCCCCGGCGATACGGCGACCGGCGACGTCAAACTTCCCCTCTTGGACGCCGCCGCGCCGACGACGCTGTCGCCGCGATTTCGGCTGCAAATGCATTGGGAGCCGCTGCATCTGGACTGGCGGCCGGCGCCGGGCGCGGCGTCCGCGCCGCGCGACAGGCCGGCGTTTCTGAGACTTGACGATCCCTTTGAAGCCGTGCTCGACGCCGAGCGCTATATCGTCGGCGGGGCCTTCCTTTTCGAGATGCGGCTGCCGAACTTCGCCTTGATCGACAACGCCTTCCTCGTCGCCCCGGTCGCGCCGCCGAGTCTGCTGCCGAGCTTCGCGCAGATGAAGGCGTGGGAGGACGACGTCTTCTACCGGCGGCTGGGCCGCACCGCGCCCTTGTTCGGCGCGCCTGCGCCGACGCCGCTGCTGACCCCGCCGGTCATCGCCCCGCCGCCGCCCGCGCCCTTCTACAAGCTGCCCGATCCCGCCAAGATGCCGGCGGGCTCCGTCACGCCGAGGGCGGGCTCGGTCGGCGACGTCCTCAAAGCGGCGAATGGCTTGCGGATCGTGCAGGATCTGGAGAACCGGATGAACGACGAAGCCTCGCGGCAAATCCGGCTGTTCAAGGCGGACTGGAAGAAGTCGCCGTGGCTCGACCGCAGCTTCGAGATCGTGTTGACCGCGCCGCTCGTGGCGAGCGCGCTCGGAACCATTCTCGGCGCGGACGATGCGCGGCACTTCGCGTTCAATCTGCTCAAGGGCAAGGAAATTCCGCTGCCCCCCGTGCCTGGATTGTCGTTTCAGATCGACAATTTCGGCAAGGCCGATTCTTTTCTGCTGGGCTCAAAGCCCGCAGACGCCCATCATCTGCAGCCGGTGCAATTCGGCCTGAAGTTCGATCTGTTGAAGGCCATCCCCGCGCTGCGGAAAGCACTATGATGGTTCCGATTCTCCTGCGTAACGTCCACCATATCGCGTCGAACATCCGAGGTTCTCATGTCTGATCTGTCCCAGGAAGGCCGAATTGGCCAACTCACCACGCCCGCGGGTCAGAACACTTTTGTGCTCAACCGATTCGAGGGCACCGAGGGTCTCGGTCAACTGTTCGAGTACCGGGCCGGCGCGCTGTCCACGCAGGAGAATTACGATCTCAATTCGCAGATCGGACGCAACTGCGACGTGCGCATCAAAGGCGTCGACGGCCTCGATCGGCATTTCAACGGCGTGCTGACCGAAGCGAACTATACCGGCGGCCAATACGGATTGTTCGGCTATCAGTTGGTGCTGCGCCCGTGGCTGCATCTCCTTTCCCGCACCTCGGATTGCCGCATCTTCTCGAACATGAAACCCAACAAGATCATCACTCAAGTGTTTAGCGACCGTGGCTTCAACGATTTTCGCGAGAATTTGCAGGAAGATTATCCCAAGCTCGAATACACCGTGCAGTACCGGGAGACCGACCTCAATTTCGTCTGCCGGTTGATGGAGAAATACGGCATCTACTATTATTTTGAACATACCGAATCGAAGCACACCATGGTGCTCTGCGACGCGCCCGGTTGCCACAAAGCGATTCCAAGTCTGAAGCCGGTGCCGCTGCTGCCCGTGACGGCGGAGTCGCGGCGGGATCGTCAGCAGTTCGACTCCTGGTCGAGCGCCCGCGCGCTGCAATCGGGGAAGGACGCGCTCAACGACTATTTCTACGAAAAGCCCGGCCAGGATCTGCTGGCGAAGGCGGACAAACACGGCTCTTACGAGCATTCGACGCTGGAGACCTACGATTATCCCGGCGGCTACGACAACAAGAGCGACGGCGAGAAATGGGCGAAGGTTCGGGTGGAAGCCGTGCAAGCGCTCGACGACCACCGCATCGCCATCGGCGCAGCGCCGTCGCTGTTTCCCGGGGGCAAAATGACGCATGAGAACAACCCGGTTCAAGCCGACAACAAGGAATACCTGGTGCTGCGTTGCACGCATTCCTATGTCGACCAGACTTATATCTCGGGCGGCGGCGCGCCGGTCGCCTACGCCGGCACCTACGAGATGATGGATTCGAGCCGGCAGTTCCGCTCGCCGTTGATGACGCGGCGCTCGGTCGTCGTCGGCTGGCAGTCGGCGCTCGTAGTCGGAAAGCAAGGCGAGGAGATCGACGTCGACGAACTCGGGCGCATCCTCGTGCAATTCTATTGGGACCGCAGAAAGGACAGCTCTCGTCGCATCCGCGTCGCGCAGTTCTGGGCGGGCAAGCATCGCGGCGCCTGGTTCTGCCCGCGCATCGGCGACGAAGTGCTGGTGCAATACGAGGACGGCGATCCCGACCGGCCGATCTGCGTCGGCTCCGTCTACAATGGCGAGAACACGGTGCCGACAATCTTGCCGGACAAGAAAACCCACTCCGGCATTCTCACCAAGTCGAGCAAGAACGGCAGCGGCTACAACATGTTTCTGTTCGACGATACGGCGGGCAGCGAGCACGTCAAGTTGCGCGCTCAAAAGGATCTGATGTTCAAGGCGCTCAACAACGAACAGCGCGACATCCTGATGGATCAAACCGAGAATATCGGCAGGGACGAGACGATCAATGTCGGCATGGGCGACGATGACCTTACGAAGGGCGGCGGCAACTGGACGCTCAACGCGTTCACGACCGCGACCATCAACGTTGGCCCCAAAGACATGCCGTTGACGCAAATCGTCATGACGCAGCAGGACATCACGCTGAACGTCGGCCCAGAGGGCCTGTTCGCCAAGATCGTGATGAATGCGTCCGGCATTTCCTTCGCGGTGATGGGTGGGCTCACCACGGAGGCCTGGAGTCCTGCCGGGATCAGCTCGATGGCGCCGACCATCAGCGAGACCGCGCTCGCCGCCATCAGCATGACCGCGCCAGCCGGTGTGACGGCTGCGACGACCCTCAACACGCCTGCGCTTGTCGCCGGCGGCGCCATTGTCGGCGGCATTCCGATCTAGGAGACCGAACATGACGTCCCGCATACGCTTTGCAGACGCATCCGCCGTGTTCGAGGCCTTTCCTCAGCTCGAACGGTTTGCGCCCAGGCCCAACGCGGAGATCTCGCCGATCGAACACGCGCGTGCGTTGGCCGTCTCATCGCGTCCGGTGACGGCGATTGTCTTCCTCGCCCACCTGCTGCCGCGCCGCGAGGCGGTGTGGTGGGGCTGTCAGTGCGTGAGTACGGTTTTGGGCAAAGCCGCATCCGATGAGGGGCTGCGTTTGGCGAACCATTGGGTCCGAGACCCCGACGAAGGGGTGCGCCGCGCGGCGCTGGATTTTTCCGCGGCGAGCGGCTTGCAGACCGCCACGAGTTGGTTGGCGCGCGCCGTCGGCTATTCCGGCGGTAGTATTTTGGGGGTCGATCAACCGACGACGCCGCCGGCGGCGGACGCCTGCGCGCTGTCAGTCAACGCGGCGATCGTCATCGCGACCACCTCGCGACAGCCGCTTTTGATCCTACCCTGGATGCGCGCGTGCGCCGATGCCGGCGTTCGGTTCGCTGAGGGCGACAGCGTGCGCATTTCGCCGCCCGGAGGCCGGTGAGGCTTGGCTGGAGTCGGCGTCAATCGCCGAGCCGCGTCACGCCCAGGTGTCGCCCCAGTACGGCAACGCGCCGTAGTAACGGTGGATGTCTTCTTCGTAGGACTGGTCGCCCCATCGTGGCGCCGAGCCCGCCGCATAGGCCGGGGCGCCTTCCAGCACGTGAGGTTCGACGTCGACGACGTAGCCGCCAAAGTTTTTGTCGTAGATAAGCTTGGCCCAGGGAATCGGGTGATAGTCCGAGCCCATGCCGAGAAATCCGCCGAACGACATGATGGCGTAGACGGCCTGTCCCGAGCGTTTGTTGATCATGACGTCGTCGACTACGCCGAGCTTTTCGCCGTGCGGGTTGTAGACGAAAGTCCCTTGAACTTTGCTGGCTTCGATCAGGTTGGAACGCGCGTTGTCGGGCGTATCCATAGCGGTCTCCCTTGAGGTCGGTTTTGAGCGTTTGATTGTAAACTCCCCTGAATCAGATCGGTTCCCCCTTTCACCGGGCGCCCGGAACCATTTCCTGTTTGAGTGCGTTCATTGCCGGGAAGCAGAGGCGTTTGATAGGAAGTGGGAGAGGGATATGCTGGGAACCATTTTGCTGGTCATTCTGATTATCGTTCTCTTGGGCGCGCTGCCGACGTG
This sequence comes from uncultured Pseudomonadota bacterium, assembly GCA_963835115.1. Classification (GTDB taxonomy): domain Bacteria; phylum Pseudomonadota; class Alphaproteobacteria; order Rhizobiales; family Beijerinckiaceae; genus Roseiarcus. The sequence goes on from CAWIEP010000016.1 coordinate 56,889, forward strand.
GCCTTACAGCGCCGGTTGGGGCTATTACCCGAGCGGGGGGGCCGGACTGGTGTTGCTCATAGTCATCATCTTGTTGGTGTCTGGACGCATCTAGCGCGGCCGAATAAATTCCAGCGACGCCGAGGGCGTCGCTGGAACCGCACCAGGGTTGGGTCAAACCTCTAGGTTTAGCTCTTGGCAGGCTCCCAAGTCGTGGCGTCACGATTGTAGGTGAACCCCTGCGCGGACTTCAGCGTGTCCTTGCTTGCATCAATCGTTAGCCACCATTTTTCGTTCTTCTTCGCCATTTTTACGTCGGAGAACGGGACGATCACGTCTTTCTGGTCCATACCGAGGAATCCGCGACTCCGATCACGAGCCCTGTCACCTTGCCTTCCTTGTCGACCAACACGTCGTCGACGTCGCCGATCTTGCTCTGGTTGGGGCCATACACCGTCTGTTTGTAGTAGTCGGCGACAGTCCGGCTGTCGGCCGGCGGCGAAGTCATGGTGGCGGCGGATGCTGCGCCTGCGACAAATGTCGCGGCGGCGACGGAAATGGCTAACTTTTTCATGGAAATGCTCCGATGGCTGGAATCGACACGGTCGCGTCGACCTTCAGCGCTTAAACGCGCCACCGGCGCAAGAGTTCACAACAATGCAAGCGGCTCACCAAAGGGCGGCGGCGGCCCAAAGATCCATGTCCTCGCGCGCTCGCGCCGAGAGAGCGCGCTTGCGCAAGGCGCCGCGATCCGGCCCGCGCAGCCGCCGACCGTCGGGGTCTGCGCGCGGCGCTTCAATCGGTGGGAACAAGCCGAAATTTACGTTCATCGGTTGGAACGAACGCGGGCCGGCGTCGATGAGTTCGATGTGTCCGCCCGTAATGTGGTTAATTAGCGCGCCCATCGCCGTTGTCGGCGGCGGCGGTTCGAGCGATCGTCCCAAAATCTCCGCCGCGGTCAGGCGCCCGACGATCATCCCGATGGCGGCGCTCTCGACATAGCCTTCACAGCCCGTCATTTGGCCCGCGAAGCGCAGTTGCGGGCGCGCCTTCAAACGCAGGCGTTCGTCGAGCAGGCGCGGCGAATTGAGAAATGTGTTGCGGTGCAGGCCGCCGAGCCGCGCGAATTCCGCGTTCTCCAGCCCCGGGATCATCCGGAAAATGCGGGCCTGCTCGCCATGTTTGAGCTTGGTTTGGAAACCAACCATGTTGAACAACGTGCCGAGCGCGTTGTCCTGGCGCAGTTGCACGACGGCGTAGACTTTGCGGGCCGGCGCGTGGGCGTTGGTCAGGCCGACCGGCTTCATGGGTCCGTGGCGCAGCGTCTCGCGGCCACGTTCGGCCATCACCTCGATCGGCAGGCAGCCATCGAAATACGGCGTGCCTTCGAACTCGCGAAATTCCGTCTTTTCCGCCGACAGCACCGCCTCGACGAAAGCCTCGTAGCGGTCGCGGTCGAGCGGACAGTTCACATAAGCCGCTGCGTCGCCGCCCGGGCCCGCCTTGTCGTAGCGCGATTGACGCCATGCGACGTCGAAATCGATGCTGTCCCGATGAACAATCGGCGCAATCGCATCGAAGAAAGCCAGCGACGTCTCGCCGGTCGCCTCCAGAATGGCTTTGGCCAGCGCCGGCGAGGTCAGCGGTCCGGTCGCGACAATGCAAGGCCCCCATTCCGATGGCGGCAACCCCACCACTTCACTACGCTCGATCGTGATGAGCGGCTCCGCTAAGATGGCGGCTTGTACCGCTTCGGAAAAGCCCGCGCGGTCCACCGCCAGCGCGCCGCCCGCCGGCACTTGGTGCGCATCGGCGGCCTGCATGACGAGCGAGCCAAGCCGTCGCATCTCCCGGTGCAGCACGCCAACGGCGTTGCCGTCGGCGTCGTCGGAGCGGAAGGAATTGGAGCAGACCAGCTCTGCCAATGTCCCGGTGCGATGCGCCGGCGTCGTCCGCTCCGGGCGCATCTCGTGCAAAATGACGGGAATGCCCGCTTGGGCGAGCGCGAAGGCGGCCTCGCATCCGGCGAGGCCGCCGCCGACGACATGAACGGGCGACATAGCCCGGCTTCAAACAAAGCCGGGCCGCCGTCAAGCCGCTATTCCGCGGCCAGCCGTCTAACGTTCGCAATCACCTCGACCGTCGGGTCGAAAAAGGCGTCGAGGACATCGTGTTTTTTGGCGCAAACGCGGGTGAAATTCATCGACGCGGCTCGGATTGGGTTTTGCCATTGGGGTCGACCGGTCTGTTCTCTTTCTGAGCGCGCTCCAACGCACGGTCGTCGATTTCCGCGGCATAGGGCTGTTTGCCCTGCTGGGCTTCGCGCGCCTTGTCGAGCGCGGCTTGTTCGTGCGGCTGAAGTTCTGGGCTTTTCATCCGCGTCGCTCCTCAATGTTCGAGGGCGAACGCCCGCGGCCGCGTGCGGGTTCCGCGAAACCGGCGCAGCAAAAAGCCCGCCGCGCGAGCGCGGCGGGCGGTTCAGGCGCCAGTTGGGAGGAGAATAGGCGCCCGAAGGCTTCAGGCAGCCCGGCGCGTCGCGCCGGCGGCGATGAACGGGATATCTCCCCGGCGAACGCCGATGTCTTCAAGCTCGCGATCGGTGAGCTGGGACAGCTCGCGAACGGCTTCACGGTAACGCTTCCAGGCATTGAGCTTATCGGCGATGGTCTTAAACGGAGTCATGCGACCCTCCTTCTTAGAATTTCCGCAGCGCCGACGAACCCGCCTCGCTGCTGCAGTGCAACATAGGCGCATGAACTCCATTCGAGTAGCGGGTTTTTACGACGACCACCTATGCAAATTTTGCAGAACATAAGGGCGTGATTTGAACCAAAAATTCAATGTCACCTGCTATGTCGTCTATTAATTCTGTTTTAGGAAAAAATAATCGGCTATATCCGAAAATGATATTGAAAAACAGTATAAAACGCTTGCCAAGGAATGTGAATTTATCATGACATAAGTATGTTTTGCGCCGCAGCAAACCGCAAGCGGCGCCAAGGCCGAAGCGGCCGCTTGGCTTCGCCGCGACGCCGCATATCCTGGACCAGCTTGATTTTCGGGCTCGCAGCGGTGAAATGCCTGAAGCCGTCGAAGTCGGGACGGCGATGGCTTGAGGAGCGGACCCATGGAGAACTTGATCGCTGAGGTCGCCGCGGTCGCCGGCGTCGCGCCGGACGTCGCGCGTAAGGCGGTCGCGCTCATGCTCGACTTTCTCAAACGCGAGGCGCCTGAGGACGCCGTGAACGCGCTGTTCAACAAAGCGCCGGCCCTGCGCGCGGTCGCCGCCACCGCCTCTACCGGCGGGGAAGGTCTCGGCGGCGCCTTGCGCGGGCTGATGGGCACGGGCGCGGGCGCAATGGGTGGAGGCGGACTGATGGCGCTCGGCGGCGACCTCATGAATCTCGGCCTCAGCATGGACCAGGTCCAGGACGTCGGCAAAAAAGTGTTCGCCTATGCGCGCGAGAAAGGTGGCGACGAGCTGGTCGGCGAAATCTCGGCCGCGATTCCCGGCCTGTCGCAATTCATCTGAGGCGACCTTGAACCCGTTCCCAGCGCGTTCGGAAGCGGACTGGCGCAAGGCCGCCGAGGCCGCGCTTAGGGGCGTGGCGCTGGAAAAACTTGTTTCCCTCACCACCGATGGCCTGGCGCTGGGCCCGCTTCACGCCGCGCGTGCGGGGGCGAGGGCCTTTCGCGGCGAGGCGGGGCCCTGGCAAGCGCTGTCCCGAGTGGACCACCCGAACGCGCAAGATTTCAACGCCCAGGCGCGCGAGGATCTCGAAAACGGCGCTGACGGCCTCGCCGTCGTATTCGCGGGCAGCGGCGCCGCGTACGGTTTTGGGCTGCGGCGCGCGGATTCCGCGAGCCTGCACAAGGCCTTCGACGGCGTGTCGTTCGATGCGGGCGGTCGCTTCAATCTTGAGGTCGCCGACGCCGGGCAGAGCGAAGCGTTCGCGGCGCTGGTCGAGCGCTCGGGCGCCGAGACGTCGCGCGCGTCGATTGCTTTTGGCGTCGATCCGTTGGGGCGCCGGGCGCGGTCCGGCGCGGCCGACCCGAATGAAGGGGCGTTGCGGACGACCGTCGACAGTCTCCGCAACCGCGGGTTCGTCGGACCTTTTGTCGCTGCGGACGCGCGTTGCGTCCATGACGCGGGCGGCACGCCGGCGCAAGAACTCGCTTTCGCGCTGTCGGCAGGCCTTTCCTATCTACGCAGCCTCGAAGACGCCGCCGCCGTCGAATTCCGCCTCGCCGCCGACGCCGATCAGTTCGCCACGTTGGCAAAATTCCGGGCGATGCGGTTGCTGTGGGGCCGCGTCGAGCAAGCCTGCGGCCTGGCGCCGGCGCCGATCCGACTTTCCGCCTATAGCGCCTGGCGCATGATGACGGTCGTCGAGCCCTATGTGAACGTCATGCGCGCGGCGGCGGCCGCGATCGCCGCGGGCCTCGGCGGCGCCGACTGCGTGACGCTTTTGCCGTTTTCGCAAGCCGCCGGCCTTCCCGACGCCTTCGCGCGGCGGCTTGCCCGCAACACGCAACTTGTCGAACTGCGCGAGGCGCGGCTCGGGGCCGTCGCGGATCCCGCCGCCGGCGCAGGCGGCTTCGATGCGTTGACCTCGGGGCTGTGCGAGAACGCCTGGGCCTTGTTCCAGTCCCACGAAGCGGCGGGCGGGCTGAAAAACGCGCTCGATCGGGGACTTGTCCAAACTGCAGTCGACGCCGCCGCGGCGGCGCTGAAGCGCGACGCTGCCCGCGGCAAAACTCCATTGACCGGCGTCAGTGCGCATCCGCAGCTCGAGGCCGAAGCCGTCGCCGTGCTGCCCGATGCGCCGGCCCCTGTGTCCGCTTCGGCGCCTGGGGCGCTGAGCCCGTTTCGGCTTTCGGAGCCGTTCGAGCGGCTGCGCCAGACAGCCGAAAAGACCGGGGCACAGATGTTTCTCGCCGCCATCGGTCCGCCGCCGTCCCATGTGCGCCGCATGGGCTTCGCCCGCGAGACGTTTGCCGCTGCCGGTGTGGCGACAATCGCCGGCGCCGGGTTGGAAGACGCGGGCGGGATCGTAGACGAATTCCACTCAAGCGGGGCGACGCTCGGCTGCTTATGCGGGACCGACGAGGCCTATACGCTCCATGCCGTGGATTTCGCGGCGGCGCTGAAACAAGCCGGGGCCAAGGCGCTCTACCTCGCCGGTCGACCCGGCGAGCGAGAAACGGCGTGGCGGGCGGCGGGAATCGACGGTTTCGTTTACGCCGGCGTCGATCTCGTTGCGGCGCTTGAAGCCGTCTTGAGCGCCGCCGGCTGAGACCGCCGCCATTGCCCTGGACTTTCGCCAGCCGCCTCTCCATAGTCCGCCGCGCACACGGCCCCGAGTGACGCCTTCTATGTCGATCAAGCTGTATTTTCTGCACTTTTTCACTTGGTGGAACGGCGCGAATCTGAACACGCTGCACCATACCCGCAAGCATGGCGAACTCGTCGGCCACGACGAATTTGGGAACACGTATTATCGCACGAAGGGCGGCGCGATCGATCCCGCGCTCGGTTTCGAGCGCCGCTGGGTCATCTATAATGGCGTATCCGAGGCTTCGATGACCCCTCCGGGTTGGAACGGCTGGCTGCATCACACCGTCGACACGCCGCCAACGGAGGAGACCTACAATATGCGCCCCTGGGAGCTGCCGCATCTCGGCAACGCCACCGGCACCCCGGCAGCGATCCGTCCCAAAGGCTCGACGCTGCGGCGCGGGCGCCGCCAGGCGACCGGCGGCGACTATCAGGCCTGGACCCCGAACTGAGCGCCGCCATGTTTTAGCCGATCTTGACCGGCATCGCCCATACGATGGCCGGCTGGACGACGAAACGGAAGCTATGACCTCTATGAACACGTTCGCCGCTCTCGCCGGCGGCGCTCTGTTGAGCGCCCTCGCCGCGGCGCCGGCTCACGCCGACAAGTACAAGCGGCCCGTCGCGGTTTTCGCGGGGCTGGACAAGATCACCGGCCGCATCATCTCGTTTGAAGTCGCCACCAACGAGACCGTGCAGTTCGGTTCGCTGCAAATCACGCCGCGCGTCTGCTTCAACCGGCCGCCGACCGAGGCGCCGCGCACGGACGCCTTCGCCGAGGTTGAGGAAGTCGAAGCCGACAAGTCGCTGAAACGCATTTTTACCGGCTGGATGTTCGCAGACAGCCCGGGTCTGCACGGCATCGAGCATCCGGTCTATGATATTTGGTTGACCGAGTGCAAAGGCGACGGGCCGCTGATCAAGGAGGCGCCCGAGACCGCCGAGGCGCCGTTGGACGATCCCGACGCCGCCGACAATCCCAACGCCGCGACCCCGGACGCATCGGCGGCGACGCCGACGCCGAAGCCGACCAAAACGCGTCACGCCCGCGCCAAAACTGCCGCGGACTCGCTGGAGCCCCCTGCCGACGTCGGGCGTACGCCGTCGCGGCGGTTCTTCCCCGATGAGGCGCAGCCGGGCGCGCCGATGCACATCGGCCGATAGAGGCGATCATGGGACTCAAAGTGACCCTCCTCGACGAGCGCGTGCTGCATCACGGCCGCTTCCCGCTGACCCGCACGCGAGTCGAGGTGCGCGACGCCGAGGGCCGCAGCTATGAGATCGATCACGAGGTCTATCGCCACGGCTTCGCCGCCGCCGTGCTGCTCTACGATCCCGACCGTCGGGTCGTGCTGCTGGTCAAGCAATTCCGCATGGCGCCCTGGCTTGCCGACGGAACCACCGAAATGCTGGAAGTTTGCGCCGGGATGCTCGACGGCGATGCGCCGGCGGTCGGCGCGCGCCGCGAGGTCCGAGAGGAAACGGGCGTCGAGGCGCGCCAACTCGTCCACGCCTTCGACGCTTTCATGAGCCCCGGCGGGCTCACCGAGCGCATCTCTTGTTTCACGGCGCGTTACGCCCCTGGGGATCGAGTGGGGGTCGGCGGCGGCGTCGACGCCGACGAGCACATCGAGGTGGTGGAGGCGCCGTTCGAAGACGCGCTGCGGCTCATTGCGGAAGGCGGCATCCGCGACGCCAAAACCATCGCGTTGTTGTATCATGCGCGCGCCACGGGGCTGATGTGAGCGAGACCGACGCCGAATTTCTGGAGGAAGGCCGAAAATTGTTCGCCGGCGAGGCCGATTTCTTCTTCGCCGCCGCCAAAGCGAGCGGCCTGCCCGAGATCGGCGCGCCCGAAATCGCCTTCGGCGGCCGATCCAACGTTGGAAAATCCTCGCTCATCAACGCCTTGACTGGCCGGAACGGGCTGGCCCGCGCCTCGAATACGCCCGGCCGCACGCGAGAACTGATCTTCTTCGACGTCGGTGGCGGCAAGCTGACGCTGGTGGACATGCCGGGTTACGGCTACGCAGCCGTCTCCAAAGAGATGTCGGCGGGCTGGATAACGCTGGCGCGGGACTACTTACGCGGGCGCCCGACGCTGTTGCGCGCCTTCGTGCTGGTGGACGGCCGCCACGGCGTCAAAGCCTCCGACGAGGAAACCTTTGCCGCCCTGGACTCGGCCGCGGTTTCGTTCGCCGTCGTGTTGACCAAGCGCGACGAAGTGAAACCGTCCGCCCAGTCCGCCACGCTCGAAGCGACCGCGGCGGCGCTGCGGCCCCATCCGGCCGCCTACCCGGAAGTTTACTTTACGTCGGCGCGCACGGGGGAAGGCGTTCCGGAATTGCGCGCCCATGTGGCGAAGCTGCTCCGCGAGCGGGGCGCCAAGGTGTAGACCCGGATCGGCTTGGCTTCGTTCAAGTCGGGATCACCAGCCCCGCGCAGGCGCCGTGCGACCTGAAGTCCGGCGCCGCGCCACACTTTCGCGCGAGCGGAACGCGTTGGAATTGACAGAGTTGTACCCAAGGCTACATTATCGAGCATCCTCTTCAAAGCACGAAACCGATGCCGGACGCACTCGCCACCACCCTCTCGGACCGCGCGACGCTCGCGATCCGCGAGCGTTTGAGCGGCAAGCCGCTGGGGCGTCTGGCTACGGCGATGCTGTTCGCGGGCCCGGCGGTGGTCGCCTCGATCGCCTATATGGACCCCGGCAATTTCGCGACGAATGTTCAGGCCGGCGCGGCGTACGGCTATTCGCTGCTGTGGGTGGTGGTCATCGCCAATGTCGTGGCGATGCTGTTTCAGGCCTTGTCCGCCAAGCTCGGCATCGTGACCAGCAAAAATCTCGCCGAACATTGCCGCGACCAGTTTTCCGCGCCGGTCGTATGGGCGATGTGGGCGATCAGCGAGGTGGCGGCGATGGCCACCGACCTTGCCGAATTCGTCGGCGGCGCGATCGGCTTCTCGCTGTTGTTTCACACCTCCCTGCTGACCGGCATGGCGGCGGTGGCCGTTCTGACCTACGCACTGTTGCGGCTCGATCGCGGCGGCTTCCGGCCGATGGAGCTAGCGATCGGGGCGCTCGTTGTGGTGATCGGCGTTTGTTACCTCGGCGAAATGTTCATCGCGCCAGTGAACTGGCGCGCGGCCGCGCTGGGTTCGGTGACGCCGCGGCTGAAAGACGCGCAGGCGTTGACCATCGCCGTCGGCGTCATCGGCGCGACGGTGATGCCGCATGCGATCTATCTCCATTCCGCGCTCATGCAAGGCAGACCCGCCCCGCACGACGACGGCCAGCGCGCAACGCTGGTGCGTTTCTCCAACCGCGAAGTGCTGATCGCGCTCGCCGCCGCCGGCCTCGTCAACATGGCGATGGTGGCCATGTCGGCGGCGGCGTTCCACGCTGGCCATCGCGACGTCGCGGAGATCGAAACCGCCTACCATACGCTGACGCCACTGCTTGGCGCGGGTGCGGCGGGGTTGTTCTTGGCTTCGTTGCTCGCGTCCGGCCTCTCCAGCTCGGTGGTTGGCACGCTGGCGGGGCAGGTCATCATGCAGGGGTTCCTACGGTTTTCGATCCCGATCTGGCTGCGACGGCTCGTGACCATGATCCCTGCTTTCGTCGTCGTGGCGCTCGGCGTCGACGCGACGCGGGCGCTCGTGTTGAGCCAGGTCGTGCTGAGCTTCGCGCTGCCCGTGCCGATGATCGCGGTCGTGATGTTCACGAGGCGGCGCGACCTCATGGGGGCGTTCGCCAATGGCGCTGCGCTCAACGCTGCGGCGATCGCCGCGACCGTCGTCATCCTCGCGCTCAACGTGCTTCTGCTGTTGCAGACTTTCGGCGCGCCGATTCCCGGATTGGCCAGTTAGGCCGGCGGCGCGTGATGACAAACGGCTTCGATGTTGTTGCCGTCGGGGTCCAGCACGAAAGCGCCGTAGTAGTTCGCGTGGTAGTGCGGCCGCACTCCCGGGGCGCCGTTGTCGCGAGCGCCGGCCTCGATGGCCGCCTTGTAGAACTCATCGACCACCGCGTGAGAAGCCGCGGAGAACGCTACATGCGTCCCGCCGTTGGACCGACTGGCTGTGCCGATCCAGAAGAACGGCTTGCCTTCGGCGCCGAAACCGGCGTGCAGGCTGCCGTCGGGCGCGGTGAACTCCATCAATTTTTGCAGGCCGAGCGCGGTGAGCGCCTGCGCGTAGAAGTCGCGGGATGTGGCGAAATCCGCGACGGCGAGGCCGATATGATCCAGCATGTCCTAATCTCCTGTTGCGCCAACCAAAACGATATGCAGCCGCCGCGGCCCATGCGCGCCAAACAGCAGCGTCTGCTCGATGTCGGCGGAGCGCGACGGTCCGGTGACGAAATTGAGCGTGCGTGGGGCCTGGCCCGCGCCATAGCGCGCGCGTAGCCGCGCGAACACGCTCTCCATGTCGCCGACGACATCTTCGGCGAACACAACGACAACGTGGTTGTCAGGCAGAAAGTTCAGCGTCGTGGGATTGTCGCGGCCGGAGACCAGCGCCAGCGTGCCGGTCTCGGCGATGCCGGCGAAGGCGGCGCTGACGGCGTTGAGATCGTGGCCGTCCGAGGGGCCGTGGCTGAGTTCCAGCGACGTCTCCGCCCAAGGCAAAGCGGTCAGGCGCGGGTCGGCGCCGATGCGCAAGGTCGCGGGCAAATTGTGCTCGCGCAAGTAACGGGCGACGTCTGCGGGGATTTCCGCCGGCGCTGCGACTTCGCTCAGCGTCGCCGCCGCGCGCTCGGCCTCCGCCTTGAACGTCGCGACGCCGCCCCGTCCTCGTTCGGGCATGACGCCTGAGGGGGTGCGCGACAGCCGGTCGGCGACCGCGTCCCGGCGCGGCGCCTCGCCGCCGGTGACATGCAGCGAGCGCCGGATATTGGCGAAAATCTCGTCGCGCGCGCTCATTTCACGGCGCCGCTCTTGGCGCGCCAGCGCGCCTGGAACGTCGCGCCTTGCGGGGCGGCGAGGTCACGATAGCGCGTCCAGCCGCCCGCGAACGGCGCCCAGACGAAGCGCCCGCGCGACCGGCCGACAAGCGCCATTGCGCGCATGGCGAGATCGGTCGCGAGCCGATAAAGCGCGGGCCGCTTGGCGAAGAACGCCCATGCTTTCAGGCCGTATCTCACCGTCGCCGGCGACAGGTGGCGCTCGAACTCGCGTTCGCGCCAATGCCGCATCATCTTCGGCAGCGGAATGCGCATCGGGCAGACCGCCTCGCAGCGTCCGCAGAACGTTGAGGCGTTGGGAAGCTGACCGCCTTCGGCGACGCCGATCAGCGAGGGCGTCAACACCGCGCCCATCGGGCCAGGATAGACCCAGCCGTAAGCGTGACCGCCGACCGCCTGATAGACCGGACAATGGTTCATGCAGGCGCCGCAACGGATGCAGCGCAGCATCTCGGAAAATTCGCCCGCCAGCATCGCCGAGCGGCCGTTGTCGAGCAGGATGACGTGATATTCCTCGGGACCGTCGGGATCGTCCGGACGGCGGGGGCCGGTCGAGAACGTCGTATAGACCGACATGTCCTGACCCGTCGCCGAGCGCGCCAGCACGCGCAACAGTTGCGCGGCGTCGGCCAGGGTCGGCGTGATTTTTTCCAGGCTCGCAATCACGACATGAACTTTGGGCAGGATCTGGGTGAGATCGCCGTTGCCCTCGTTGGTGACGATGATTGACGTTCCCGTCTCGGCGATGAGGAAATTCGCGCCCGTGACGCCGATGTCGGCGGACAGAAATTTCTGGCGCAGGATTTCGCGCGCCTCGCTGAGCAGGGTCTCGGGCTGGCTCAGGTCGCGGTCGCGCGGCAGATGCAGGTGCGCCTTGCGAAAGTCCGCCTCGACGTCGGCGCGCGTGACATGGATCGCCGGGGCGATGATATGCGAAGGCGCCTCGTGGCGAAGCTGGATGATGTATTCGCCAAGATCGGTTTCGATCGCCTCGATTCCCGCCGCCTCCAACGCCTGGTTGAGACCGATCTCCTCCGAGATCATCGACTTGCCCTTTGTGACGCGCTTCGCGCCGCGGGCCTCGGCGAGGTCGAGGAAAATGCGCCGCGCCTCGTCGGCGTCGCGGGCGTAGTGAACGCAGCCGCCCGCCTCGGTCACCCGACGCTCGTAGGCTTCCAGATAAAGATCGAGATTTGCGAGCGTATGGGTCTTGATGTCGCGGGCGCTGTCGCGCAACGCCTCGAACTCGGGCAGCCGATCGGCGGCGGCCGACCGGCGCGGCGCGAAATTGCCGGCCGTGTTGAGCGCGCGTTGCAGGCGGGCGTCGTGCAGCGCGGCGTGGACATTGGCCTTGAAGCGCGGCGTCGTCGCGACGGCGGTCATTTGGCCAACCCCTCGCCGATCGCGGGATCGTCTGTCATTCCGGCCAGCACCTCGGCGACGTGGCGAACGCGGATGGGGCGGCCTTCGCGTTGCATCTTGCCGGCCATGTTCATCAGGCAGCCGAGATCGCCGGCGAGCAGCGTATCGGCGCGGGTCTCGACAATCGCGGCGCTCTTCTTGGCGACGATGGCGTCGGAGAGTTCGCCGTATTTGACGGCAAAAGTTCCGCCGAAGCCGCAGCAGACGTCGCTGTCTTCGAGCTCGACAAGCTGCAAACCCTCGACGGTGGCGAGCAGCTTGCGCGGCTGCGCGCGCACGCCGAGTTCACGCAGACCCGAACAGGAATCGTGATAGGTCGCGACGCCGTCGTAGCGCGCATCGACTTTCGTCACGCCGAGCGTATCGGTGAGAAAGCTCACAAGCTCCCGGCATTTGGCCGCGAATGCGACGGCCTCGCGCGAGGCGTCGGGCTCATCGGCGAACAATTCGGGATAATGCTTGCTGAGCATCCCGGCGCAGGACCCGCTGGGCGCGACGACATACTCGCAAGCCTCGAAGGCGCGCATGACGGAGCGGGCGATCGCCTTGGCGTCGGCGCGGTCGCCGGAATTGTAGGCGGGCTGGCCGCAGCAGGTTTGTGACGGCACGATCACCTTGCAGCCGGCGTCTTCGAGCAGCTTCACCGCCGCGAACCCCACGCTCGGCCGCATCAGATCGACGAGACACGTTACGAACAAACCAACGCGCGGTCCCACACCCAATTCCCTAGGCAAACCCAGCCTCCCGCATGAGCCGCGACATTGAACCAGCGCGCGGCCCAATTCAAGGCGAAAGGGGAACGCCCCCGGGCCCTAAATTCTGCGCCCGATCGCGAGGAATTTGGCGGCGCGAGCGTCGCGCAATTCGTCGCGCGACAGATTGCCGAGCGATTCGAGCGCGCCGGCGATCGCCCTGCCGGTGGCCTCGACCGCGGCTATGGGATCGCGGTGCGCGCCGCCGAGCGGCTCCGGGATGACCCCGTCGATGATGCCGAACCTGATGAGGTCGGCGGCGGTGATCTTCATGCTGGTCGCAGCGTCCTGGGCGCGCGAAGAATCCCGCCACAGGATCGAGGCGGCGGCTTCCGGCGAGGCCACCGTATAGATCGAATGCTCCAGCATCAGCACCTTGTTGCTGGCGGCGATGGCGAGCGCCCCGCCGGAGCCGCCTTCGCCGACGATCACGGCGACGCTTGGCGTCCCGAGCGCGAGTCCGGCGTCGGTCGCCCGGGCGATCGCCTCGGCCTGGCCGCGCTCCTCGGCGTCGATGCCGGGCCATGCGCCGGCGGTGTCGACGAGCGATATGACGGCCAGGTCGAAGCGGTCGGCGAGCTCCATCAGCCGCGTCGCCTTGCGGTAGCCCTCCGGCCTCGCCATGCCGAAATTATGGGCGAGACGGCTCGCGGTGTCGTCGCCCTTCTCATGTCCGATCACACAGACCGGCCGGCCTTGAAAGCGCCCGAGGCCGCCGACGATGGCGGCGTCCTCGCCGAACCGGCGGTCGCCGGCAAGCGGCGTGAAATCGGCGATCAAACCCTTGATATAGTCAGCGAAATGCGGGCGCCCCTGGCACGCGGGCGACCTGGGTTTTCTGCCACGGGGTGAGCGACGCGTAGAGGTCGGCGAGCATCTTGGCCGACTTCGCTTCGAGCTTGGCGATCTCCTCGTCGATCGCCGGCGAATCGCTCCTTGGCCGCGAGCGCCTTCATCTCGTCGATGCGTGCGTCCACGTCGGCGACCGGCTGCTCGAAACTTAAGTAGGAACGCATGCGACCCGGAATGAATTGCCGCCCCGAAGTGGCCGGACATGGCCTTCGCTCAGGGGGAAGTCAAGCCGCTCAGCGGACGCGCTGCACATTCGGCTGCACGCGGTCGTCGACGTAAAACCAGGCCGGATCGGGCTTGGTTACGAGATCGAGCGCGAACAGGGAGACCAGGGTGCGAAAACCTTGCGGGTCGATCACCGTCCATTGCTTCAGCTCAAAGCTCTCGGGGTCGAATACGAGCGTGATGTCGGATTTGCCGCCGAAAGTCGCCTTGTCCTCGATCTCGATCGGTCGCGGCGCGTCCGTCGATTTCGACGCGCTTGACCTTGGTGTCCTTGGCGAGATCGATATGGTCGGCGAGCAGGAATTTCAGCGGCGTCTGGGCGATAAGGTAGAGGTCTTGGGTGCCGAGCTTCTGGTCGCGCACCGCCACCGAGCGGCCGTCGGCGACGATCTCCATGTGCTGCGGCGGTTTGTAGCGGAACAGCATCCGGCCCGGCCGCTGCACGACGAGCAGCCCCTCCGAGCGCCGCCCGTCCGGGCCGATCTGCACGAAATCGGCGCTCATGAAGCGGGTGGTGTTGAGAAACTCGTTGGCCTTGCTGACGATCTCCGTGTCGGTGAGGTTAGGCGCGGCCCGCTCGGCGTCCGGTTTGAGCCGCTTGCCCGTTTGCAGGTCGAGCGGAGAGGCGGCGTCGTCCGCCAGAGCAGGAGCGCCTACGCCCAGGGCGATGGCGACCGCAATAACAACGCGGCGGGGGATCGGCATGCGGACTCTCGGCACGAGGGGCGAATCGAACCCATTATCGCAAGAATAATGGGCGTCGTGTGACCGCCCGGCGCAAAAAGCGCAAGACGCAGCTTTAGGCCGCTCAGTAGGCGTTGGCGTGGGCGCGGCGCGAGAACACCGTCATAAACAGGATTTTGACGTCAATCCATAGGGACCAATTGTCGACGTAGTAGAGATCGTGGTCGAGCCGGGCGAGCATCGCGCTGTCGTCGGCGATCTCGCCGCGATGGCCGAGCACCTGCGCCCAGCCGGTGATGCCCGGCTTGACGTTGTGGCGGCGCGCGTAGCGCGCGAGCTTCTCGACGTAGAGCTGGTCGTGCGCCAGGGCGTGCGGCCGCGGCCCGACGATCGACATGTCGCCGATCAGCACATTGAACAGTTGCGGCAGCTCGTCGATGCGAGAGCCGCCGCAGATGCGCGCCGACGCGGGTGATGCGCGCATCGCCGCGCGTCGCCTGCTTGACCACCGCGCCATCGTCCATCGTCCGCATGGTGCGGAATTTGAAAATGGGAAACGGTTCCTGGTTGAGGCCGTAGCGCTTCTGCCGGAATATCACCGGCCCCGGCCCTTCGAGCCGGATGAGCAGAGCGACCGCGGCGAACAGCGGCGAGAGCGCCAACAGCGCGAGCGCGGCCACGGAGACGTCGAACACCCGTTTTTCGATCTGCTGCAAGACGCCGAGGGGACGGCGCGTCATCGTCAGGCCGCAGACCGACCCGATGCGCGCGACCTCGGCCCGCTGCAAATGGCGCAGCGGACCGCCGAGGCCCAGATGCACCGCAAGCGGCAATTTCGTCAGCGCCGCCAGGCAGGACTCGACGAGATCGCCGCGCGACCACGGCAGCGCGACAAACACATCGTCGGCGCGGTGCAATCGGATCGCCGCCATCGCCAAAGCGAGATCCTCGTGGAAGAAGGACTCGGACTCCCGCAAAGCGAAGCGGCAGACCAGTTCCGCGCCGTCGGCGCCGACGCCTTCGATTCGGTTCAGCTCGTCAATCTCGTGTTCGAACCCGACCACGGCGACCCGCCGCCGCACAGCCAGCCCGTGGGCGTGCGCAGCCGACAAAGCGCCCGCGACCCCGCGCCGCGTCAGGACGAGACTGGCGAGCCCCAAGACATAGAACAAGGCCAAGCCGCTGCGCGGATAGTCGCCGACGGCGCGAGCGGCGACGCCCAGCGCCAGCGCCCCCAGCGCCGTGAGATTCCACAGCGGAAAGGCGCGCATGAATTGGCCAGACTTTTCCGCGTAATTTGCGAGCGCGTATCCGCCATTGTGCAGCTCCGCCAGAACGACCAGCACCGCGACGATCAGCCCGATGTCGACGCCGGTTTGCAGGCCCTTGAGCGCGCCGCCAAACATCGGCATTCGCAACAGGGCGGTCAGCAGCGCCGCCGCGATGATGGCGGCGGCGTCGGCGAGCGCGGCGGCGTAAGCAAAGCCTAGCGGCCCGAAACGCCACGCCTTGGCCTTGCCAAACGAACGCGCGCGCGCATGTCGCGAAACGGGAACGGCTTGCGGCGAAAGAGCGAACTGAAGCACGCTATGCGCCATTTCGGCACAACCTCCGGACTGGCGGTCTAAAGCTAGACGACCTGGAGCGGAGACCGCAAACTATGTGCCGGACACGAGGGAACGCTTGATTGTTGCTTGATTGGGACCGGCGACGCTGACCGCTTACCGATCAGGTTGGGGCGCCGACATCGCGACCTCCACGCATGCGCCGAGACGCATTCGCGCAATGCCCTAGAAAAAATGCTTCGGGCGGCTACGCCGTTCCGCCGGCGTCGACGGTCAGGACGGCGCCCGAAATGTTGCGCCCGCCCTCGCCCATGAGATAGGCCGCCATGCTGGCGACGTCGCTCGGTTCGGCAAGGCGCCGCAAGGCGCTACGCGAGGCGATGCGCTCGCGATCCTTCTCGCCCAATCCGCGCGTCAATTCGGTATCGATGAAGCCCGGCGCAATGGCGTTGACGGTTACGCCGACGCGCCCGACTTCGCGGGCGAGCGAACGGGTGAAGCCGACGAGCGACGCCTTGGTCGCGGAATAGACCGACAGCCCATTGAAGCCCGTCGAGGCGACGATCGAGGAAATATTGACGACCCGCCCGCGCCCCTGCGCCATCATGCCGCGCACCACATATTTGCTCAGAACGATCGGAGACAGCGTGTTCAGGCGGATCAGCGCCTCGATGTCGGCGTCCGGCATATTGGCGAGCAGGCCCTCGGTTCCAAGGCCGGCATTGTTGACGAGCCCGTAGAGCGGGCCGAATTTCTGGCGCAAGGACCGAACGAAATCGGGAATGGCGGCGACGTCGGCGAGATCGAAGGCGACGGGCGAAATGCGCTCCCGATCCCGTCCATCAACGATTTTGCGCGCAACGGAAATGACATGAAACCCATCCGCGGCGAGCCGATCGGCGATCGCCGCCCCGAGGCCGCGGCTGCCGCCCGTGACGAGCACGCTATCCATGGCGGCGCAACTTTCCCGCTTCCGTCATCTGCAATTCGTCGACAAACCGGATGCGCGCCGGCGCCATATGCGCTGGCAGCCGCTCCCGCGCCGCCGCGATGATCTCGCGCTCCAACTCGCGCCCCGGCGTCGCCGGGTCGCGGAGCACGATCTCGGCCGCGACCAGCGCGCCGGTGATCGGACTGGCCTTGCCGAAAACGCGCGCCGCGCGGACGCAATCGAGACTGTTCAGCACCGCCTCCACTTCTTCCGGATGGACCTTGGCGCCGCCGACATTGATGACGCCGCCGCGACGGCCGACGAAATAACAGCGGTCTCCGCGCACCGCGATCGTGTCGCCGGTGTCGACAAACCCGTCGGCGTCGGCAAGCGCAGGGGCGTCGTCGCCGAGCAACGCCAACGCGCGGCCCGGCGCCTTTACACGCAATGTGTCGTCGACGAGCCGCAACTCGATGGGACCGGGCTTGTCGAGCCAAGCGGCGGGAAATCCCGGACGCCCGTCGTTGACAGCGAACACCACGCCGGCTTCGGTCGAGGCGTAGGCGTGTTCGACCCGGGCGGCGGGAAAGGCGGCGGCGACGCCAGCGAGAATCGCCTCGTCGGCGATCTCGCCGGAAAGGCGGACGTATTGCGGCGAGATGAGCGCCGCCGCGCCGCTCAGCAGGGCTTTACGCCAATGGGTCGGAGTGCCCGAAATATGGCTCACTTCCCGCGCGCGCAAGCGGGCGAGAAAGCTGTCGATGGGCTCGTCGGCGCCCGCGACGCGCAGCGATCCCTGGCCTGCCAAAGCGCGAAGAAATATCTGCAAGCCGCCATAGCGGCGGATGTCGTAAAACGTCGCCCATTGCTGCATCGGCGACGGCGCGATGGCGCCGACGAGCGTGGCGAGCGTGTGCACAGCGAGTTTCGGCGGCCCGCTGGTTCCCGAGGTCGGCAGAATCCACTCGGTCTCGAGCGCCGGACCCTGGCTTTCCGCGCGCGGCGACAAAGGCAACCGCACCGGCAGCGCAATGTCCGGGGCGAACGCGGGTTTGACGCTATCTTCGTCGTAAGCCAGCGCGTCAGCCTGCGCCAGGCCTGCCGCGCGCTCGATTTTATCGGCGTCCCAGCCAGGCGGGCACAATAGAATGCGCCGCGCCAAACCGTCGAGATCGATCAGCGCAGCGGCCGCCTTGGCCATGTCGCGCACCGACAGGACGACGCTGCGCCCCGCAAATCGCCGCCGCTCGGCGCCGAAGGGGGACGATGTCGCGAAATCGCGCAATCCGAGGCGATGATCGCGCGTCGAAATCTCACGGTTCGCCGCGCCGGCGCGTGCGATCAGCCCGGCGAGCGTAAGGACCTCAGGCATTGACCGGTTCGTAGAAGGCGATCAAGTCGCCGACGGTGCGCGGAAACTCGGACGCCTTGGCCGACAAAAAGGGATCGCGGCCGGTCGCGTCTTCCAGACGGCTGACGAGAATGGCGAAACACAGCGAGTTGAGCCCGGAGTCCAGAAGCGGCAGTTCGTCGGTCAGGGGCGGCAGCGTCTTGTCCTGTTCGAGCGCAACGGCGTGAATTTCCTTGAGGACCAAATCTCGAACTGACATGATTGGCGCATCCTTTATCGGGTACAAAGATCATTACCTCAAATGCGCTGCAACCTCCCGCCCATCCTCGATCCAAGGTAAATAACGCGGACTGTTGGAGCGCCGGCGCGTATTTGCACGACTTTACTGAAATGCGCAATTGGCAAATGCCTTTTAACCGCAATGTATTTACGGCCATTCACAGAATCTCGGCGATTCGGCTGCACAAAGCTTAACCCTACTGACGCGAGATCGTCGGCATTTGATTGAAACTTGCAACAAATGCGCGCAACTTAGGCGCAACGCGGCGAAGATCGATTGCCCGCTCAG
This sequence comes from uncultured Pseudomonadota bacterium, assembly GCA_963835115.1. Lineage (GTDB taxonomy): Bacteria > Pseudomonadota > Alphaproteobacteria > Rhizobiales > Beijerinckiaceae > Roseiarcus. The sequence goes on from CAWIEP010000016.1 coordinate 75,525, forward strand.
ACGCGAGCATTTGAGAAGAGAACGAACATGCGAAGCGAGACGATCGCGATTCATGGCGGCTACGTCTGCGATGCCGCCACCCGCGCCGTCGCGCCGCCCATCTATCAGAATGTCGCTTATGAGTTCGCGAGCGCCGACGAGGCGGCCGGGATGTTTGATCTGGAGATCCCCGGCTACCGCTACAGCCGCATCGCCAATCCCACCGTCGACATTCTGGAAAAGCGTGTCGCGTTGCTCGAGCGCGGGATGGCCTGTCTGGCGACGGCGTCGGGACAGGCCGCAACGGCCACGGCGTTGCTCAATATCGCCGATCGCGGCGGCTCGATCGTGGCGCCGCCGCAGCTCTATGGGACGACCCACACGCTGCTCGCGCACACGCTGCGGCGACACGGCGTCACGACGCGGTTTGCGCGCAGCGACCGCCCACAAGACATCGCCGCGCTGATCGACGAAACCACGCGCGCCGTGTTTTGCGAGACCGTCGGCAACCCCGCCGGCAATATCTGCGATATCGAGGCGATCGCGAATGTCGCCCACGACGCGGGCGTGCCGCTGATCGTCGACAATACGGTTGCGACGCCGATTCTGATGCGGCCGATCGACTTCGGCGCCGACATCGTCGTGCATTCCTTGACCAAATTCATAGGCGGTCACGGCGTCGCGATGGGCGGCGCCATCGTCGATGCGGGGCGTTTCGATTGGCGCGCCGCGGCCGGGCGCTTCCCGGCGTTTTCCGAGCCTGACGAGTCCTACCACGGACTTGTCTATGTCGACCGCTTCGGGCCCGAGGCCTACATCGCCCGCGCGCGATCGGTCTATCAACGAACCACCGGCGCCGTGCTCGCGCCGATGAACGCGTTTCTCATCCTTCAGGGCATCGAGACGCTGGCGTTGCGTGTCGAGCGCCATGTCGCCAACGCGCGCGGGGTCGCGGTTGCGCTCCGCGACGACCCGCGGGTGGCTTGGGTCGAATATGCGGGCTTCGAGGATCATCGTTATCATGCGCTCGCCAACAAATACCTGCGCGGTCAACCGCCCTCGTTGCTGACTTTCGGCCCGCGCGGCGGCCTAGAGGCGGCCAAGCGGTTCTACGACGCGCTGAAGCTCGTCAAGCGCGTCGTCAATATCGGCGACACCCGCACGCTCTGTTGTCATCCGGCCTCGACCACCCACCGGCAGATGACGCCGCAGGAGCAGCGCAACGCGGGCGTCTTGCCCGAAACCATCAGGCTCTCGGTCGGTCTCGAGCATATCGAGGACATCCTGGGCGATCTCGACCAAGCGCTCGGCGTCGCGGCCGCGCGTTCGCCAAAACTCGCGGCGGAGTGAGGCCATGCCCGTCTTCCTGACAAGACCCTCGCCGCAACCGCCCGCCGCGAATCCGCGCGAGCGCCGCTTGCGCAGGGGCGTGGTTCAGGATCGCGGCCGGCGGCTGCGCATCGAGCTTGTCAACAACATGCCGGACGCGGCGGTGCTTTCGACGCAGAAGCAGTTCATCCGGCTGTTGGAGGCGGCCGCGCACGGTTTCGACGTGTCCCTCGGCCTTATGACGCTGGCTTCCGTCGAACGATCCGACGAAACGAAGCGCGATATGGCGGGGCTCTACCGCAAGGCGTCGCAACTCGCAGCGGCGGCGCCCGACGCGGTTATCGTGACCGGCGCCGAGCCGCGCGCCGCCGAGCTCTTCGACGAGCCCTATTGGTACGAACTCACAAACGTCTTCGTCGCGGCGCGCGCCGGCGCCTATGCGACGCTGGCCTCGTGTCTCGCCGCGCACGCGCTGACGCTGTATTTGGACGGGGTGCGGCGACATCCCTCGCCGCGCAAATTCTCGGGCCTGTACCCCACTGAAATTGTCGCCGCGCATCCGCTGACGGTCGGATTGAGCGCGGGGCTCATGCCGCATTCGCGATGGAACGGCCTCGACGAGGGCGAGCTGGCCGCCAAGGGCTACGTCGTCCTGACAAGGGCGGGCGAAGCCGGCGTCGACATGTTCACGAAGGACGATAACCATCTGACATTGTTCTTCCAGGGCCATCCCGAATACGACAGCGACACGCTGGCGCGCGAGTTTCGCCGCGACGTGTCGCGGGCGCTCGCGGGCGCGCTGACGCCGCCTCCGCCCGCCAACTATTACTCGGCGGAGACGGAAAGCCGCTTGCGCGCGCACGTCGCGGGCATGATCGCCGGAACCGAGGCGCCACACCTTCCGCATTACGCGATGACCGGCCCCCCGGCAAACTGGCGGACGCGCGGCGCGAAAGTGGTCGGCAATTGGTTGAGCGAGATCGCGGCCAGAAAAGCCGCGGCCAAAGGACCGACGTTCTTACGCGCACGTTGGGGAGGTTGAACATGGCGGTGGCGAAAATGGCGGCGATCGCGGATTTTGACTCGGGGTTCGATGCGGTCGCCGCGGAAGAATTCCGCGATGTCATGCGTGAGCTCGCAAGCGGCGTCGCCCTCGTAACCAGCGCCTTCGAGCGCAAGCGCTCGGGTTGCGCCGTCTCCTCGATCGCTTCGCTTTCATTGGACCCGGCCTCGTTGCTCGTATGTTTGAACAGCGGTTCGGCGACGCTGCGCTGCCTGCGCGCGAGCGGCGTATTCGCGGTCAATATTTTGGCGAGTCGTCATCAAGCGCTGGCGCAACGCTTTGCGGCGGGGAATGTGCACGGCGCGGAGCGCTTCGCCGAAGGCGACTGGGGCGCGTTGCAGACGGGCGCCCCGCATTTGCGCGACGCGCTCGCCGTGATCGACTGTCGTCTCGAGCGCGTCGTTGAGCACGCCACGCACGCCATCGTTATCGGCGCCTGCGTAGGTATTGCGAAGGGAGAACCGGCGCCGGCCCTCGTGCACTGGCGCAGCCGCTTCGAGACCCTGCGATGACCGCGCCGCTGCACCAGGCTGAGCGAGAGCCCTTGCGCCGCGCCTGGACGCGCGCGCTCGAAACGACAGCCCGCGCCACGCGCGACCCCGGCCGCACTTTGCCGTGCGCGGCGGCGGAATTGGCGGAGCGCTACGGCGACCGGCCCGCGCTGATCGGCGACGAGGAATCCTATAGTTTTACCGGCCTCTCGGCTCGCATCAACCAATATGCACGCTGGGGCCTGGCGCAGGAGACGGCCAAGGGCGCGACGGTGGCGTTGATGATGCGCAACCGGCCGGAGTACGCGGCCATTTGGTTGGGCCTCATCCGCATCGGCGTCGTCGTTGCGCTCATCGGGCCGGACCTCAAAGGCCCCGCCTTGGCCCATGCGCTCAATGTCGCCGGAGCGCGCTTGGCGGTCGCGTCGCCGGATGGAGCCGCGGCGCTGAGCGCCGCGGGATTTGGCGGAAAGATCTGGACGTTCGGCCCCGGCGAATGGCAGCTCGATCTGACGATCGATCTCTATTCCGGCGCGCCCTCACGCATGGCGATGCGCCGATCGTCAGCCTCGACGATCGCGCCTTGCGCATTTTCACCTCCGGCACCACCGGTTTGCCCAAAGCGGCGGAGGTCAGTCATCGCAAGGTCATCACCTGGACGCATTGGTTCTCGGGGCTCGCCGGACTTAACGAAGAGGACCGCCTCTACAATTGCTTGCCGATGCACCACAGCGTCGGCGGCGTGGTCGCCCTCGGCGCGCCGCTGGTTGGCGGCGGTTCGGTCGCGATTGCGCCCAAATTCTCGGCCGGCCGCTTCTGGGACGACGTGGCGCGCTGGGACTGCACGGCCTTCCAGTACATTGGCGAACTTTGCCGCTATCTGACGGCGGCGCCGACAAACATCCGTGAGAGACGCTCCCGATTGCGTTTGGCGCTTGGCAACGGGCTTGCCGCTCCGGTCTGGGCTGCGTTCGCGGAACGTTTTCCGCAAGTACGCGTGTTGGAATTTTACGCGTCCACGGAAGGCAATGTCTGGCTCTATAACGTCGACAGCCGACAGGGGGCGCTGGGACGGCTGCCGCCGTTCGTGGCCGTCAAGTCGCCAATCGCGTTGGCGCGCTTCGACGAGACGACGCAGGCGCCGGCGCGCCAACCCAACGGGTTTGGTCAAGCTTGCGGGGTTGGAGAAACGGGCGAGGCGTTAGGCCGAATTTCCGGCGACGCCGCCTCGCGGTTCGAAGGATACAGCGAGGCGACCGAGACCGAGAAGAAGGTGCTGCGCGACCTGTTCGAGCCCGGGGACGCCTGGATGCGCACCGGCGATCTGATGCGGCGAGACGCCGACGGCTATCTATTATTTTGTCGATCGCGTCGGCGACACCTTTCGTTGGAAGGGCGAGAACGTCGCAACTGCCGAAGTCGCCGCCGCGTTGCGCGGCTGCCCGGGGGTGACGGACGCGCTGGTCTATGGCGTCAAAGTTCCCAACGCCGAGGGCCGCGCCGGAATGGCGGCGCTCGCGGGCGCGTTCGACTGGACCGAACTCGAACGAGGCCTGGAGGCGCTGCCGCGCTGGGCGCGGCCGGTTTTTCTGAGGCTTACGCATGACATCGCCCGGACCGAGACGTTCAAGCCGAAGCACGCGCTCTACGCCGCGCAAGGATTCGATCCGAGCCAAAGCGAGGATCGTTTGTTTGTGCTCGGCGAGGGCGGGTATCGGGCTTTGACTTCGGCGGTGTTTGACGAAATTGCGGCTGGCGCTCTGCGCTTATGACGTCTCAGTCGCCAGCGCCGTGCGCAAGTCTTCGACAATCGTCGCCAAACCGGCGCGGGCCGCAGGTATGACGGCGCCGAGACCGTAGAAATGGTGGATGAGGCCCGAGTGTCGCGTCAGGCGGCAGGGCACGCCGGCGCGGATGAGCGCTTCAGCATATTCGACGCCTTCGTCACACAGGGGATCGCCGTCGGCGACGTGAACGCGCGCCGGCGCAAGTCCGGTAAAATCCGCAACGGCGAGCGGCGCCACGCTAGGGTCGTTGGGATCGAGCCCGTCAATGCGATAGGCGTCCCAGTAGGCGCGCATGGTGGACTCGTCGATGAGATAGCCTTCGCCGAGCGCAAAGCGCGAGGGCGCCCGCGCGAGGCTGTCCATCACGGGGCAGAGCAGCAGTTGCAGTGCAAGCGGCGCGCCGGCCTGCGCGGCGGCGCGCGCGGCGAGCGCGGCGAGTTGGCCGCCAGCGGAATCGCCGGCCACGCCGACGCGCGCGGGATCGAGCCGGAACCGCGCCGGGCGGCCGGCGACCTCCAGCGTCGCGGCAATCGCCTCGTTGCGAGCCGCTGGAAATTTTTTCTCGGGGGCGCGGGCGTAATCGACGGCGATGACCCGACAGACGGCGCCGGCGGCGAGCGTCGCAGTCAAAGCGTCGTGGGTGTCGAGATCGCCGGCGACGAGACCGCCGCCGTGGAAATAGACGAGACCCGGCAGCCGTTCGTCGGCACGGCCCGGCGGCGAATAAATACGCAGGCGCACACGCCGGCCGCAGAGATCGAGCGCGTCCTCGCGGCGCTCAACGTCTGGCGCGGAGACGCGAGTTTGGCGAGCTCCGCCGCCGCGGCGCGCAATTGGGCGACCGTCGGAGAGGCGGTCGCGGGTCCCGCAGCGCCTTTGACGGCATCCAGAAATCGACGCGCGGCGCGGTCGAGAACTGGCGCCGTCAAGCCGTCGCCTTCAGCCGTCGAACAAGTCGCTCGATGCTGACGATATTGGCGAAATTTTCCGGCGTGAGATCGGCGTCCGGGATCGTCAAATCGAAAGCGGCCTCAATCTCAAGCATCAGCCGCACGGCGGCGATCGAGCTCAAGCCCGCTGGCCGCAAATCTGCGGTCGTGGGATCGCCTTGCACGTCGGCTAACCTCGGCGCCGCGGCGTAGGCCATTTCCAGCAATCGTGAAGTAAGGGAGGTCTTGTCCAACATGCAGCATCCCTAACGTAGCATCTCGTAAGTAGCGTTTTTAAATCAAATCGTCTGCATTGCCGTATAACTATATTTAACAAAACGTTAATCCAAATCTATAAAATTATGAAAGACGCATATACCGATTAATAGTGAATGTTACAATTTGTAATCGTGCGCAACTTCCTGTGGTAATACTGATGGACCGGATAGAGGCCCGCGGCGACACGCGGACCAGGCCGGGCCCTTCAGGGGGACGAGGCCGGCGTTGGGGAGGGGCAATCCGAATTTCACGGGCCGGAGCCTAAACCGTCTGGCGCCCTCCGGTGCCGGGTACCGAGTGGCCTACCTAGCGGGCGCCCCGCACCAGGCGCCCGGGCCGGGCCCCGGTGTCCTGGCCCCCGGCGAAGGTGGTGACGCCCGCACTTGATGGTGGCGACGTAGCCCGGCGGCGTCGCTGGACCAGCCGCTGCCCCCGGCCGGGAGGTCGTCGACCACGCGGGGGCTGCCCAGCTGCAGGCGGTCGTAGTCGATCAGGTTGAGGTCGGCCAGCATGCCCGGCTCGAAGGTGCCCCGGTCGCCCAGGCCGTAGAGCCGGGCGGTGTCGTGGGTCTGCTTCTTCACCACCCACTCGAGGGGGAGGCGGTCGCCCGCGGTGCGGTCCCGGGTCCAGTGGGTGAGCATGAAGGTCGGCATGGAGGCGTCGCAGATCACGCCGCAGTGGGCCCCGCCGTCGGCCAGGCCCAGCGCGGCCGCGGGGGTGGAGCAGCATCTGGCGGGCCGGGTCGAGGTCGCCGCGGAGTAGTTGAGGATGGGGACGTAGAGCAGGCCCTGGCCGTCGTCCTCCAGCATGGCGTCGTAGGCCACGCTCGAGCGGGCGGCGCCCGGTGGCCGCGGCCATGCGCGGCCAGCGAGCGCTCGGGTCCCGGCTCGTAGTCGGGCGGGTGCCCAGCATGAAGGTGTTGCGGTAGGCGTTCTCCATGCGTCGGCCGGCCCGGCGTCGCCGGCTCCCAGGCGACGATCGGCCCGGCGCACCTCCGGGTCGCGCAGCGCGGCGACCAACTCGTCGTGGGACAGGCCCTTGGCCTTGAGGGCCTGGTAGGCCGGGATCTGGTCGAAGAGGCAGTAGGTGGTGTGGTGGCCGGACAGCAGACCGGTCGGCCCGGCCGGCCACCTGGGGCCACAGGTCGGCCCCGTCGTCGGCGGCCCGCAGGGACTCGGCCATCAGCTCGCGCCACAGGTCGGGGGCGGCGTCGACCTGCAGCATGGCGAAGGTCACGGGTCGGCCGATGGCCGCCGACAGCCGGCGCATCCAGTCGACCTCCTTGGCCGGGTCGACGATGTCCTCGCCGGCCGACGCCCGCGGGGGCCAGCTCGAAGACGCCGGTGCCCAGCTCGCCCAGGGCGGCGCCGATGCCGAAGAGCTCGTCCTCGGCGGCGAAGGTGCCGGGCACCGGCTCGCCGTCGATGGCGATGTGGGCGATGGTCCGCGACGTGGAGAAGCCCGAGGGCGCCGGCGGCGACGGCCTCCTTCACGATGCGCCTTCATCGCGGCGATGTCCTCGGGGGTGGCCGGCTCGTTGCGGGCACCCGCGCTCGCCCATCACGTAGGCCCGCACCGCGCCGTGGGCGACCTGGGTGCCGACGTCGACCGTCCAGCGCCGCCGGCGAGGGCGTCGAGGTACTCGGGGAAGGTCTCCCACTCCCACGTGATGCCCTCGGCCAGGGCCGTGCCGGGGATGTCCTCGACGCCCTCCATCAGGCCGATGAGCCAGTCATGACGGTAATCAACAGCGGGGCTTTCGTCACGCGCTTGGTCAAGTACTGCTGCGACGTGTCGCCGCGGACCATAAGCCAGCACGATAGCCCGAGACGGTCCAGACACCGAGCAAAGCAACGACGATTGCGGTCGCAGGATCCACCAACGACGCCGCGGGCGCGACGGCGGTTTGCCGGCGGTCGGAGCGCTGAGTTGTTGAATCGAGGCGAGCCGTGCCGGAGGGGCAGATACCGGCTCGGGGGTTGCGGTGGCCATGCTCAAGTCTCCATGTCGACGGCGCACCGGGCTGGCAGGCAGGGCTTCCGCCGCGGACACGTCCCCAGCTCCTCAGGCGATCGCCAGAGGCAAACGGGCGGCGCGTCCAAGGCATGCGTGTGCGGTCGACAAACAGGAAGGTTCGGTCCTTAGCTAATTGTCCGCGGTAATGTAGCACGAATTCAAGTCGAGTCTCGGCCCGAAGGCGGTTTCGTCGTCGAGGTGTCAGTTGCCCCCCAAATTGGATAGGACCGACGCACCGGTCATTCGTTCCACCACTCCCACCAATCCCACCAACGCTTCTTCGGCGGCTGGCATTCGGCCGGTAGCTTGTCGTTCTTCGGCAGCTCATCGCCGGCCGGTTGCTGGCTCTGCGGCCGGAGCTTCATGCGATAGCAGTTTTACGGTGGATTGCGTGCTCTTGGTTCCCCGCTTGCGACGTGGGCTGCGGCAGCCTGTCCGGTTCGCCGGGCGCGGCTGGGCGTCGGGCGGCGGCGCCGGGATTTCGATGGGCTGGCCATCGGGCCTGCCGGGCAACGGCTCAAAGCCTTCCGGGACCGCCCGCCTCAATGCCGGCATCTCGCAGCCAGTGTTGCGGCACAGGCGGGCGGAATCGGGCCGGGCACCACCAGCATGCCCGCCGCTTTCAACCGGTCCACCACTTCCCGGATCGGCAAATCGATCCACATGCCCTCCTCGTCGACTTGCATGACTCCCAAGTCGCGATGGAACTGCACGCGTTCGGAATAGAAGTTCAGCCACACGCCCAGGAAGTTGTTCTGGGCGTTGCGCAGGTCGGAGATGGCCGTCAGCAGGTTGAAGGCGGCGGTCGGACCGAGCTGCACCGCCGGTTCGCCGGGCAGGATCGGCGGCGGCGGCTCGTTGAGGTCTTCCAGCGTCTTGTCGACGCGGCGCACGGCAATCGCCACGGCCCGTCGCTGAATTTCCAGGTTCTCTTTGAACTGCCGCAAGAAGCGCAGGTCTTGCCGCAGCGTCTGGTTGACGCTGTCCTCGAACTGGATCAGCGTGCGGCGGTCCTGCTGGTAGTTGATCAGCGCTTGCCGGTAGTTATTGCGTTCGAGCAAGCGCGTGAAGGGAGGATCGAACCGCAAGCCGGCGTTCATCTTGCCGTTGGTCCGCTGAAATTGACCGGGTTGTTGCCGATGGTTCCGAGGCTGACCGCTGAACGTGACGGTCAGGTTCGACTGCAAGGCATTGGCGTTGTACGTGATCAAGCGCCAGGTATCGACACCGTGGCCACGTTGTTCATCCAATCCTGCCGGGCGGCGCGGGCGATTTCCAGGGCTTCTTCCGGCGCCATTTCGATCGGCTCGATGGTGACGGTTTCGAGGCGGGCTCGGGCTTGCACCAGCGACAATTCTTGCGTCAACTTGGAGAACGCAGCGGCCTGGGCCACCAGCTCGTCGGCGATCTTGGCCCGGTTGTCCGGCCTGAGGCGATCGCGCAGCGCTTGCAGGTCGCCCGCGCCGGCATTGTAGCGATCTTCCAATTGTCGCAGCGTTTCGGACAGCTCGCTGCTGATCGGCTTCAAGTTGCGGCCGTCTCCGGATTCGGGAATCAGCTTCATGCGCGTCGGAGCCGCGGCCTGCATCTTCTGCAGGTCGTCGTGAACCTCGGCAAATTGCGCCACGAGTTTGGGCCGTAACTGTGCGAACTCGTCGAAGAAAGCCCAGCAATTGCTCCAGCGGCGGGTCGGCTTCGGTCTTGCCGACCTTGGCGATGAAGTCGGCGAATTCGTTTTCCAAGTCGCGGATTTCGGCATCGATGAAGCGGAATTGCTGGATCATCGTATCGTCGATTTCCCAGGGCACGCTGGGCGGAAAGCCGATGAGCTGACGAATGAAAGGTGTCTTTGGAGTTCTGCAACGCGATGGCCGATTGCAGCAGGTTCGCCCGCTCGGTTTGGATGTTCTGCCGAAACGTATCGACCTGCTGGATATCGATCAGGCCGGCTTCGAAATTGGCTTCGAGCAGGGCCAAGGTGCGGAGCTGCAGGTTGAGGCTGTCCTGGGTGTTGCGGATTTGTTGCAACTGTTGCAGCAGGCCCAGGAAGCCGCCCAATGCCGCCGCGCCGCCGCCGGCGAAGCCGGTGCCCGGTGGCCACCGCGCCGGTGGCGTTCGTCGGCAGCGGTGAAGCCGGCGCGGCCGAAGGCCGTCGCCTGGCCGACGCCGCCCAAACCGCCCGAGCCCTGGCCGCTGAAACCCGTCAGGCCCGTGCCGCCGGTGAAACCACCGACGCGCTGCGGGCCGGTGACGCCGCTGAAGTCGCCGACGGCGATGTTCGTGAAGACGCCTTGCCGATAGCGCATCATGGCGCGGAGGTTGTACAGCAGCGTGCGTTCGGCGATCGTCAACTGTTCCAGGACAACGGCCCGGCTGCCGGCCCGCAACAGCGGCTGGACGAGGTTGAAGTTCAGGATCGACATGCTGGAGTTCGTGTCCGGGCCGGCAAACTGCCAGACGAACGAGTTGGCAAAACCGACCAGCACCTGGCCGCCGGTGGCCAAGTTGCTTCTGGAACTGCCAGCGCGGAGATTGGGCGCAAGGATTGGTGTTGATGCCGCCGTTGTTGACGAAGCCGGATGGCTGGCCCGTCGTATGCGTGTTGTTGACGCTGAGCTGGCTAACGCTGCTTCCGGTGCCGCTGAGCCCTGCCCCTTCTGCCGTGTAAGTTCGGCCCGATGCCGCCGTAGAACTGGGTCACGAACCGCCAGCGCTCGGTGCTGACGTCGATGGCCGAGAGATATAGCGTTTCGAGCTGCAAGCGGTAGTCGGGCGAATGGATATAGCCCAGACGGATCGAGTCCTCGAGATTGAGCATGATGCTGCCGTCGGCCGTCGTCGGCACATAGCTAGGCAGCTGCGCCTGCCAGCCTGGGTTCTGCAGGTTCGGAGAGTTGCCGAAGGCATGCCACCGCCGGTAGCCGTGCATGCCGTCGACGTAGTGCATGAACATGTGCGCGGCCGGATCGTCCGGCGGCATCGGCTCGCGGTCGGGATCGTAAGGATCGAAGTAGCGGCTGCGCGGATCCATCCCCAGGCTGAAATTCCGGATCGACCAGCGCGGATCGTCCGACTTCTGGGTCACCAGGAAGTTCACTTCGCGGTCGGCATTCAGCCGGTAGCGCGTGCGGCTGCAGCCCAACGGCGGCAACAGCATCGCCGCCAGCAAGGCCAGCAGCCAGAACGCAGCATGCTTGGGAACAACGATCACGGCAGAACCGTCCAAGGACCGGCGCATCAACTGGGAACCACGCGGTTCTGCTAAATCGGCTGTTAAACTGCGGCAACTTTAACAGTCTTGCGGGCTGCGTCGTCTTTGCCGGTAAGCTAAGAATTAAGGCTACGCTGCCAGTGCAACCTAATGGCTTGGCAGGTTACATCATGCTCCCTGGGTCGTACGTTTCGACGTTTCGCAGTTCGTGGCGGCTTCGCGCGGCAATGGCTAGCGGGCTGTTGCTGGCGCTAGCTGCCAACCAGCAATCCGGCGGCGGCCCCTCCGCCGTTCGAAGTGGTCGATAGCGAACCGGCGCCAGCATTGAATGCCAGCTTTCACCGGACCGAAGGCTGGACCGGCGCCGACGTCGCCTACAGCATCGTCCTGGGGCGCGAGAAGACGCTGTGGATCTTTGCCGACACGTTCATCGGCCGCGTGGAGAATGGCCGGCGCATGGCGACGCGCATGATCAACAACTCGTTCGCCTGGCAATCGCTCGCCGATCGCCAGGCCCCCTGGCAATTCTTCTGGAAGGGAACGCTCGAAGCGCCGGCGGCAATCGTCGAGCCAACTCAAGCCGGCCAATGGTACTGGCCGGGCGACGGCGTGCTCTCCGAACGATCGGCTCTACCTGCTTGCCAAGCTGGTGCGGAAGAAGCAAGGCGGTGCGCCCGGCTTCGAGTTCGATTGGTGCGGCAATCACTTGCTCGAAATCGCGAATCCGCACGATGAGCCGACGGCCTGGAAATACCAGGCCTGGCCGCTGCCAACCGGCCCGAACGAGCCGCAACTCAGCGCGGCGTGCCTGGCCGAGGCGGCTACCTTTATCTTTACGGTCTGTTCCCTGCCAAAGCGTTGCAGGGTCTTCACCGGCCGCTGGCGCTGGCCCGAACGTCGCTGGCCGATTTGCCAGGGCTCCAGAGATCCGAAGCTCGAATACCTTTGCCAGGGTGAAAAAGAGCCGCTCGTGGTCGCCGACACCGTCAAACCTGCTGGAATTGTTCGGCGATGCGGCTCCGGAGATGACGGTCAACCGCCTGCCGGGTTGGCCCGGATTCGTCGCCACGTACACGTCGCTGGGCCTGGGCGGCGAGATCATGGTCCGCTTCGCGCCGCGCCCCGAAGGGCCCTGGAGCGATGCCTTGCGCGTGTACCACTGCCCGAGGCCGATCGCGGCTTGCTTGT
>CAWIEP010000017.1:0-85131 GCA_963835115.1 uncultured Pseudomonadota bacterium
CTGTAGCCCAACTGGCCAGCCGCGTCTCGATCTGGAAATCGCAGCCTTTGCCGACAAGGCGCTTGCGCAGGAAGAAAAGCCGGCGCTAACGCTCGCCGACACCGCGCTCTACATCTACACCTCCGGCACCACGGGGATGCCGAAGGCGGCGCGGATCACGCATTCGCGGGCGCTTCGGGTGATGCTCGGCTTCGCCGCCGCGATCGGTGCGAGGCCCAGCGACAGCGTCTACATGTGCCTGCCGATGTATCACACCAACGGCGGCGTCATCGCGCCCGGGCCTGGCGCTCGCCGTCGGCGGCTCCGCCTATATCCGCGAAAAATTCTCGGCCAGCGAATTCTGGGGCGACTGCGTCGCGCGAGAAATGCACGCTGTTCGTCTACATCGGCGAATTGTGCCGCTACCTGATGAACGCGCCGTTCGGTCCGGAGGAGCGCAAGCACAAAGTCCGCGCCTGCGTCGGCAACGGCTTGCGGCCCGACATTTACGCCGCGTTCCAAAAGCGTTTCGGCATTCGCTCGGTGCTGGAGTTCTACGGCTCGACCGAAGGCAATGCGGTGATGGTCAATTTCGATTTCAAGCCCGGCGCCGTCGGCCGTATCCCCGCCTGGGCCGCTGCGCGCTTCCCCATGGCGCTCGTCGCCTTCGACGTCGACGCCGACAGCCACCCCCGCGACGCTGCCGGCCTTTGCCGTCCGAGCGCGGCCCGGCGAGGTTGGCGAACTGCTCGCCGAAATCCGCGACGACCCCCGCTATCCCGCCGCGCGCTTCGACGGCTACGCCGATCCCGCCGCGACCACGCGCCAAGGTGATCGCGCGACGTGTTCAAGCCGGGCGACGCCTGGTTTCGCACCGGCGACCTGATGCGGCGCGACGCGCGCGGCTATTTCTATTTCGTCGATCGCATCGGCGACACGTTCCGCTGGAAGGGCGAGAACGTCTCGACCTCCGAAGTCGCAGCAGGCGATTGTGAGCTTTCCCGGCGTAAAGGAGGCGATCGTCTACGGCGTCGCCGCGCCCGGACACGAGGGCCGCGCCGGCATGGCGGCGCTGGTCGTGCCGTCGATCGCCGAGTTCGACCTCGACGCGCTGCGCGCGCATCTCGGGTCCGCGCTGCCGGTTTACGCGCGGCCGCTGTTCCTGCGCTTCCGCACCGAATTGGAGGCCACTGGCACGTTCAAGCCGAAGAAGAGCGCGCTGGTTGCCGAAGGATTTCGACCCGGTGCGCGTCGACGAGCCGCTCTATTTCGACGACCGCGCGGCCAACGCCTATCGGCGACTCGACGCCGGGTTGTTCGCGGCGATCGTCTCGGGCGCGAAGCCCTTGTGAGCGGCGCCGAGTTTATCAGCTACGCCGCGCTGGCCGAAGTGGCGCACGAATGGGCGGACCTCTGCACGCGCGCCGAGCCAAATCCGTTCGCCGAGCCGGGCTTCCTGCTGCCGCTGTTGACCTACCAGCGGCCGCGCCGATTGAAATTCGCACATGTGCGCGACGAGGGCGGGAGGTTGATCGGCTTCGCCGCGCTGACCCTGCCTCTCGCCGGCCTCGCCCGCGTCTGGATGAGCCCCTATGCCGCGCTGCCCGCCGCCGCCCTCGACCGCGACGAGGCGCCCGCGGCGTTGGCGGCGCTTATGGCGCTGCTGCGAGAGCGCACGCGGCTGGTCGCTCTTGTCTGGCCGCTCGTGGAGCGAGGCGGCCCACTTGCAGCCGCGCTGGGCGCCTCCGGAGGGCCGCTGCGTCTGGTCGGGCGGCCTCGACGGGCGGCGTTGCGGCTGGCCGGCCCCGGCGCCTTCGAAGCAAGCCTCAATCCGAAGCGCCGGAGCAAATGGGCGCGTCAGGCGCGCAAGCTCGCTGCGCTCGGCCGGCTAGAAGAAACGTCCGGCGAGGACGCGACGGAGGCGTTTTTCGCCGTCGAGCGCGGAGGCTGGAAGGGCGCACGTGGAACCGCGCTCGCCGACGAACCCGCCCGGCTCGCGTTCGCCCGCGCCGCGCTGGAAGCCTTCGCCCGCGCCGGGCGGCTCGATGCGCTTGCGCTCCGCCTCGACGGCGTCCCTGTCGCCGCCGGGCTGGTCTTGATCGCGGGGCCGCGCGCGTTTTACTGGAAAACGGCCTATGACGAGGCCTACGCGGAAGCCTCGCCCGGCGTGCAATTGACGCTCGCCCATTCCCGCCGGTTGGCTTCGACGCCGGGTCTGACGCTCGTCGATTCCTGCGCGGCGGAGGATCATCCAATGATCGGCCGCGTTTGGAGCGACGTGCTGGAGTTTGAGGAATGGGCGGTGGGGTTGCGGGCGGAAAGCGGGCGGCCGCTGACGATCTGGGTTGGGTTGGCGCGGGCAAAGGCGGGCGCGAGAGAGTGGCTGAAGCAGTTGGTCTTTTGGGCGCTGGGACGCAAAAAAGCCGTAAGCGCCCCTTCAGACGATCGATTGAATACGCGCGCTTACGAAGTATGATAAAGTAAGCAGACTCATGTGAGAAGATTTCGCCTATGCCCGAGATCGAACGCCTGACCATCACGATGCCCTCCGAGCTTGCCGCCGTCGTCAGGCAGGCCGTCGACGCCGGTGACTACGCCTCGACCAGCGAGGTGGTCCGCGCGGCGCTCAGGGATTGGAAAGTGAAACGGGCGCTTCAGATCGAGGAGCTGGCGGCGCTTAAGGCCGATATTGACAAAGGCTTGGCCGATGTCACCGCCGGTCGCGTCAAAAGCTTCGACGCGGAGAAGATCATTGCGAGGGGGAGGAAGCTATTAGCCAACCGCTCACCCTCCGCCTGACCGACACCGCTGAAGAAGACCTCGCGGAGATTTGGTTTTATGTCGCCGTCGAAGTTTCCGAAGCGACGGCGACACGCCTCGTCGACCATATCAAAGACGCTTGCAAACCGCTCCTGCATTTTCCGTTGGCCGCGCCCCCGCGCGAAGCGTTCGCGCGGGGGTTGCGCGTGGCTTTTTGCGGCAATTACGCCATCTATTACATGCACGACGAAATTGAGCTTGTGATCGTTCGCGTCTTGCACGGTGCGCGCGACGCCGTCGCTTTGGCCGAACAAGGCGGATTTGATGTTCGCGATGAGAAGTGAATTTCGATGATTTGGGGGAACCGAGTTCTTTAAGGGCCACCGGCTTTCGCGGCCCTCACACGCGCTTCCCACTGGCGCGAGCGGCAATAAACTTTCAAGAGGCTCGCGGCGTCGATTGTGTCGCACATCCCTAAGCGCTCTTATTAAACAGCTCCCGCCCGATCAGCATCCGTCGGATCTCGCTCGTCCCCGCGCCGATCTCGTAAAGCTTGGCGTCGCGCAACAGCCGCGCGACCGGGTAATCGTTGGTGTAGCCGTTGCCGCCGAGCACCTGGATCGCATCGAGCGCCACCTGCGTCGCCCGCTCGGCGGAATAGAGGATCGCGCCCGCAGCGTCCTCGCGCGTCGTCTCGCCGCGGTCGCAGGCTTTCGCCACGGCGTAGACATAGGCGCGCGACGCATTCAGCGAGACATACATGTCCGCCAGCTTGGCTTGCACCAACTGAAACTGCCCGATCGGCTGGTCGAACTGCCGACGCTCGTGCACGTAGGGCAATACCACATCCATCGCCGCCTGCATGATGCCGAGCGGCCCCGCCGCCAGCACCGCGCGTTCGTAGTCCAGCCCGCTCATCAGCACGTTGACGCCGCGCCCCAGGCCTCCAACCAAATTCTCCTGGGGAACCTCGCAATCCTCGAACACCAGTTCCGACGTGTCCGAGCCGCGCATCCCCATCTTGTCGAGCTTTATCCCCGGCCGGAAACCTAGAAAACCGTTCTCGATCAGGAACGCGCTGATGCCGCGCGCTCCAGCGGCGGGGTCGGTCTTTGCGTAGACCATCAGCACTTCGGCGACCGGCCCATTGGTGATCCACATCTTTGAGCCGTTGAGCACGAAGCGATCGCCCCGGCGCTCGGCGCGCGTCTTCATCGACACGACATCGGAGCCGGCGCCGGGCTCCGACATCGCCAGCGCGCCGACATGCTCGCCGGAAATCAGTTTGGGCAGATAGCGCGCCTTCTGCTCCGCCGTCCCGTTGCGGACGATCTGGTTGACGCAGAGATTGGAGTGCGCGCCATAGGACAACCCGATCGCCGCCGAAGCGCGCGAAACCTCTTCAACAGCGACGCAATGTTCGAGATAGCCGAGCCCGAGCCCGCCATATTCCTCCGGCGCGGTGATCCCGTGCAGGCCGAGCGCCCCGAGTTTGGGCCAAAGCTCGCGCGGAAAGGCGTTGTCGCGGTCGATGGTCGCCGCGCGCGGCGCGATCTCCTTGTCGCAAAAGGCGCGCGCCGACTCGCGGATCATGTCGGCGCTCTCGCCGAGATCAAAATTGAAGGCGCGGGGGGCGTTGGGGATCATCGGGCAATTTTCGCGCAACGCCCCGGCGTTGTCTATGGCGCCCGTCAGCCCTTTTTCGGCTCGACGTGGCCGCCAAAACCTTTGCGCATCGCCGAGATGATCTTTTCGGCGTAGGTATGCTGCTGGCGCGAGCGGAAGCGGGTGTAGAGCGCCGCCGACAACACCTCCGCCGGCACCGCCTCCTCGATGGCCGCCTGCAAGGTCCAGCGGCCTTCGCCGGAATCCTCGATATAGCCGGAATAGGAGTCGAGTTTCTCCTCCTGCGCCAGCGCGCTCGAGGTCAGATCGAGCAGCCACGAAGTGATGACGCTGCCGCGCCGCCAGACTTCGGCGACATCGCCGAGATCGAAGGTGAAGCGGTGCTCCGGCGCCACGCTCTCGACATCGGCGTTGCGCAGGATGTCGAAGCCCTCGGCATAGGCTTGCATCAGCCCATACTCGATGCCGTTGTGCACCATCTTGACGAAGTGTCCGGCCCCGCAGGGGCCGGCGTGCATATAGCCCTGCTCGACCCTCGGATCCCGCCCGCCGCGGCCGGGGGTCTCAGATATCGATCCCTTGCTGGGCGCGAGCGCCGCAAAAATCGGGTCCAGCCTTTTGACCTCGGCGGCGTCGCCGCCGATCATCATGCAATAGCCACGCTCCAGCCCCCAGACGCCGCCGCTGGTGCCGACGTCGAGATAGTGCACGCCCTTTTCGGCGAGCGTCTTGCCGCGCCTGATGTCGTCGCGCCAATAGGTGTTGCCGCCGTCGATGATCGCGTCGCCCTTGGCGAGCAGGCCGCTCAGCGTCTCGATCGTCGCTTCTGTGACCTGCCCGGATGGCAGCATCACCCACACCGTGCGCGGGGAGCTAAGCTTGCGGACGAGGTCTTCAAGCGAAGACGCCGGCGTCGCTCCTTCTTTCGCCAGCGCTTCGCCGGGCTTGGGGTCGCGATCGTAAACCACGCAGGAATGACCCGCCTTGGTCAGCCGGCGCACGATATTGGCGCCCATGCGCCCGAGACCGATCATTCCGAGCTGCATGGCGATACCTTTCTTCAGTGAGCGTCAGTCTTTGGCGCGCTCGACATAGGAGCCGTCTTCCGTCTGGATGACGATCCTCGTGCCGGCGGAGATATGCGGCGGCACCATCACCCGCGCCCCGTTCGACATTTTCGCCGGCTTATAGGACGACGAAGCGGTCTGGCCCTTGGTGACCGGCTCCGTCTCGACAATCTCCAGCGTCACGCGCGGCGGCAATTGGATCCCCACCGCCCTCTCGTTGAAGATCGACAGGATGACCTTCATGCCTTCTTGCAACCATTGCGCCTGGTCGCCGATGACGTCTTCCGGCACGGGGATCTGCTCGTAATTCTCGTTGTTCATGAAATGGAAGCCGTCGCCGTCCTTGTAGAGGAAATCGTAGTCCTTGTCCTCGACGAAGGCGCGCTCGACCTGCTCGGTGGTCTTGAAGCGATCGGTCACCTTGACGCCGTCAGTGAGGCGACGCATGTCGATCTGCGTCGTCGGCGTGCCCTTGCCGGGAAAAAAGCTTTCGGCGGACAGGACGACGCAGAGATGTCCGTCGTCGCGCTCGATGATATTGCCCTTGCGAATCGAGCTGGCGATCACTTTCACGGGGTGCAGTTCCTTGGCTTCTCGCCCGACGCAGACGGGCGCGGATCGGGGGGGCGTCAAATCAGATCGGAGTGAAATTGTCGATACCCTCCCCGTTCTGGGCCCCCGATCGACACGCCGACCGGCGCCCGCGGCTCCTCGCCCGGGCCCGGATCGCCGCGGCGCTGCGAAGCTGGTTCGGGTCCCAGGGTTTCATCGAGGTCGAGCCGGCGGCGCTCCAGTTTTCCCCAGGCAATGAAACGCATTTGCACGGGTTTTCCACAGAGCTGATCGCCGCGGACGGCGCGCGCGCTCCCGCCTATCTCCATACGTCGCCGGAATTTGCGATGAAGAAATTGCTGGCGGCGGGGGAGACTTCGCATTTTCGCGCTGGCTCGCGTGTTCCGCAACCGCGAGCGCACCGCGTTGCACGCGCCGGAGTTCACGATGCTGGAATGGTATCGCGTCGGCGAGGGCCTCGACGCGCTGATGCGCGATTGCAGCGAAACGCTACGGCTGGCCGCCGAGGCCGCGGGGACGACGCGGCTGCGCTTCCGTGGCCGCGAAGCCGACCCGTTCGCCGAACCGGAGCGGCTGAGCGTGCGCGAGGCGTTCCGGCGCCACGCGGGCGTCGATATATTCGCGCCTGATGCGAACGCTTCCGTCATGCCCGGGCTTGTCCCGGGCATCCACGCCCCTCCGCCGCAAAAAGGCTCGCGGGAAGTCACGGCGCTCACGTCCGCACGAAACGAGCACGGCGCGGCGTGGACAAGCCCGGCCATGACGGCGGCGGCTGCCAAACCCCAGGGCCTCGCCAGTTGCGAAGTCCTTGCCGCGGCTTGTGCACGCAACGGGATGCGGGTCGCGCCGGACGATTCCTGGTCGGACCTGTTCAGCCGGCTGTTGAGCGAAAAGGTCGAGCCGCATCTCGGCCTCGGCCGCCCCACCTTGCTCACCAATTACCCCGCCAGCGAAGCCGCGCTCGCGCGGCTGTCGCCAGGCGATCCGCGTACTGCGGAGCGGTTCGAGCTTTACGCCTGCGGCGTCGAGCTCGCCAACGCCTTCGGCGAGTTGACCGACCCGGTCGAACAGCGCCGTCGTTTCCAAGAGGACATGGCGCTGAAGGCGCAAATCTACGGGGAAAGCTATCCCATCGACGAAGATTTCCTGAGTTGCCTGACCTACATGAAGGAAGCCAGCGGCGCCGCGCTCGGTTTCGACCGACTTGCGATGCTCGCCTGCGGCGCTGACCATATCGAGGACGTACAATGGACGCCGGTCTTTCGGCCGTGACGCCTGATATCGAGCGCGCCCGCGAGGCGCTGCATCGCGTGTTCGGATTCTCCGACTTCCGGCCCGGCCAGGAGGAGATTCTGACCCGCGTGCTCGCGGCCGAGGACGTGATGGCGATCATGCCGACGGGCAGCGGCAAGTCGCTGCTGTTTCAGCTCCCCGCGCTGCTGCGCGACGGGCTGACTATCGTCGTTTCGCCGCTTATCGCGCTGATGCGCGATCAGGTGGCGCAAATGCGCGCCTACGGGATCTCCGCCGCCGCGCTGAACTCGGCCGCCGACGGGGCCGAGCGGGCGGCGATCTACGAGGCGCTCGAAGCGCGCCGCCTGCGCCTGCTCTATGTCGCGCCAGAGCGGCTGTTGCGCGACGACACCCTGCAGATGCTCAGCCAATATCGCATCGATTTGCTGGCGATCGACGAGGCCCATTGCGTCTCGCAATGGGGTCACGATTTCCGCCCGGAATATATCCGGCTCAAGGAGGCCGCGCAGGCGCTCGGGCGGCCGCCGCTGCTGGCGGTGACCGCCACCGCCGACGGGCCGACGCGGACCGACATCGCCGAGCGGCTGTTTTTCAAAGCGCCTCGGGTGTTCGTGCGCTCGTTCGACCGGCCGAACCTGTTTCTGGCGATGCGACCGAAAGCGGACGCCACGCGCCAGCTTTGGGAGGCGTTGCAACGCCATAAAGGCGAAAGCGGCATCGTTTATTGCTCATCGCGGCGCCGCACGGAAGAACTCGCGCGCGAATTCTCGGAGCGCGGGCTCCGCGCGCTCCCCTATCACGCGGGCCTCGACCAAGCCGTGCGCGCCGCCAACCAGGACGCCTTTCTGCAGGAGGACGGCGTCATCATCTGCGCAACCATCGCCTTTGGGATGGGGGTCGACAAACCCGACGTGCGCTTCGTCTTCCACGCCGACATGCCGTCCTCCATCGAAAGCTACTATCAGGAGATCGGCCGCGCCGGCCGCGACGGGTTGCCCGCCGACACGCTGACCCTCTATGGCGCCGGCGACATCGAGTTGCGCCGGCGCCAGATCGCGGAGGGCGACGCGCCGTCCGAGCGCAAGCGGGTGGAGCAGGATAAGCTCGACGATCTCGTGACCCTGTGTGAAAGCGCGCGCTGCCGCCGCCAGGTTCTGCTGGGGTTTTTCGGCGAGGACTGCGGCTCTTGCGGCCATTGCGACGTGTGCAACGGCGCGATCCGGCTCGTTGACGGCACGCTCGAGGCGCAAAAGGCGCTCTCGGCGGTGTTGCGCACGGGCGGACGCTTCTTTTTCGGCCATCTCGCCAATATTCTCTCAGGCAAACCGACCGAGGCGGTCGAGCATCACGGCCACGACCAATTGAAAACCTTCGGCGTCGGCAAGGACCGCGCGCCCTCGGACTGGCGCGGGGTGCTTCGGCAACTTATGTCGGCGGGGATGCTGACCCACGACCGCGACGACCGCGACCGGCTCGTCGTCACCGACACCGGCCGCAAGGTTTTGAAAGGCGAGGCGCCCTTCCCGCTGCGCGAGGACGTGCTCGCGCCGAAACCGAAATCCGTCCGCAAACTTCCCATCACCCCCCGCGACGCCGACGCCGACCTGCTCGCCGCGCTAAAAGCGCTGCGCGCTGCGATGGCGAAGGCGGCCAACCAGCCGGCCTATGTGATCTTCCCCGACCGCACTTTGATCGAGATGGCGCAGGCGAAGCCGACGACGCTCACGAAAATGAGCGAAGTCCACGGAGTCGGCGAGCAGAAACTGCAAAAATTCGGCCCCGCCTTCCTCGCGGTGATCAAAGACCATGCCTGAGCTGCCCGAGGTCGAAACAGTGCGGCGCGGGCTGAGCGCAACCTTCCTCGGCGCCCGCATCGCGGAGGCGACGGCGCGGCGCCCGAACCTGCGCTTTCCCCTGCCTGAGCGTTTTGCCGAGCGCCTGACCGGCCGGCGCGTCAACGCGCTGCGGCGTCGCGCCAAATATTTGCTCGCCGATCTCGATTCCGGCGAGACGCTGGTCATGCATCTCGGCATGTCCGGCTCGTTTCGCGTCGAGGACAAGCCGGTC
The DNA here is from genome assembly GCA_963835115.1 of uncultured Pseudomonadota bacterium. Lineage (GTDB taxonomy): Bacteria > Pseudomonadota > Alphaproteobacteria > Rhizobiales > Beijerinckiaceae > Roseiarcus. Next base: position 9,327 of record CAWIEP010000017.1, read on the forward strand.
GGCGAGTTCTATCATCCGCGCGGCAAGGCGCCGACGCACGATCACGTCGTGTTCGACTTCGAGAACGGCGCCCGCGTGGTCTACAACGATCCCCGCCGCTTCGGCTTCATGGATCTGATCGCGACCTCGGCGCTCGAAAGCTACCCGCTGTTTGTCGGCCTCGGCGTCGAGCCTTTGGGGCCGGATTTCGACACACACGCGCTCGCGGCGGCGCTCGCCGGCAGCCGCGCGCCGCTGAAGGCCGCGTTGCTCGATCAGCGCCGGATCGCCGGCTTAGGCAACATCTATGTCTGCGAGGCGCTGCACGGCGCCCGCTTGTCGCCGCTGCGCGAGGCGGGGAGTCTGTCGCGCGCCGAGACGCGCCGCCTCGCCAAGACGATCCCGGAAGTGCTGGAAGCGGCGATCAAGGCCGGCGGCTCGACGCTGCGCGACCACCGGCAAGCCGACGGGGCGCTCGGCTATTTCCAGCACGCTTTCGCGGTCTACGACCGCGAGGGCGTCGTCTGCGGCCACGCCCGCTGCGGCGGGATCATTTCCCGCATCGTGCAGAGCGGCCGCTCGACCTTCTATTGCCCGAAGTGCCAACGCTGAGGCGCGTGCGACGGCGAAGTTTCCACGCCGGCCTCGCGGGTCTATGATCGGGCGAAACGCGACAGGGAGCCCACATGCCCAAGCCCCGGGTCTACACAGAAGCCGAAACCGCCGAACGGCTCCAGGCGGAGCTGCCGAAATGGCGCCTGGAGAACGGCTGGATTCGGCGCAAGTACAAGACCCACAGCTGGAAGGGCACGCTAATGGCGGTCAATGCGGTCGGCCATCTCGCCGAAGCCGCCTGGCACCATCCCGATCTCGCGCTCTCCTATGCGTGGCTGGAAGTCAAACTGACGACCCACGACGCCAAGGGGATCACCGACAAGGATTTCGAACTCGCCAAGAAGATCGAGGACGTGATCGGCTGGCGGCCGGGCGCGGACTCCGCGCTCGAAGGCACCCCGGAGGGCGACGCGCGGTTCGCCTACATCAAATACGACTGAACGTCAGGCGCCGAAACGGAGCCGCCCGCGTCGCAATGCGGGCGCGCAGGGATCTGCATGTTCCCGCTTTTCCGTCGGAACAGCGCGCAGGCTTGCCGCTCATTCGACCGAGAAGGTGAATTTCATTCCCATCGGCGCGCCGCGTGGCGGCGGCGGGAATAGCCTCGAGGCGGCCGCCACCGCCTGCATCGCTGCTTCGTCGAGCTCCATCGAGCCGCTGCTCTCGACGATGTAACGCTGCATCAGCCGCCCGCGCCCATCCACCGTCAACGCGATCGCTCCCGTCAGGCGCCGCCCATAGGCGTGCGCCACCGCCGGCACATGCAGCCGCGGCACGATCAAGCCGTAGAGCATGGAGAGATAGGTCGACTTGGCGGCGCCGCCCGTCACCGGCGAGCGGATCGCCGCGCCGCCGAAATCGATATCGGGCACGGAATCGAAGGTTTTGGGCAGCGCCGCCAGCACCGACGGCTTCGCCGGCGCCGGCGTCTCGGTCGGTTCGGCTTTTACGGGCGACGGCGCTGGGCTCGCGGTCGGCTCGGCCTTGGCCGCCGGCGGCGCTTCGGCCTCGGCGGATTGCGGCAGCTCCGGCGCAGGCGCCGGCGCCGCGGCCTTGGGCGCATCTGGCGACGGGCTCGGGGGGGCAGGCGGCGGGGGCGCAGCGGCCGGCTTTTCCTTCTCCGCGACATGTTCGTCGTCGTGGTCGCTCTTGCCGGCGCGCGGCGCGTCGGTGGCGGGCTTTTCGTATTCCTGATTTTTGGGCTGCTGCGGCGGCTGCGAGGGCGAAGGCGACGGCGAGGGCGTCGGCTTCGGCTCGGTCACGATCTCGACCGGGATCTCCGCTTCCTGCGGCACGACGGTGAGCGGGCGCTCGGTCCAGATCAGCACGAAGACGCCAAGTTCCAGCGCCACAGCGACCAGCGCCGCCGCCGCGCGGCGGGCGCGGTCGCGCGGCCGCGCCTGCGGCGCGTCAAGCCGCAGCGCGGCGTCGGCGACGAATGCGGTCGGGTCTTGCGACATCCCGCGCCCTTCTAGCGCCCATGATGCAGCGCCGCAAAGACGGCTCAGTAGAAGGACAGCGGGAAATACTTGCGAAAAATTTCCGCATATTGTCCGCTCGCCCACACCTGGGCGAGCGCATAGTCGAGCGCGCGGCGCAGGCTCTCGTCGTCCTTGCGAACCGCGATTCCGACGCCCTCGCCGAAAAACCGGCTCTCCAGAAACGCGCCGCCGCGGAAAGCGCAGCAGTCCGCGGCGTCCTCGCCGTCGAGCCAGATCGCCAGCGTCACCCCGTCGGCGAAGGCGAGGTCGACTTCGCCGGCCTTCAGGGCGCGGTGCAGGGCCGAAAAGTCGTCGTAAGTCTTGCGCTTGGCGAGCGCAAAGAATTGCGTGAGAAACCGCTCATGCGCGCCGCCCTTGACGACGCCGACCGTCTTGCCGGCGAGCGCAGCGGCGTCGATCTCGCCTTGGGGGAAATTTTTGCGCGCCGCGAAGCGCGCCGGGGTCAGGTAATAGGGGCTCGTGAAGGCGAACACCGCGCGCATCGGCGCCGTCGCCCGCATCGAGGCGATCATGGCGTCTCCCTTGCCCGATTGCAGCGCGTCGACGAGCGTGTCCCAGCGGCGCGCCTGGATCGTGCAAGGCAGCCGCAATTGCTCGCAGACGGCGCGCGCGATCTCGATGTTGAAGCCGGCGAGCGAACCATCGGCCAGCGCAAAATCGAGCGGGGGGTAGTCGTCGGCGGTGAGGAAGCGGATCGCCTTCAGCCGCGATAGGTCGGGCTTGTCGAGATGCAGCGCCGGGTCCCACAGGCTCGGCACGGGATCGGCGCGCGCGGCCGCGGCGGCGAAGACGGCGGCGACGGCTAGGCGCCGCAAAGCTGATTTTCGCATCGTCTGTCGGGTCAGGGGTGGCGACAGGCAGCTCTTAGCCGCTGCGCCCGCATTCTCCAATCGCCTCAAGCTTTGGCCGGCCAGTAGCTGTCGCGCAATTGTCGCTTCATCAATTTGCCCGTCGGCGTGCGCGGCAGCTCGCGCTCGAATTCGATCGAGCGCGGACATTTGAGCGGGGAAATGCGTTCCCGCGCATAGGCGGTCAGTTCGGCCGCCAGTTCCGGGCTCGCGCGCGAAAAATCGCGCAGCTGCACCACCGCCTTGACCTCCTCGCCGAGATCGGCGTTGGGCACGCCGAACACGGCGACGTCTAGCACGTCGGGATGGCCGATCAGGACGTCCTCGGTCTCCTGCGGATAGACGTTGACGCCGCCGCAAATGATCATGTGCGCCTTGCGGTCAGTCAGATAAAGATAGCCCTCCTCGTCGAGATAGCCGATGTCGCCGAGGGTCGAGGCGCCGTCAGGCTGATAGGCGGATTTGGTCTTGCCGGGATCGTTGCGATAGGCAAAGGCGGGGCCGCCGGCGAAATAGATGACGCCGTTGAGCCGCGGCGGCTGATCGCGCCCCGTCTCCTCGTCAACGATGCGTATGCGCCCGACGACGGCGCGGCCGACCGAGCCGCGATGGGCGAGCCATTCCTTCGACGTGATGACTGTGACGCCGTTGCCCTCGGTGCCGGCGTAATATTCGACGAGGATCGGCCCCCACCAGTCAATCATCTGTTGTTTGACATCCGGCGGACAGGGCGCGGCGGCGTGAATGGCGCCCTTGAGCGATGAGACGTCATATTTCTCACGGATCTCCTTGGGCAGCTTCAGCAGCCGCACGAACATCGTCGGCACGAGCTGGCTTTGGGTGGCGCGGTATTGTTCGACGAAGCGCAGATAGGCCTCGGCGTCGAACTGTTTCATCACCACGACCGTGGCGCCGACCGCCGCCGCCGACATGGTGAAGCGAAGCGGCGCGGCGTGATAGAGCGGCGCCGGCGACAGATAGACGCTGTTCTGATTGAGACCGCACATATCGACGCAGAGCAGTTTCAGCAGCGGATTGACCGCCCCGAGCGGAACGGGCGTCAGTTCCGTCTCGACGCCCTTCGGCCGTCCCGTCGTGCCTGAAGAATAAAGCATGTCGCGACCGGCGAATTCATTGGCGACCCGCGTCGCCGGTTGTTCGGCGATCTCTTTGTCCCAAGCGCGGAACCCGGGGGCCGCGTCGCCGGTCATGAACATCACCGGCGCGCCAGGCGTCTGAAACAGACTGCGCGTCTCGCCGGCGGAGGCCGGCGAAGTCACAAAAACCTTGGCGCCGCAATCGCGCACGATATAGGTAATCTCGTCAGCCTTCAGATAGCGGCTGATGGCGGTGAAGATGAGCCCGGCGCGCTGCGCGGCCCAGCAGATCTCGACAAACGGCAGGCCGTTCTCCATCAAGAGCGCGAGATGGTCGCCGGGCTTGAGGCCCAGCGAAAACAACAATTGCGCGCCTTGATTGCTGCGCCGGTCCAGTTCGCCGTAGGTCAGCGTCTCGCCGGTCTCGGCGATCACATAAGCCGGCTTGTCAGGCGTCGTTTGAGCGTGGAACGACGGGTGCAGCATAGACGAACGCCTCCCTTGCGCGCCCGTTCTCGGCGCGCTCGCCCCCAGTTTCAACCGAGGACTGACGAAACGCAAGGGAAGGGGCGCGCCGGGCGAGGCGCATAGGCGGAGCGAATATTGCTGCCGCGCTACGGATGCTGATGATTCCCGCCGTTGCCATGCTGCTGACCGCCGCCGCCGCCGGCGCCTCCGGCAGGGTGGCCGCCCAGGTTCTGCTGATGTTGAGCGCCGCCGAAATTGTGAGGGTGGTGAGTTCTCGCCGCCGCCGCCGCCGCCGTCATGGCGATGGTGATACTCGCCCCCGCCTTCACCCCCTCCGTGACCGTGACCGTGCCAGTCGCGCTCGTAACGATGCTCGGTCCAGCCGTGAAAACCCTCGCCGCCGCCATAGCCGTAACCGTTGCGTTCGCCGTAGCCGCACCAATACCAGCCGGGCCCGCTCCAGGCGTCGTCGTACCAGCACCAATCATGGCCGCCGAAGAAGAAGAGGTCGAGCGGATTGGGAAACGGCAAATATATCTGCGCCGGCGAGGTCAGCGGCGGGCCGGCGGGATTGTCGACCCCGTCCCCCAGCATCGCCGCTTGCGCAGGCGCCGCGACCGCTGCGCCGAGCGCAAACGCCAGCGCCGCGACCCCCAGGATTGCTCTCGACATCTTCAGATCCCTCTCCTCTGCGCGCGAGATCTCCCCCGCCCCGCCGCGATAAATCGAATTTTTTGCAGCGCCGTCTTCGTCTTCACTGTTAACATAGCAATATTGACAGGCAAAGAGGCAATCGCCATGGGACGCAACGCTTTTCTCGCCGCCTTGCTTTTGTCGACCTCGCCGGTCGCCGCGACCAACGTCGACGCCTTCGCCCAGAAATTCTTCGGCCGCGCGATCGGCGCCGGCGTCGCATACGCCTGCTTCACCCGCGTCTACGACGCCTCGCATATGGCCAAACATCCGCGACAGAACGTCACGGATATCGCCCTTCTGGCGCGGCTCGACGGTCATGAGCCGAGCTACTACGCGTTGACGCTGGGGCTGCGTCTGCGCAGGTCCCGCCAATGGCGCACGACATCGGCCGATTGCAGCGCGCACGGCGGCGAGGACGCTGCGACGATCGAGTGCAACGCGGATTGCGAGGGCAGTCCCGTCGACATCAAGTTGAAAGACGACGGCGCGGTTTGGTTGACGTTCCCGCACGACGCCTCGATATGGTCGCCGCCCAGCGAGGGCGACCCCGTCGTCAAGCCGACCGGTCTCGGCAAGGACGATCTCCTGTTCCGGCTCGACCGCGCGGCGGCCGCGCTGTGCGCGCCGCTGGTCACGGACAAGGACGAAGCCGCGAGCCTGCGCAAGCAGAACTAGGCGCGCCAGCCTAAGCACAAGGAACCCGCGATGCAGCGACGCCTCGTTTTCAAGACCCTGCTCGCGGCCGGCCTCGCCGGCCTCGGCGGGCGACACGCGCAGGCGCAAGAGGCGCGCGCCCGGCGCGTCGTTTATCACTTCGTCGACGCCGACAAGGTCGCCTTCGCGCTCGGCAATATGCGCAACCATCTCACCGGCGGACCCGAGGGCCTGAAACTCGCCGCCGTCGTCCACGGACCCGCGCTTTCGGTCTTTCGCGTCCATACGGATAACGAAACGCTCAAACTAACTTTCGCCGCCGCGCTGGCGAGCGGCGATGTGTTTTACGCCTGCGCCAACACGCTGGCCGCGCATCAGTGGACGCTCGCCGATCTCCTGCCCGGCTTCGCGCTCGCCGAGAAGGGCGGCGTCGTCAAGCTCGCCGACTTGCAGGCGCAAGGCTGGGCCTATCTGCGGCCGTGAATCCGGCGGGAGTGAAACGGTTAACGTCGAAGCCACAAAACTGTTGCGCGAATCGAGCATTTCTGGCGACATTAGCCGTGTCGGAGAAAAATTTGCGATGGGCCTAGGGCCGAGTCACTGTAAATCTCGACAATACCTGCTCCTCGCGCGCGCGGCTCTGCTTACATTCCTCAACGATACTCTGAAGCTTCACATACGAGCGCGGGAGCGCGGCGCTCGGGATATTTGCGCGCTCCACCTCCAGCCCAGGGGAAACCATTGACCAAGCGAAGCGCAAGACCCAGGCGTCGCCATGGCCGATTCGAGAACACCGCAGAGATCATCCCGCTTCCGAAGCTCAAACATCACGCCGACCGCCACCCGCCGCCGCTCCGCCCGCTGAATCCGCGCAGGCCGAATATCTCGACGCGCTGCGCACAAGCCCGCAAGTCATCGCGCTCGGTCCCGCCGGCTCCGGCAAGACATGGATCGCCGCCGCCTTCGCCGCCGATCTCTACCGCGCCGGCCAGATCTCCCGCATCGTGCTGACCCGCCCCAACGCGCCCTGCGGCCGCTCGCTCGGCTTTTTTCCCGGCTCCCTCGACGACAAATTCGCGCCCTGGGCGGCGCCCGTGCTCGACGCCTTGCGCGAGCGCATGGGCGCGGCGGCCTTCGACATCGCGCGCAAGAACGGCGCGATCGAGTTCGCGCCGTTCGAGGTGATGCGCGGCCGCACCTGGCGCCACGCCTTCGTGATGCTTGACGAGGCGCAGAACGCGACGGCCGCGCAGATGAAGATGTTCCTCACCCGCGTCGGCGAGAATTGCCGCGTCGTCGTCAACGGCGACGCCGGCCAGAGCGACATCGACGAGACCTCGGGCCTCGCTGTCGTGCTCGATCTCGTGGCGCGGTTCGATCTTCCGGCGCCGGTCATCGAATTCGGCCACGCCGACATCGTGCGCTCGGAAATCTGCGCGATGTGGGCGCGCGCGTTCCACGAAGCGGGGATCTGAGCCGCCGGGCGGCCGCCTCGGTTCGCCAGCGCGACCGTGCGGCCGCTCGCTATTTCTCGGCCATGGCGACGCACGGCGACGCGTCGGGCGTCACGCCGTGAAGGGCGTCGCGCAATTCCGCCCGTCCGGAAAAGGCGAACGCGCCGGGGTCGAGATAGCCTTGCTTGACGAGCGTTTTCAGCCTCTCGAACACCGCCTGGTCCCCCGGTCCCGACCACGTCAAAACAAACGGATCGAGATTGTCGGCGGGCGCGCCGGAACCGGCGGCGCGATCGAGCCAATGGATCTTGGCGGCCAGCCCGTGCGCCGGGGTGGTTCGGCGCACGTCGTCGCGCGACCAGAGGTATATCTCCATCGCGTCCGCCGCCTGCTGGCGCCCGGCCGGCGTGCAGAACCGCGCCGGCTCGCCGCCGAGCAGGCAATTGACGAGCGACAAGGTGGCGCCGTGCTCGTGAAACTCCACGAGATCGAGCAGGGTCTGCTCGACATTGGCGCCGGACTTCCGCAGGCAGGAGGAGAACACGAAGTGGGAAACGTCGGGTCCATTGCCGACGCGAACGGGTTCGGCGGGCGGCGTCTCCATCAAGTGCGCCGCCGACCAACCCACGTCGACGAGGTTGTCGGCAAGTTTGTGGCCGAGTTCGCCGCCGCCAGTGATGATACCGACCACCGCTCCCACCACTGCGCCGAGCGTGATCAGGAGGACAGGTTTCGCCATATGCGGCCCCTCGAAGTCCAAGAAGCGCGGCGCGCAAAATGCCCGATGCGCTTTAAGCCAGATGCATAACGTGAATAATCAACCTTTGTCGAACTACGTTTATAAGCGCAAATGATTTACGATTGTCTTACTCCTTAACAGAAATTGTGACTGTACTGTCAGGCAAGTCTTAATATTGTTTAGGCCGCCGGGGTCGCTCGCGCATCGGCGGCAAATTTCGTATAGACTTCGCCAGGAGGAGGACTCCCATGCACGAACCCCGCCGCGCCGCCGCAAGTCTCGACCTCGTCCACCGCCCGCGTCGCAATCGCAAGGCCGAATGGAGCCGGCGGCTGGTGCGCGAAAACGTGCTGACGACTGACGATCTGATCTGGCCGTTGTTTCTGGTCGACGGCGCCAAGACGCGCTCGCCCGTCGCAGCCATGCCCGGCGTCGAGCGGTTGAGCGTCGACGAGGCGGTGCGCGACGCGGCGCGCGCCGCGGAGCTTGGCGTGCCGGCGCTGGCCTTCTTCCCCTACACCGAGGCGGCCCTCAAGGACGAGCACGGCAGCGAAGCGTTCAACGAGCGCAATCTCGTGTGCCAGGCGTGCCGCGCCATCAAGAAGGAGTTTCCTCAACTCGGCCTTATCACCGACGTCGCGCTCGACCCCTACACCAGCCACGGCCACGACGGCCTCATGCAGGGCGACCGGATCGTCAACGATGAATCCGTCGCCGCGCTGGTGAAACAGGCGCTCAATCAGGCGCGCGCCGGCGCCGACGTGATGGCGCCTTCGGACATGATGGACGGCCGGGTCGCGGCGATCCGCGAGGCGCTCGACGACGAGGGTTTTCTGGACGTGCAGATCCTCGCCTACGCCGCCAAATACGCCTCCGCGTTCTATGGACCGTTCCGCGACGCGATCGGCTCCAAAGGCGCGCTGAGAGGCGACAAGCGCACCTATCAGATGGACCCCGCCAATTCCGACGAGGCGCTGCGCGAGGTGGAGCTCGATCTCGAAGAGGGCGCCGACATGGTGATGGTCAAGCCCGGCATGCCCTATCTCGACATCATCCGCCGGGTGAAGGACGAATTCGGCGCGCCGACCTTCGCCTATCAGGTGAGCGGCGAATATTCGATGATAATGGCTGCGGCCAACAATGGTTGGCTCGATGGCGATAAGGCGATGATGGAAAGCCTCGTCGCCTTCAAACGCGCCGGCGCCGACGGCGTGCTGACTTATTTCGCGCCGCGCGCGGCGGAAAAGCTGAAAGCCGAGCGCTGAGGTGCTGACGCTCTATTTCGCTCGCAGACACCTGCGCGCTGGCGACCCATATTGCGCTGGAGGACGCCGGGGCCAACTTTGTCGCCAAGCGCATCGACTTCGGCAAGTTGCGAGCAAAGATCGCCCGACTATCTGAAGATCAACCCGAAGGGGCGGGTGCCGGCGCTGGTTACGCCGATCGCGGCGTGCTCACCGAGACGCCGGCGCTGCTCGTCTATATCGCGCAGACCTATCCCGCGGCGCGGCTCGCGCCGCTCGACGACGCCTTCGCGTTCGCCGAACTTCAGGCTTTCGCGAACTATCTCTGTTCAACCGTGCATGTCGCGCACGCCCACCATCCGCGCGGCAGCCGCTGGGCTGACGAACCGGCTTCGCTCGAAGACATGAAGCGCAAAACGCCCGCCAATATGCGCGACTGCTTCCGCCTGATCGAGCGCGATCTGTTTCGCGGGCCTTGGGCGATGGGCGAGACATATACGGTGATTGATCCTTATCTGTTCACCATCGCCGGCTGGCTCGCCGCCGACTCCGTCGACATCGCGGAGTTTCCTGTCATCGTCGATCATACCCGCCGCATGTCGGCGCGCGAGAGCGTCCGGCGCGCGCTGGAGGCGGAGAACGCCTAGACGATTGCGTCTCGGCGCGAGGGTTCCTCACAATCAACCGGCGCGCCCGAGCAAACAAGGCGGCCTCGCGAAGAGTCCGCCTTGGTTCAGCTTATCTCACTACCAATACCGGCGATGCCAGCCCCAGTGGCGCCAGCCCCAGTGATGCCAGCCCCACGGGCGGTGCCAGTACCCCCACGGGCGATGCCAGTATCCCCAGTGATGATAATAGCCCCAGTGATGCCAGTAGGCTTCGGCGCCAGTGGACGACGCCATCGTAATCGCGAGGGCGACGAGGGCGAGCGCAAAAAGGTTCTTAACCATGACGGCAAGTCCTTGGTTGAACGCCTCATGATGAGGCCGTACCCAATGAAGAACTTTTATGCGTGAACACTGAATGAACGAAAGCAGATAGGTTTCACTTTTCCCGCTTGCGCGGTCGCGACAACAATAGCTCTACAGACTCCCGCGCGGTAATTGCTCCTTCCAATACCGCCGCGACTGTCGCGGCAATCGGCATATCGACGCTGCGGGCTTGCGCCAGCCGCAGGATCGCCGGCGCGCTAAAGACCCCCTCGACGAGTTTACCCCCGCCGGCCTGCGCCGGCGCCACGCCTCTGCCGAGATCGAAGCCGAAGGCGAAATTTCGAGATTGCGGCGAAGCGCAGGTCAGCACGAGATCGCCGAGACCGGATAGCCCCATCAGCGTCGAAGGGCGCGCGCCATAGGCCGCCCCGAACCGGCTGAGTTCGGCGAAGCCGCGCGCCACCAGCGCCGCGCTGGCGCTGGCGCCAAGCCCGAGGCCCGCCGCCGCGCCGCAGGCGATGGCGAGCACGTTCTTGGCCGCTCCGCCAATCTCGACGCCACGGGGATCGTCGCTGTCATAGAGCCGCAGATTCGGACCCTGCAGGGCGTCGGCGAGCGCCGCGGCGAGGCCGGCGTCCGTCGCCGCCAGCGTCACCGCGGTCGGCAGGCCCGCGGCGACGTCGGCCGCAAAGCTCGGGCCGGAGAGGACAGCGAGCGGAAATCCGGCCTCGCCGACGAGCTCGGTCATGAACCGCCCCGTCTCCGTCTCGACGCCTTTGGCGCAGATCACGAGCGGCGGCCGCACGCTCAGCGCCGCGCCGAGGCGATGCGCCGTCTCGCGCGCCGCCTGCGCAGGCGCGGTCAGCAGCAGCGCGTCGCAGCTTCGCAAATCGCCGAGCGCGCCGACGAGTTCGATCTCCTCCGGCAACAGTACTCCCGGCAGCCGCTGCGAGCGGCGGGTCGCGACCAGTTCGGCGAACGCCGCGCTGTCGCGGCCCCAGAGCCGCACGCTGCGTCCGGCGCGCCGGGCCGCGATCGCCAGCGCTAAACCCCAGGCGCCGGCGCCGACGACCCCGATCGTTGAAATCGACATCCGCCTTTCCTAGCCAAATCCGATGCGAACCCCTAACTACGGGATCGCCGTTTGTCGAAACAAGGCCGCCGCCGATGAACATTGACCCCCTGACGATCGTCTTCGCCGGCGTGGCGATTTTCCTCGTTTGGCGCCTCTGGTCGGTTTTAGGGACCCGCACCGGCGCCGAGCGGCCGCCGATGCAGGCGCCGCGCTCGGCGCGGCTCGGCGGCGACATCATCGACGTGACGCCGGCGCCGCCGCCGTCGGCGCTCTCGCCGGAGCGCTGGAAGGGCGTCGCCGAGCCCGGTGGCAAACTCGCGGCCGGGCTCGACGCTGTCGCCGGCGGCGATCCCACTTTCGATCCCCAGCATTTTCTGGCCGGGGCGCGCGCGGCCTATGAGATGATCATCAACGCCTTCGCCGCCGGCAACGTCGAAGCCTTGCGCGGCCTGCTCGCCCCCGAGCCGCTCGCCAATTTCACGAACGCGATCGCGGCGCGCAACGCGGCGGGCCGAACGATGGTCGTCACCCTGGTGTCGCTCGACAAGGCGGAGATCGTCGAGGCCGGCGTACGCGACGCCCTCGCCTCGATCAGCGTCAAATTCGCCTCCAAGATGAACTCGGCGACCACCGATCGCTCGGGCGCGGTGGTCGAGGGCTCAGCGACGCAGGTCGCCGACCACGTCGACGTCTGGACGTTTGCGCGCCCCCTCGCCTCGCGCGATCCCAATTGGCGGCTCGCGGCCACCGAAGCGCCGCATTGAGCCATGCCGCCCGTCGGCTTCGACCGGCTCGAAGGCTTTGCTGACGACGACGCGCTTGCGGCGTTCCGCGTTTTCCGCGACATGGCAGCGGCGCTGTTGGCGGGCACGCCGCCCCTGCGGGCGGCGTGCCCGCCGCCGCCCGAACTCCTCACCGCCGCCCGCGCCGCTCAACGCGCCCAGGCGGGCGACGCGGCGGCGGCGAGCGCCTTCTTCGTCGCCCATTTCGAGCCGCGTTCCATCGGTCGCGGCTTCTTGACCGGCTATTACGAACCCTGGGTGGACGGCGCGCTCGCGCCGTCGCCAGCGTTCGCAGCGCCGCTGCTGGCGCGTCCGCCCGATCTCGGGGCGCGCGCGCCCTACCCGACCCGCGGCGAGATCGAAGCGGAGGCCCGCGATCCCATCGTCTGGCTCAAGGATGCGGTCGAGGCCTATCTCATTCAGGTGCAGGGTTCCGCCAGGGTGCGGCTGGCGGAGCAAGGCTGGCGTCGGCTGATCTACGATGGCCGAAACGGCCGCCCCTACACGTCGATCGGCCGGCTGTTGATTGAGGCCGGCGCGATCGCCGAAAGCGAGATGTCGCTGGCTCGGCTGAAGTCGTGGTTGCGCGCCAACCCCGAGCGCGGCCGGGCGATGATGCGGCGGAACGAGTCCTTCGTGTTTTTTCGGCTGGCGCCGGATGGCGGCGAAGGGCCCATCGGCGGCGCCGGCCGGCCACTGACGCCGCTGCGCTCGCTGGCGGTGGACCGCACGCTCTGGAGCTACGGCCTGCCGTTCTATCCCGTCGCTGCGCTGCCCTGGCGCTCCGAGCGGACCGAGCCGTTCGCGCGACTGATGATCGCCGAGGACACGGGAACCGCCATCGTTGGGCCGGCGCGCGCCGATCTCTACTTTGGCGGCGGCGACGACGCGGGCGCGCGCGCCGGCGCCATCCGCCACGAAGCGGAGATGTTTGTTTTGTGGCCGAAAGGCGGCGCATGAAGATCGCGCCCGAACGTCCACGCCGCCAACGCCTGCTCACGGAAGAAGAAATCACCCTTTGGGCTGAAGTCGCGCGCACGGTGCAGCGCCGCCGCGACGCCGCGCCTGCGCCGGAACCGCAAGCCCCGAGCCCCGCCGCTGCCCCCGCCACGCCGCCTTCGCGCGAGCCCCGCCGCCCCGGCGGTCCCCCGCCGCTCGCGCCACTCGAACGCAAGTTGAAACGCCATCTCGCGCGCGGACGCGGCGGCGTCGATTCCGCGCTCGATCTGCACGGGCTCAACCAGGCCGAGGCGCACCACGCCCTGCGCCATTTTCTCCTCGACGCCCAGGCGCGCGGCGACCGGCTGGTGATCGTCGTCACCGGCAAGGGCCGCGCGGGCAGCTCCTCGTGGATCGACGAGCCCGGCGTGCTGCGCCGTCTCGCGCCGCACTGGCTGCGCGCGGCGGATATGCGCGGAATCGTGCTGGGGTTCGAAGAGGCCGCGCGCGTGCATGGCGGCTCGGGCGCGCTTTATGTGCGGCTGAGGAGGGGGAGGTAGCGCAGGGGACAGCGGAGTTTCCACGTCAGGGACACTGGCGTCCGCGCCCAGGAGTTGTTGACGTCACGGCGCCTTCAAAAGATCGGACGAAGTTTCATGGAGCAAATGCTCAGGCTGATTGGCTTGGCGGGACCATTGCGCCCGCTCAGTATCTATCCCTTGAAAACATTGTCCCTATGCCATTTCAGAAACACCGGGTGCGGCGCTTGATCCAATCGCGCTGGCGCAATCAGCCGGCGTTCCGGGTTTAGTAATCGCAGCGCCTGGATCGGGAGGCAAGTCGCCGCGACGAGTAGTTCGTGGTTGTCTGCAATCGAGATCAAGCCACGGTCAAACATCCAGTGGACCGTGCTGCAAAGCGCGATGCCATTGCGCAACGAATCCGGGCCCGAAGCTGCAACAGGTCGAATGTGCGCAGCTTGGACTTCGCTTCGGCCGCCGCCGTTAATGATCTTGAGACCGGTGAAGGCGCAAGTATCTTGGTAAACCGCCTTGATGGAGCCGGAAAAAGCGGCGTCGCGGAAAGGGCGCGCGACAATACGCTCGATGATCGGCCGGTCAAAACTTGCCGGCGGCTCGCCGAAACCCCCAAAAGACGCCGTTTCGACCGACTTCGCGGGCGGCTCGCCGACAAGGGCGGCGAAACCCGCGCGCAAGATGGCGTCATACTCGCCGTCCGGAAGTGGACGAACTGCGCGACCAAAGGCTCCTTTGTTGGTTGCGCCGTCCTCGCGCTGGATCGCAAATTCGTAGTAGTGCTCGTCTTCGCGGAAGCGCACGGCGCGTGCGAAATCGAGATACAAATCCACAAACGCGTAGAAATGATCTGGTTGATACGGATCGGGCCGCACATCTGAGATGCGTGATGTCGCGAAATAGGCTTGGCGGCCGCCCCGGCTTGAGGGATCGCCGGTGGTGCGGCGAGGTTCGTAGTAGATGACGAAATCGCCTTTCGCCGCCTCTACTTGCCGCAGATAGGCTCGCGGGAAATGATAGCGCTCCTCCGGCAGGTCGTCGTAGGTCGGATCGACTTTGGTTGTGAGAATGGCCTTGGACATCAATGTTACCGTGTGGTTCTAAGGTTCCCCCTCACTCCCCCACGCTCATCACCACCGCGCCCTGCTCGACGCTATCCCCTACCGACAGCCCCGCCAACGCAACCCGCCCCGCGCGCGGCGCGACAAGCGCGTGCTCCATTTTCATGGCTTCGAGCACCGCCAGACGCTGCCCCGCCTCTACCGTCTCCCCATCCGAAACCGCCAGCGCCGCCAGTCGCCCGTGCATCGGCGCGCGCACGCCGCCGTCGGTCGCGCCCTCCCCGCCCGCGGCGCCTTCGGCTTCGCCGAGCGGCGCGACATGCGTCTGCCGCCCGCCGTTCATCACCAGAACGCCGTCCTCGACTACAAGCACCGTCGGCGCAATCTCGGGAGCCGGCGCTTCGCGCCCGTCACGCAACGCCAGGTCGGCTTCGGCCCCGCGCGCGATGGCGACGAATCGCTCGACGCGGCCGTCGACCCGCGCCTCGAACGGAACGCGGCGCGGCCCCATCAGCTCGAACGAATCCGGCTGAGACCAGGGATCATCGTCCGTCGCCGGCGTCGCGGCCGGGAGAATCTCGGGCAGAATCGCCCGCACCCCCGCGAGCGCCGCCGCCGGGTCGGGCGGCTGCGGAACGGCGCCGAGCCGCTCCAGATTCGCGTCGATGAAGCCGGTGTCATGCCGGCCCGCCAAAAACTCCGGCGCGGCGAGCAGCCCGCGCAAAAAGGCGATGTTGGTTTTGGGCCCCATCACGACGGCGCGCGCGAGCGCGGCGTCGAGCTTGGCGATCGCCGCGTCGCGGGTATCGGCATGGGCGATCAGTTTGGCGACGAGCAAATCGTATTGCGGCGAGATTTCGTCGCCCTCTTCGAAGCCTGAATCGACGCGCACGCCGAGCCCTTCCAGCCGCAGCGCCCGCAATCGGCCGGGCGAGGGCAGGAATCCGGTCTCGGGGTCCTCGGCGTTGACGCGCGCTTCGATCGCGACGCCGCGCGCGAGAAGTTCGTCTTGGGTCTTCGGCAGTTTCTCCCCGGCGGCGACGCGCAACTGCCATTCCACGAGATCGACGCCGAACAGCGCCTCGGTGACGGGATGCTCCACCTGCAGGCGGGTGTTCATTTCGAGAAAAAAGAAGCTATCGCGCCCGAGCCCGCGGCTCGCGTCGACGATGAACTCGACCGTGCCCGCCCCGACATAGCCGACCGCCTTGGCGACGCCGACCGCCGCCTCGGTCATCGCGGCGCGGGTCGGCGCCGGCAAGCCGGGCGCCGGCGATTCCTCGATCAGCTTCTGCCGACGGCGCTGCATCGAGCAATCGCGCTCGTAGAGATGCACGACATGGCCGTGGCTGTCGCCGAACACCTGCACCTCGATATGACGGGGGCTGAGGACGAGTTTCTCGATCAGCACGCGGGAATCGCCGAAGGCGGCTTCCGCCTCGCGTTGCGCGCTTTCAAGCGACGCCTCGAATTCCACATGCGCGTCGACGCGGCGGATGCCGCGCCCGCCGCCGCCGGCGATCGCCTTGATCAGCACGGGATAGCCGATCTGGTAGGCGCGCTCCTTCAAGAATTTCGGCGTCTGGTTATCGCCGTGATAGCCGGGCAGCACGGGGCGCCGGTGCGCGCCATCAGCGCCTTGGCGCTGCTTTTCAGGCCCATCGCGCGCATCGCCGCCGGCGGCGGCCCGATGAAGACGACATCCTCTATCGCGCAAAACTCGGCGAAGTCCGCGTTCTCGCTCAGGAACCCGTAGCCCGGATGCAGCGCCTCGGCGCCCGCCGCCTTGGCGGCCGCGACGATCGCCGGCCCGTCGAGATAGCTTGGGGTCTCCACCGTCTCGTCGGCGAGGCGGGTGAAGCGCGCGTCGCGATCGGCCGGCGTGTGCAACGCCATGGTCTTGAGCCCGAGGCGCTTCGCGGTGGCGATGATGCGGCAGGCGATCTCGCCGCGATTGGCGATCAGCACGTTGGAAAACAGGCGGGCCTCCCCTTGGCGCAAGCAAAGCTTCGCTTACAGAGCTAGACCGTCGCCGTCACGAAAAACCCGCGTTCGGCGGACGCCGGCCCGCGCGCCGCTATTTCGAGCGACGTCACCCGTCCGTGCGGCGGCCCGCGCCGCAGTTCCGCGAGCATCGCGTCTATCGCGGCCGTCGCGCCGACGATGCGCGTCTCGACTGTTCCGTCCGCGCGGTTGCGCACGAAGCCCGCCACCCCGTGTTTTTCCGCCGCGCAGCGCGCGAAGTCGCGATAGCCGACGCCCTGCACGCGGCCCGAGACGATCACTTGCGCAAATTCCACATCCATGACCGGCTCTTCCTTGGTCGTAAAGCGGCGCGCTTGCCGCCCCCTCCCCCCTCGTGGGGCAGGGTCGGGGCGGGGGCCCCGCGAACTGCGACTTTAGGCGAACCGCACCGGCGCGCCGCCGCCCTCCGCCAGCACCTCCCCCTCCCACATGACGCGGACCCCACGAATCACTGTGCCCACCGGCCACCCGGTCACCGTCTTGCCGTCGTAGGGCGTCCAGCCGCAGCGTGAGGCGATCCAGGAATCGCGGATGGCCTCGCGCCGCTTCAGATCGACCACTGTCAGATCCGCGTCGTAGCCGACGGCGATGCGGCCCTTGCTGGCGATCCCGAACAGCCGCTGCGGCCCCGCGCTCGTCAGGTCGACAAACCGCGCCAGGCTCAGGCGGCCGGCCGCGACGTGGTCGAGCATGATCGGCACGAGCGTCTGCACGCCGGTCATCCCCGAGGGGCTTTCGGGATAGGGCTTGGCCTTTTCAGCGAGCGTATGCGGCGCGTGGTCGGAGCCCAGCACATCGACGATTCCCTGGGCGATCCCGCGCCAGACGCCGTCGCGGTGCTCCGGCCCGCGCACCGGCGGGTTCATCTGCAATTTGGTTCCGAGCCGCGAATAGTCCTCGCTCGACAGTGTCAGATGATGCGGCGTCGCCTCGCAGCTTGCGACATCTTTCGCCCCGGCGAGAAAGTCGATTTCCTGGCGCGTCGAAATATGCAGCACATGCACCTGTGCGCGGGCCTCGCGCGCCAGCCGCACCAGCCGCTCCGTGCAGGTCAAGGCGGCGATTTCGTCGCGCCAGATCGGATGCGAGGCGGGATCGCCGGGAACGCGCTCCCCCTTGCGGGCGATCAGCCGCGCCTCGTCCTCGCTATGGAAGGCGGCGCGGCGGCGGGTGCGCTTGAGAATTTCGAGCACGCCCGCATCGTCGGCAACCAGCAGCGAACCCGTCGACGAACCCATGAACACTTTTATTCCCGCCGCGCCCGGAAGCCGCTCCAACTCGGCGATATCAGCGACATTTTCGTGCGTGCCGCCGACCCAGAACGCGAAGTCGCAGGCCATGCGGCCATGCGCACGCGCCAGCTTGTCCGCCAGCGCGGCCGCGTTCGTCGTCTGCGGGTTGGTGTTGGGCATCTCGAACACCGCCGTCACGCCGCCAAGGACCGCGGACCGCGCGCCGGTGGCGAGGTCCTCCTTGTGAGTGAGGCCCGGCTCGCGGAAATGCACCTGGCTGTCGATCACGCCGGGTAGGATGTGCAAGCCTCGGCAGTCGACGCGCTCACCGGCTGCGGCGGCGGAGAGATCGCCGATCCCGGCGATGCGGCCGCCGCTGACGCCGATGTCGCGCACCCCTTCGCCGTCCTGATTAACGACGGTCGCGCCGGCGAACACGCAGTCGAAGTTCATGGCCATGTCCTTGCCCGCCGCCGTATTCGGCTTAACTCTAGACCCCAAGGCGAAGCGGGAGCTCGATTTTGACGGAAGCGGCGGTTTTTCTCAAGGATCGAGGCGTGGCGCGGGTCGCGGGGCCGGACGCGGCGAGTTTTCTGCATGGCCTCGTCACCAACGACATCGAGGGGCTCGCGGTCGGCGACATCCGCTACGCCGCGCTGTTGACCCCGCAAGGCAAGATCCTGTTCGATTTCCTCGTCTTCCGGCTCGGGCAAGACGAATTCCAGCTCGACGCCCCGGCCGACAAGACGGCCGATCTGGTCAAGCGCCTCGGCTTCTACAAGCTGCGCGCCAAGGTGGATATCGCCGATGTGAGTCAAGACTTCGCCGTCGTCGCCGGCGGCTCGGGCGCGCCCGCGGACCCCCGCGATCCCGCGCTCGGCGGTCGCGGGATCGTTGCGCGCGCGGACATCCCGGGCGAGGACGGCGCCGCCCGCGCCGCCTACGACGCCCGCCGCATCGCCCTCGGCGTGCCGCAGGGCGGCCTCGATTTCCCGTATGGCGACGCGTTTCCGCACGACGCCAACATGGACCTCGTCAACGGCGTCGACTTCTCCAAGGGCTGCTATGTCGGTCAGGAGGTCGTCTCGCGCATGAAACATCGCGCGGCGTTGCGCAAACGCGTTGTGCGCGTGGCGTTCGACGGCCCGGCGCCGGCGCCGGGCGCCGCGATCGTCGACGGCGAGTTGCCCGTCGGGGTCATGGGAGCCTCCGTCGGCGCGCAAGGGTTGGCGATGGTGCGACTCGACCGCGTCGCCGACGCCGCCGAGGCCGGACGTCCGCTGACCGTCGCGGGCGTGCGCGTCTCGGTGCTGGGCTAGCGGCAAAGATTGCGCGCGACGTCAGCCGTTCGGGCGCCTATAAGCGGCGCCCGAACCGTGGAGAGATGAACTCATGCGCGCTGTTGTTGCGGGGATAATATTGGGACTCGGCTTTTTCAGTCCGGCCGCTTTCGCCGACGACGCCGCGCCCGCCGCCGGGGCGGTTTACGGCGACCTGACCCAGGTCCAGCTCACGGAGGATCAGGTCGACAATTACATCGCCTCGATCGCCGACATGCACGCGGCCATGGGCGATGCACCCTCCGACGCGCCCGAGCCGGACGCCAAAACCATGGCGAAGGTCGAAGCCGTCGCCAAGAAACACGATTTTCCCGATTTCAACGCTTACAACACGGTGGCCGGCAATATTCAGCTGGTGCTCGACGGCATCGATCCCGATAGCAAAACCTATGTCGGCGCTGACAAGATGCTGATGAAGTCGATCGCGGAAGTGAAAGCCGACAAGCAGATGAAGGCGGCCGACAAACAGGCGGCGCTCGCCGAATTGCAGACCCAGGCGAAGTCGGTCACCCCGGTCAAATACAAGGGCAATATCGACCTGGTCTTGAAGAACTACGACAAGCTGACAAGCGACTGAACGGTCGCGTCACCGCGTATAATTAAGTCGATGGCCGTCGGGATCGCGGGGGGGCCGCGAATCGCCTTGTGGGTCGGCGATCACGATGCAGGTCGCCGCGGCCGAGCCGTCGCGGGCGGCCTTTGAAAGCGGCGGCGGCTGACGATAGCCCAGCAGTTCCACGCCCGGCCGCCCGCCGTCGCTGGGCGACAAGCGCAGGATCGACACCGCCGCGTCGCGCCAATCGGCGAAGCCGTCGAGGCGCGCCTGCTCCGGCCCGACATTGAGTTGTTCGTGGGCGCCGACAAAGCCAAGATTGACAAAAAACTCCCGGCTCGCCTCCGGGTCGCTAACCGAGAGCCCGGTGTGATCGACGCCATAAAACAGCCGACCCGGCGCCGCGGCGAAACGTGCGCGCCAAATGTCGGGAACAGCGGCGAATTGCAACAATTCAAGCGGGTGGCCATCGGGATCGCGAAACTTGAAGGCGGACGCGCCGCCGGATGACTTTGGCAAATGTTCCGGGCCGGCCCGCGAGATTGGACGCCAACCCGAACAGGCGCGCAAATGCGCATAGGCCGCCGCAATGTCGGCGACGACAAGGGCGAAATGCTGAAACCCGGATTCGTTCGACGCGAACACATCAAGTCCCGCGTCCTCGCACAAACCGATCTCGATCCGCTCGTCGCCCAGCATCAACCCGAAATCGGCGAGCTTGGCGTCGAACGCGCGCT
Organism: uncultured Pseudomonadota bacterium; assembly: GCA_963835115.1. Lineage (GTDB taxonomy): Bacteria > Pseudomonadota > Alphaproteobacteria > Rhizobiales > Beijerinckiaceae > Roseiarcus. The sequence continues at coordinate 29,835 of CAWIEP010000017.1, forward strand.
GGTAAAACGCCCGCAACGCCGCGGGATCGGGGCTTTGCAGCCGCAGACTTTCGATCCGCATCGATGGCTCCTCAATAATCGAGCGCTCCGCGCGTGTTGAGATAGAGCGCGTAAAGCGTGTGCGAGCCGCCGATGAACAGGCGATTGCGCGCGCGGCCGCCGAAGCAAAGGTTGGAGACGCGATAGGGAATTCGGATCTTGCCGATCAACTCGCCCCTAGACGTCAGGCAATGCACGCCGTCGGCGGCGCTCGACCAAACATGGCCGCCCGCGTCGACCGTGAGCCCGTCGCAATAGCCGGGGGCGATCTTGTGGAAGACCTCGCCGCCCGAAAGCCCACCGTTCTCGCCGACGTCGAAAGCTCGGATGAACTGAGCAGGTTCAGGCCGCGTCTGGTCGCCGGTTTCGGCGACGTAGAGCCGACGCCCGTCGGCTGAGAAGGCAAGCCCGTTCGGTCCCTCGAAATCGGAGGCTGCGACCGTCAGCCGGTCGCGCGATGGGTCGTAGCGGTAGAGCGCCGGTTTCTGCTCGCTCTGTTGTACGCCGCCCTCGTAGTCGCTGGCGATGCCGTAGACGGGATCGGTGAACCAGATCGCGCCATCGGCGGCCACGATCACGTCGTTGGGCGCGTTGAGGCGCTTGCCATCGTGGCGATCGACCAGCATGGCCACGGCGCCGTCGTATTCGGTGCGAAGAATCGCGCGTCGCCGATGCGAGCACGAAACGAGACGGCCCTGCCGGTCGCGCGCCTGCCCGTTGGCGTAGTCGGAAGGCGCGCGCCAGACGCTCGCGCCGACGGCGTCGCGCCACATCATCGTTCGGTCGCTAGGAAGGTCCTGAAACAGCAGCGCGTCCCAATCGCCCATCCAGACGAGGCCCTCGATCCAGCGAAATCCCTCGGCCAGCTTTTCCAGCGGCGCATTGTCGAGCGTCAGGCGGGCGAAGCGCGGATCGAGGATTTCCAGCGCCTCGTAATCGACCAGCAATTCGCCCGGCATCGCTCAAGCTTCCGGCGCGAAGGCCGGCGCCGCGGCGGGATCGTTGAACTGGATCACCATCAGCGTCGCAGGCTCATCGCCGAGCGTGCCCGACAAATGGCCCTTGCGGCCCTCGACGGTTCGGCAATGCTGATCGCCGCCGAAGGAGAACTCGCCGGGGCCGAACTCGCGCCGCTCGCCGTCCATCGCCTCGACCCACCAGCTTCCCGACAGCGGCACGATCCACTGGGGCTTCGGATTTTCATGCCAGTCGCCGCGCCAGCCGACCGGCTGAACCGTGATCATCACCGTGATGTCGCCACGCGACGCGACGCCCTGCCATTGCGGCGCCGCGGGCGGCTGCATGGACTTCAGCTCGAAGCAACTCATTGCGCAGCGCATCCAGCGGCTGACGCCCTCGGCGTCGGCGTAGAGGCGCCAATAGGGGACGGACGGGGTTGTCTCGCTCACGGCCGGTCCTGCGGCGCCAGTCTGTATGGGTGATGCGAGGCCAATGGCGAGTGAACGAAAGTTCCGACGTCGGCGGCCGTCGCGCCGAAGGCGAGGACGAAAAAGCCGCCAGCGACCGCGAAGTTCTTCAGAAAATCCCAAAAAACCTCGCGGCCCTGGCTGACGCCGGTCAGGCGGAAATCCGGCTCACGCCAAAACGGCTTCCAAAGCAACGCGGTGACGACGCAATAGAGGCCAAGGACGGCCGCGCAAAACCGATCCGCGACGCCGGTCAGCACGCCCAGGCTCATAAAAACCTCGACGCCGAAGCCGGCGACGATCAGCAGCCGCGGCAGCGCCCAACCCGGCGCCTGGCGGCTCGCCTGCTGCACCGCCAGCGAAAAGTTGATGACCTTGTCCAAGGCGCTGAACGGCAGAAACAGCAGGACGAGCAGTAGCCGAGACAGAAAAGCGACTAGGATCGAAAACATGGGCGCCGGCTCATCAACGAGGGACCTCCTTGGACAGGGGCTCCCGAGTAAACAAGACCCTAGCGCAAATGTCTTCCCGCGCCACCGCGTATTTTGCCGCGACTGGCGCGCCCCCTATCGCCGCCGCGGCATAAGTGCTTTTCTTCGCCCCCAAAGAGAGGCGCGCGGCATGGACGATTCGCATTTTCTGGCTTTGGCGCGAACGGCGCTCGAAAGCGCGCCGATCTTCGACGGCCACAACGATCTGCCCTGGGTGATCCGGCAGGACGCGCGCGCCAAGGGCGACGTTCTGGCCTATGACCTCACCCGCGTCCACGAACGCGGCGACACCGACATTCCCCGCCTGCGCGAGGGTTTTGTCGGCGCGCAATTCTGGTCGGCCTTCCAGCCGACCAGCGCGCCCCACCCCGCGCGCACGACGCTCGAACAGATCGACGCCATCCTGCGCATCGAAGACGCGCACCCGGACGTGTTCTATCCCGCGCGAACGGCCGATGACTTTGCGAAGGCGCGCAAAGCCGGCAAAATCGCTTCTTACATCGTCATCGAAGGCGGCGTCGGGCTCGAAAATGCGATAGCGCCGTTGCGCGTCTGGCATGCGGCGGGCGCGCGGATGCTGATCCCCTGCCACAACGAAACGCTCGACTGGGTCGACTCCGCCACCGACGCGCCGCGCCACAACGGTTTCAACGCCTTCGGCCGCGCCGTCATCTCCGAATGCAACCGGCTCGGAATGATTGTCGACGGCGCGCATGTGAGCCACGACGGCTTGCGTATGCTGCTCGACGTCAGCGAGGCGCCGGTGTTCCTCTCCCACTCCAACGCCTATTCCCTGTGCGACCACCCGCGCAACGCGCCCGACGACGTGTTGAAGCGGCTGAAAGACAATGGCGGCATCGTGATGGCGACCTTCGTGCCGGGCTTCGTCAGCCAGCCGCTGCGCGATTGGCTCAAGCGCTCGCGCGACGCCTACGGCAAGGCGCCGCTGGCGAACGATCCGAAAGCCCAGCTGCAGGAGGTCGAGCGCCGCCACGGCAGCGCGCCCAAGGCGACGCTCGAAGAGGTCGCCGACCATATCGTCTATCTCGTCGAGACCGCGGGCCTCGAGCACGTCGGCATCGGCTCGGACTTTTTCGGCGGTCCGCAGCCGGTCGGGCTAGAGCACGTCGGCCGCTTCCCGCATCTGATCGCCGAGTTGCTCAAGCGCGGATTTTCCGAGGCCGACGTGGCAAAAATCGCCAGCGACAACGCGCTGCGAACCCTGCGCGCGGTCGAAGCGGTCGGCGAAAAGCTGCGGCGAACCCGCAAACCGGCGGTCGGCCGGCTCGAGGATTTTCCAGGGCCGTAGGTCGGTAACTTCACGTTTATCATTCTCATCGACAAGAACTTGCGGTTTGGAGGGGCGCGGCGCGCCGCCTAGGCATGACGCCGTCCGAACCGCCGTCGGGCCCGCGCCGACATTGAACTTTGCAAAAAAACTTCGGCTGGCGCGCAACGGACGGCGTGGCGCGTGCGGCCGCTTGCGAGGCCTTGTCGCATGTTCAATTTGATCAACGCCCGCCTCTCCATCCGCACGCGACTGACGTTGATCGGCGCCCTGTTCCTCGCGCCGATCGGGCTGCTGGTCTATCTGTTCGTCGCCCAATCGCTCGGCGACATCAGCTTTGCGAGTCGCGAAGGCGACGGGACGCGCTATCTCGCCGAAGTTTGGCCGGGGTTTATCGCCACTGCGACGCAAAACGCCGTTGCGGCCCTCAGCCTCCCTGACCGCGACGCCTTCGACGGCGAATTCGCGACGCAGGCCACCTCGAAGGCCTACGCCGCGGCGCAATCGGTCGGCGACAAGCTCGAAGCCGGCAAAACTTTCATCGGCAACGTCGCAGACAATTCCAATCTCACGCTCGACCCTGACTTAGACAGTTTCTATGCGATGGACGCCGACACGGTCCGTCTGCCGGGCATGGTCGCGGCCGCCGTCGCATTGAAAACCGCGTTCGAAGAACCGGCCGCCAAGACCTCGCGCATTGTCGACATCGCCTTCGCCGTCTCGCATCTGCAAACCTCGACCGACGACGCGCTCGGCTCGCTCGGTTCGGCGATGACCAACAACGTCGCCGGCCTCACCAAGCAGGCTCTCGCGACGCGCGCCGCCGCGATGCAGGCGGCGGCCGGCAATGTGCTCGACGCCGGCAAAACGCTGCTGACCGGAACCGCCGCGCCCGATCTGCAAGCTAAAGTCGCGGCGTTGCTGACCAAGATCGACGACTGTTGGCGGCCGACCAATGTCGAACTCGCGCGGCTATTGCAGGCGCGCATCGACGGCTTCCAAATCCGGATGTATCGCGATCTCGCCATCGCCGCCGCCTTTGCGCTGGCCGCAATCGGCCTGTCCTTCGCCATCGCGCGCGGACTGTCGAGCCGGCTGCTCGCGCAGATCGCCGTCATGGATCGCCTCGTCGCCGGCGACGCCAGCGGCGAAATTCCATACGCCGACGACGTCAACGAGACCGGCGCCATCGCCCGCACGCTGGCGTCGTTCCAGGCGAGCGTGCGGGAGCGCGCGCAGTTGAAATCTGAAAGGGCGCTGGCGGAGGAATTCGCCGCCGAGCGCCTCGCTCACGAGACCGAGCGCGAGCGGGCGCGCAAGGCGCAGACGCAGGCGATCGCCTGCGTCGGCGAAGCGCTGCATCATCTGGCCGACGGCGATCTGAGCCGGACTCTCGACGGTCTCGAGGGCGAATTCGCGCCCATCCGCGACGACTTCAACGCTACCATTCGCGAACTCGCCAAGACGTTGGAGGGCGTGCGCGAATCAATCTACGCCACCGACACCGGCGCCCGCGAGCTGCTCAGCGCCTCAGCGGACTTGTCGACCCGCGCCGCGCGGCAGGGCGAAACGGTGTCCTCGCTCGCGGACACCGTGAGCAGCCTTTTGGACGCGGTCAACCTGTCCGCCGACGCTTCGTCAAAAACCAAGGACACGATCTCCGTTTCCAAGGACGTCGCCGAAAATAGCCTCGGCGTGGCGCTGGAGGCCATTGCGGCAATCGAACGGATCAAGGGTTCGTCGGAGAAAATCAGCGCCATCATCGGCGTGATCGACGAGATCGCGTTCCAGACCAATCTCCTGGCGCTCAACGCCGGGGTCGAGGCCGCGCGGGCGGGAGACGCGGGCCGTGGCTTTGCGGTCGTAGCCGCCGAGGTGCGGGCGTTGGCGCAACGCTCCGCCGACGCGGCGCGGGAGATCAAGGCGCTGATCCTCAAATCGGCCGAAGAAGTTTCCACCGGCGTCGATCTCGTCACCCGCGCCGGAGCCTCGTTTGAGCGGATCAAGGCGCAAATCGGCTCCATCGACGGCGGCATCGGGGCCATTGCGAGCCACGCCATCACACAAACGAAGTTGTTGAAGGAGTTCAACGTGGCGTTGTCCGAACTCGACCAGTCGGCGCAACAGAACGCCGCCGTCTCGGAAGAGACGACCGCCGCCAGCCATTCCTTGAGCAGCGAATGTGCGCGGCTGACCGCCGCCGTCGAACGCTTCCGCTTCGCCGCGAGCCGCGAGGAGCCCGCTGAGGCGGCCTGACGAGTCAGGCCGCAAAAATCTTTTCCACAAACACCAGATCGAGCCAGCGCCCGAATTTGCGCCCGACCTCATGGAAATGCGCGCAAGCCTTGAAGCCGAGCTTTTCATGGAATCGCAGTGAGGCGGCGTTGTCGGCGTCGATCGCGCCGACCATCGCGTGCACGCTGGCCTCGCGAGCGCGGTCGAGCAGATGGCCCATCAGCGCCGCCCCGACCCCCGCGGCGCGCGCGGTCTCGCCGACGTGAACGCTGTGCTCGACGGAGTGGCGATAGCCGGGAAAGGCGCCGCGAAAATCGCCATAGGTGGCGAAGCCCAAGATCTCGCCGCCGCGTTCGGCGACCAGCACCGGAAAGCCGGCCGCCCGTCGCGCGGCGAACCAAGCCGCGCGCTCTTCCAGCGTCGTCGGTTCGTCGCGATAGATCGCGGTCGAGGTGGCGATGATGTGGTTGTAGATGGCCAGCATCGCCGGCAGATCCGGCTCAACCGCCGCGCGCGTCTCCACCGACGACGTCGCGTCGCCGAGATCGAGAGTCAGAAACACGCTGTTACGGTCGGATTTGTAGGGGCCGAAGGGCGGACAATCGCGGAAGCCGTAGCGTCGATAGAGTTTTCGCGCGGGGTGGAAAAAATCCCAGGCGCCGGTCTCCAGGCTCAACCGCTGCAAGCGCTGCGCGTGCGCCTCGGCGACAATATGGGCGAGCATCGCCCCGCCCGCGCCCGTCCCCCGGCGGGCCCCGAGCGTGTGCATCGACTTGACCTCGCCGCGCCCGTCGCCGAGCCGCTTCAGCGCTCCGACGGCGATAAGCGTTTCGCCGTCGTAGCCGGCGAAAAAGTCGATGTCGGGGCCGGCGAGACCGGTCGCGTCGAGCGCATGCGCGCTGCCCTTGGCGGTCTCGCCATGACACTGCGCGAGGTGGGTCGACAGCAACGCGAGAACGCCGGGATTGGCGAGATCGCCGCGCGAGATCCGCATCAACCGGCCCGCGCCTGCGCGAGGGCCTGGCGAAGCACCTCTTCACTCTGCGCGCCTGATATCGCATATTTGTTGGCGAAGATGAAAAACGGCACGCCCTGGACGCCCATCTGCTGCGCCTCGGCGATCTCCTGGCGCACTTCCTCCGCGCCTTCGTCGCTCCCGAGCCGCGCCGCGACATCGCCGAGCCCGCAATCCTGCGCCGCCTGGTTGAGCACGGCGCGATCGCCGATGTCGCGGCCGCGCTCGAAATAATCGGCGAACAGCCGCTCCTTGACGGCGTCGGCGAGGCCGGCTTCGGTCGCAAAGCGGAGCAGGCGATGCGCGTCGAGCGTATTGGGCGCGCGCTGGATCGCCTCGAAATCGAATGCGATGCCGGCTTCGGCGCCGAGCGCCTGCAGCCGCGCATGCGCTTCGGCGAGTCGCGGCCCGTCGCCGAATTTCGCGCGCATATAGGCGCGGCGGTCGAGGCCCTCGGGCGGGATGGTGGGATCGAGCTGGAACGGCCGCCAGCGGATGCGCGCGTCGCCCTCCGGCTTCAACGCCGCCTCCAGGCGGCGCTTGCCGAGATAACACCAGGGACAGACGACGTCGCTGACGACATCGATAACGAGCGGCTGCGACATGGGAGGACCTTCCGAGCTTGCGGCGGGATCATAGCGGAACGCAAAGGGGGTTCAAATCCGACGCTGGGCGGCTGGCGTTTCGACGCCGGCAACGCGGGTGCGGCCGCCTTGGTTGTCAGAAGCAATTCGGCATATTTTCGGCGCGGCGGTTTTAGCCGACCCGAGCCGAAAAATGCTATCACCCGACAATGCGTAAGTCCGTAACCCTGCTCGACGTCGCACGAGCGGCCGAGGTGTCGAAGTCGACGGTCGCCAATGCTTTCAGCCGCCCCAATTTGGTCCGCGCGGAATTGCGGGCGCGCATTGAGACCGCCGCGCGTGAACTCGGCTACGACGGCCCGGACCCGAAAGGGCGAATGTTGAGTTTGGGCAAAGTGAACGCCATCGGCGTTTTGCCTTTCGGTCGCGTGGGCGTTTCGCAGTTTTTCAGGAACCCCTACCAGCGAGACTTTTTGGCTGGCGTCGCCCAAGCCTGTGAAGAAAGGGGCGTCGGGCTGTCGCTCGTTTCCGGCCAGGACGATCAGGAAGCTTGGGGCATCAAAGAGGCTCTCGTCGATGGATTCATTTTTACCGGCGTCGATCAAGTCGCGTTGCTGACAGCCGGCCGTCGCCGCCGCCTGCCCTTTGTGGTGATGGATCTGAGCGGCGCCCCTGAAATCAAATCGGTCAGCACGGAAAACCGAGACGGCGCCAGACAGGCGACGCGTCACCTCATTGCGCTCGGGCATCGCCGCTTTGCGATCGCCTCAACCCTGTATTCGTTTAGACCGCCGGTTTTTCACGCGCCGTCCGGGGCCGAGCGGCGGCTTGTCGATTCGGGGCCGCCGCTCTTGGAGAAACTCGACGGGGTCGCCGACGCGTTGGCGGAGGCGGGGCTGTCGATACATGATGTGCCGATAGCCGAGGCCTGCGGGACGCCGGAGGAAGAAAGGGCCTTCGGCAACGGCGCCGCGATGCTGCTCGACAAGGCGCCCGAGGCGACGGCCATCATTGCGCTCACCGACAGCATCGCGCTGAGCATCTTGAAGCAGGCGAAGAAGCGCGGCGTCAGCGTGCCACGGGAACTGTCGATCGTCGGATTTGACGATGTCCCCGAGGCTGCGTTTTCCGAACCGCCACTGACGACGATTCACGTTTCCGCGGTCGAAAATGGCCGGGCCGCCGTCCAGCTTCTGCTCGAAAGCGGGCCGCCGCGTCAGGTCGTCACGCCGGTGCATCTGGTGGTGCGGGACTCGACCGCCGCGCCACGTGAGTAGCGGACAGGCGAACTCTGCGTATTTTCGTTCGCGATTGGACCGGTGCAAAAATGTGCTTGACACGCGCTTGAAGCGCCCCGAAAGTAAATTGCACCGGTGCAAATATTGATCGCGTAGCAACCCCGTATTCGATGTAGCGACGCAAGGCCGCTTCCGGCATCGCTCGCGTTCGGCCGCGCCTCAAGCGGGCGCAGCTGCGTCCCCGCGCGCGCCGTCGGTCCATTCGCGCCCCGAAAATCTAGCAACTCAGGAGGTCCTGATGACAGTGAGAATCACCCTTGCGCTCGCCATCGCAGCGTCGGCCTTGCTGCTTTGTTCGCCAGGACGCGCCCACACGCAGTGGGGCGACGGGTCGCCGGTATCCGAGCGCGTGAAGCAGCAGTGCTGCGGCGACGCCGAGGTTCATTTTCTGCCGCCGGGATCGGTGCACGCTTTCGCGGATGGCTGGCACATCGACGGATTTGCAAAGCCAGTCCCCTATGGAACGGAACTGCCGAGCCCCGATGGCAATGAATGGGGTTTTTGGACAGATCATCGCTATGACGACTTCAAAGTCGTCGGCGGCCAATCCGAAATGAAATGTTTGTTCCTCAACACGCGAGGACTTTAGGCAATCGCACGAGATCGTCGTGCGCGGATGATTGGACACCTTGTGCTGCGTCAACTCGGCTTCCGCCACCACGCGTCGAGATCGACGCCGAACAGCGGCGTTTTCGCGGGATGGCCGAGCCGCGCGGAATAGGCGACCCATTGCGACGGCGCGTGATAAAATGGAACGACGTAGAAGCCCGACAAGAGCACACGGTCGAGCGCGCGCACGGCGTCAACAAACGCGCGCTCGTCGTTGGCGGCGAGCAGCGCCGCGATCATCGCGTCAATCGCCGGCGAACGCGCGCCGGCGACATTGTAAGCCCCCTGCATTTCGGCCGCAGCCGCGCTCCAGCGACCGCGCTCCTCGGCGCCCGGCGAGGGGGTGGCGGCGAAGCGCGCGGGCGCCATGTCGAAGTCGAACCGCTCGCGCCGGCGCTGGAACTCGCTCTCGTCGACGAGCCGCACCCGCGCAGCCACGCCGATGCGCGCCAGCATCGCTGAATAGCTGAGCGCCAGCCGCTCCTCGGAGCGGGTTTTGACCATGATCTCAAAATCGAACGGCCGTCCCGCGCCGTCGCGCAACGCGCCGTCCTTCAGCGCGTAGCCGGCGCTGGCCAACTCTGCTAGCGCCGCGCGCGCTTGCGCGCGATCGCGGCCTGTGCCGTCGGAGACCGGCGCGCGCCAGCGGCCTTCGAGAATGTCCGGGCGCACCGCGCCGGGAAATGGCGCAAGCCAAGCGCGTTCGCTTGGGCTTGCCGGGCGCCCGACGCTGGAGAGCGCGCTGTCGTCGAAGAAGCTTTCGTCGCGGGCGTAAGCGCCACTGAACAGAGTCGCGTTGAGCCATTCGAAATCGAACATTGAAGCCAAGGCTTCGCGGACGCGAGCATCGGCGAACATTGACCGGCGCGTGTTGAAGGCGAAGCCGGATAGGCCCTTGGGAAGTCCGACCGGAAATTCCTCGACCAAAACCTCGCCGCGCCGCCGCGCCGGAAAATCGTAGTCGCGCCGCCAGCGCCTGGGGTCGTCCTCGATGCGAACGTCGTAGAGCCCGGCCTCGAAGGCGGAAAACAGCGAGGATTCGTCGTGGTAATAGTCGATCTCGAGCGAATCGAAATTGTAGAGCCCGCGCGCAACCGGCAGGTCGCGGCCCCAATAGTTGGGGTCGCGGCGATACGCAATGCGACGACCGGGATCGACGCTGGCGACGACATAGGGACCAGAGCCCAAGGGAATGTCGAGCGTCGCGTCCGCGAAACGCTGGGGGTCCGTGTGCTTGCGCGACAGCACCGGCATCAGCGCCAGGATCAGCGGAAGTTCGCGGTCGCCGGCGCCGGAGAGATCGAAGCGGATCGTCAGTGCGTCCGGCGTCGCCGCCGATTTGACGAGCGCAAACGCCTGACGTTGTGTCGGCAGGCCCTTGGCGCGCAACAATTCGAAAGTGAATCGAACATCGTCGGAGGTGATCGCGGCGCCGTCGGAGAAATGCGCATGGGGATTGAGGCGGAAGGTCACGTAATCCCGCGCGGCGTCGGTCTCCACCGATTCGGCGATGAGGCCATAGAGCGTGAACGGCTCATCGCGCGAGCGCGCCATCAACGACTCGAACACGTGGCCAGCGAGGCCTTCGGCGGCCGATAACGCCTTGACGTTGTAGGGATTGAGGCTGTCGAAGCCGCCGAGATATGCCAGCCGCAGCGTTCCGCCCTTCGGCGCGTCCGGGTTGGCGTAGGGCCACGCGGCGAAGCCGGCCGGAAGCGCCGGGACGCCGTGCATCGCCAGCGCCGCCGCAGGCGGGTCCGCGCAGGTCGGGGCGACGGAGGCCAGGATCAGGGCCAGAGCGGCGCCCTTGGCTGCGGCGCGGCCGCGCCGCAGCGCAATTGCGAAAAGAAAAAGATGTTGGATTGCGGCGGCGAATATGGAAAGAGGGCGCGCTTTCCGAGCGGGAACGGGCGCCCGCGAGGTTGTCAAACTCAGGGATCTCGCTCCCGCGCTAGTATCGAGAACGAAAGGACGTCGGATGAATTCCTGGCTCACGCGTTTTGGCGCCCTGGCCTTTGCCGCCGCTTTCGGCGCCTCCTGCGCGCTCGCCCAAACGCCGAAAACCTCGCCGTCCGCCCCCGCGGCGCCGCAGCCTATCAAGCTCGACCTCATTCCGTTGCAGGCGCCTTGGACCAAGGTGTGCCAGAAGGACCCGTCGGGCGCCAAGGAATTCTGCCGCACGATCCGCGCCTTCGGCCAGGCCGCCGACCAGCCGCCGACCCTGGCTGTCGCTGTCGACACACTGACCAACGAGGACAAGAAGATCGTGCGCATGCAGCTGCCGGAGGGCCTGTTGCTGCGCCCCGGCTTCCGGTTGGTCCTGGAGAAGGGCGACCCGATCGACGGCCGCTTTTCGATTTGCGCCGGCGGCTCGTGCTTCGCGGAGGCCGAACTTACCAACGCCCAGCTCACGGTGATGAAAAAATCGCCGATCGCCTCGGTCGTCGTGCGCAACCAGGTCGGCGCGGAGGTGACGTTTAACGTGCCGATGCACGATTTCGCCGCCGCCGTCGATGGCCCGGCTGTCGATCCCAAGAAGATCCAGGAGCAGAACAAGGCGTTGCAAGAGCAGCTCGAAAAGAAGGCGCAGCAGCAGCGCGAGCAGATCGAGAAGCAGCAGGCTGTTCCCGGGGCGCCGTCGCCGACCGCAACCGCCAAGCCGAAGTAGGCCCGCCGAGTCCGCGCTCAATTGGCGCTGTTCACCTTGGGCTTATAAAACCCCCGGCCGCCGGGCATGAAAAGTTGCTCGACCTGAGGATGGCGCACCGGCTGCCCGGAATCGTCGGGCAGCAAGTTCTGCTCCGAGACATAGGCGACATACTGCGTCGTCCGCATTCTCGGCGAACAGATGATAGAACGGCTGGTCCTTCGAGGGCCGGATTTCGGCGGGGATGGCGCGATACCATTCCTCCGTGTTGGCGAACACGGGATCGACGTCGTAGATCACGCCGCGGAACGGATAGACGCGGTGCTTGACCACTTGGCCGATGGCGAATTTGGCGGAACGGCTTTGCGTGACCTTGGGCATCGGCGCGTCTCGTAAAGCAGCGCCGGCGCGACTGTCAATTTGACGGCGTCGCCGCCCGCCCTCAGAGGCCGTAGACATCGGCGAACTCCTTGTCCTTGGCCGCAACCTGGCGCGCGAGATCGACGATCACGCGCGCCTGTTTCCACGTCGCGTCGTCTTGCATCTTGCCGTCGATCATCACCGCGCCCGAGCCGTCCGGCATCGCCGCCAGGATCTTCTTGGCGAACGCCACCTCGGCGGGATCGGGCGAGAACACCCGCTTCGCGATGGCGATCTGGCTCGGGTGCAGGCTCCAGGCGCCGGCGCAACCGAGCAGGAAGGCGTTGCGGAACTGCGACTCGCAGGCCTCCGGGTCGGCGAAATCGCCGAACGGGCCGTAGAACGGCTTGAGCCCATTCGCCGCACAGGCGTCGACCATGCGGGCGATCGTGTAGTGCCAGGGGTCTTGCTGCGCGCTCGTGCGCGCGCCGCCCGACTCGTCGCCGAGCACGCGATAGTCGGGATGGCCGCCGCCGACGCGCGTAGTCTTCATCGCCCTGGAGGCTGCGAGATCGGCCGGCCCCAGGCTCATGCCCTGCATGCGCGGCGAGGCGGCGGCGATGGCGGCGACATTGTTGACCCCCTGCGCCGTCTCCAGGATTGCATGGACCAGGATCGGCTTGTTCAGCTTGCAGCGGGCTTCGAGCAGCGCGAGATATTGGTCGATGAAGTGAATGTCCCACGGCCCCTCGACCTTCGGAACCATCACGACATCGAGCTTGTCGCCGACTTCGCCAACGATTCGGGTGAGATCGTCGATAAGCCACGGCGAATTGAGCGCATTAACCCGCACCCAAAGCCCCGTCGCGCCGAAATCGAGCGCCTTGGCCATCGCGATAAAACCTTCGCGCGCGGCTTCTTTGGCTTCGATCGGGATGGCGTCTTCGAGGTTGCCGAGCACGACGTCGACGGCGCCTATGAGTTCGGCGACCTTGGCGCGCACCTTTTCGTTATGGGGCGGCACGAAATGGATCATGCGCTCCAGTCTCACCGGCAAATCGCGCAGCGGCGCGGGCGCGCCGATGGCGAGCGGCTCGAAATATTTGCGCGGCGCCTTCATGGTCGTCCCTCAAGCTCACGGCTGCGCTTAAGCGCGGCCGCGCGGGCGGGTCAATCCGCCGGAGGAACGAGCGGGGCAAGAACCGGGCCGGCCCAAGGGCCATAAAGCGCGAAATCGATATGCGCCCCGTCCGGCGTCGGCGTCCCGTCCTCCGCGCTTTGGCGGGCCGTCACCCGCGCCCGGAACGCGCGCTCCTTGAGATCGATGGCCCCGCTCAGCGCCAGTGAGAGGCCCGGGGCCTTGGTCGCGGCATCGACGAAACGCGCCTCTCCATCACTCACTTCTAGCCGCCCGCGCGCCGACCCGAAGCGGGTGGCGCCGGCGTTCATGTCGCGCGCGACGTCGATCAGCCGGCGCTGCGCGCGGCGCAGCGCCTCCTCGAAATTCAGCTCGCGCAAGACGCCGTCGACGACCTCCAGCGAGCCCTCGCCGTCGGCCGTGGCGATGATATCGGCCGGCGACCGGCCGCGCGCGCTGACCGCGACCTTGAGCGCGCCTTCGCCCGCGAAATCACGCACTCCGAAATCGGCCGCCAGCGCGCCCAAGTCCGCATTCTCAAGCGACAGCGCGAGCCGGCTTTCATATTCGCCCTGCTTGTCCTCGATCCAGAAATCGCCCGTCAGCGAACCACGCGCGAAACCGGAATCGAGCAGTTTGACGCCGAACCGGCCGTCGCGCTGCGACACCGCCGCCGCGGCGTTGTCGATCTCATGGCCGCCCCAATCGGCGCGCGTCGCCGAAACCCGGAGATCGAGGTCGAGGCCAGGAATAGGCATTGGCAAGGCCGGCGCTTTCGACCACTCCCCTGAGGCGTCGAACAGCGTCGGCGGTGGACCGATCAGCGCGGAGAGATCGATCGCGTCGGCCGCCAGCGTGCCCGAGACTGCAACGCCCGCTGGCGACCGCATCACGTCGACGTCGCCTTCGAACGGCTGGTCGCCGAGCTTGAGTTCGGCGTCGGCGAGCTTGGCGAGGTTTGCGTCGGCGGTGACGCGGGCCGAAAGCTCCAGCCCCGCCGGCGCCGGTCCCGGAGCCGGCGTCCAGCCCATCCAGCCGAAAAATCGCTCCAGAGACGGAATCAGCGCCGTCATTTGCCCGCGATAGACCGCGCCGTCGGCCTGTCCTTGCGGCGACCAGTCGCCTGTGAGGTCCAGTTGCGCTAGCGCGGTCGCGGCCAGCGCCACGCGCAGCGGGCTAACGCCGCCGCGCGCGGCGGCAAGCGGCGCATCGAGGTCGATGGCGGCCGCTACCGGCTGACCGCGCCAGCGCCCGTTCGCCGAGGCGCGCAGCGACCCGTCCGGCGAGGTCCATTCGACGCGCGCGTCGCCGAGATCGAGACGCGTCTTAAAACCCCGGCGCGCCGAAACGATCTCGACGCTGGCGCGCGCCACGCTCAGTCGCGAGACCGGAGGTCCCGCCAGTCCCGCCAGCACCGGTTCGGCGGCGTCGAGGTCGATGTGGAAGTCGACATCGCGCAGAGTCAATCCGAGCGGCGCGAACGCCCCGACGAGCAAGCGATCGAAGCGCAGCGTCACTTCCGCCTCGGCCGCAGCGGCGTCCAGCGCGCCGCCCGCGGCCTGAAAGTGGAAGCCCGTCAGGCTCAACGTCGGGCGCGGCAGCAGTCGCAGCGTCGCCGCCGCGGGCGCATCGAGGGGGCCGAGCGCGGCGGCGAGATCGCCGCGGACGCGGCCGGGATCGATCCTCCAGTTCGTCAATCCCAGGGAAAGCACGAGCGTGGCGCCGAGCGCGACCCCCGCCGCTATCCACAAATGACGCATCCAACGCCCCTAGCCGGCGGCGCGATTCGTGCGCCGGGCGGCGGGACGTCTATAGCGCGTTTCCGCAGCGCGCGCTCAATCCTCGGCGCCGCCGCGCCACACCAGCAGGCAAATCTTGTCGCCGTCGTCGGCGGCGCGCGTGGCGACGCGCTGGATGCGGCGCTGCGCGAGCGCCGGCGGATCCTGCGAGGCCAACCATTCGCGCGTGGTCGGGCCGTTTTTGGCGACGCTGACCCGCTCCATCGCCTGCAAATCCAGACGCCGCGACGGCGGCAGGTTCCCATCAGACAGGGCGGTGAAATCGCCCGGGAGATGCGGGCCGCCCTCGACGCCGCGAAACACCAAAATGCCGGCCGACGTCATGATCGCGTCGCCGGGCCGCAGTGTGGGGTCGCTCATCGGCGCATAGGCGACAATGTGGCGATGACAGGCGCAGGTCGCGTCGGACGACTTCTGAAAGCGCAACGCCGCCGGAAGCGCCGTATAGCGTTGGCCGCTGGCCGAGATGGCGTCTTCGATCCCGTCGGAGCCGTCGCGGTAAAAGACCTCGGTCGGCGCGTCCGGGCATTGACTGTCGCAAGCGGCGGCCTGCGCCGCCGGATCGCCGGAGGCGGCGGCGAGCGGAAAGAACGCGCCGTCGCACAATCGCACGCACACGGGGGCGCTCCCGACATAGCTGACAGCGGACATTTCGCCTCCGCCGCCGATCACCGTGATGCGTTCGCGGACTTGTTGTCGGCGAGGCGGGTCAGCGGCCGCGCCGCTGGCGTCGATCGGCACGACGACGTAGGTCGGCGCGAAGGATCCGCTCACGGCCGGATTGGCGGCGACAAACGGCCCACCCGCCCCGGCGCGATTGGCCGCCAAGGCCGTGAGTCCCGTCGCGGAGATCGCCGCCCCCAGAAGGAACGCCGCGACCGCCAGCCGCCGACGGCGCTCGGACATATGGCAAGACGCCGCTAACGACGGCGATTTGAACACGCTGCGCGCGGCCATAAAACATCCTCGAAAACATACGGAGGAGCGACGGCGGCCGTCCGTCATTCCTTAAGAATTGATTAATAGAATTGTCGGCATTCGCGCAATAGCGACCTGCCCTCGTGGTTATCGCGCCGCGCTGAATCCCGTGGCGGCGTGTAAATGCTTGCGCTAATTCACGAAAAAAGATGCGACGGGGTGACGCGGGCGGTCACGCCGCGGCCGTTTTCGCGCCCTGGCCGGCAAGCGCCCGCTCCATCGTCGCGGCGTACCAGTCGAGAAACTGGATCACGCCGCCCTCGTGCACAGCGTTGTACGGCCCCGGCTCAAACGCCGGCGAGGCGACGCCGCGCTGGTTTTCCTCGACGATGCGGCGGTCCTGATCGTTGGTGGCGAGCCAAACCTCGGTCAACTCGTCGAGCGAATAGTCGACGCCCTCCACCGCCTCCGCGTTGACCAGCCAGTTGGTGGTCACCAGCGTCTGTTTCGGCCCGAGCGGCAGCACGCGGAAGGTGACGGCGTGATCGCCGAGCACATGGTTCCACATCGAGGGATAATGGAACATCAGCAGCGCGCCGATGGAAGGCGTCGTCACTGTAGGCGACAGCGGCCGCGCCACCGCGTTCGCGCCCGACATCGTATAGCTCTCTGCGTCGCCGATCAGCGGCATGCGCGTGACGCGATATGCCCGTCGCGGCGAAAGCGCGAAACCCGCTCGGCAGGCCTGCGGCCTCCATGCGCGCCCAATGCGCCGGCGATCTCGGGATCGTCCGCCGCGCCGTCGACCCCGGCCACCGTCGGCGCCTCGGGGAAGGTGCGGCACAGCTCGGGATGGTTGGGCGAGCAATGGTAGCACTCGCGGTTGTTCTCCCAGACGAGCTTCCAGTTGCCGTTCTCGACGATCGTGCTCTCGAAGGCGACCTTGGCGTCGGCGAGGCCGTGCGGCGGCGAAGTAAGGGGTCATCGCGGCGCGGAACGCCGCGAAATCCGGCGGCGTCGGCGCTGAGGCAAATGAAGACGTAGCCGCCGACGCTCTCGCAGGCGATCGGCTTCAGGCCGAGCGCCTGGGGATCGAACGGCTTGGCCATGTCGCGGGCGAACAACAGCCGGCCGTCGAGATCGTAGCTCCAGTTGTGATAGGGGCAGACGAGCCGCACCGCCGAGCCTTTCGCCGCCGAGCAGATGCGCGAGCCGCGATGGCGGCAGGTGTTGTGGAAGGCGCGCAATGCGCCCTGCCGGTCGCGCACGACGAGGACCGGATAGTCGCCGACCTGCGCCGTGATGTAGTCGCCCGGCCGCGGCATCTCGCAATCGTGACCGACGAACAGCCATTGCTTGTAGAAGACGTGGTCGAGATCGAGTTGGTAGACCTCGGGATCGACATAGAGCGCGCGCGGCAGCGTGTGGCCTTGCCGCCGGCTCTTGAGGGGCATCAGGGTTTTGTCGTCCGCGCGCATGTTCGTCCCGCCTCAACGTTATGCGCCAAGAAGCGCATGGACCCCCTCCCCGGCCGCCTCCCTTGTCGCTTTTGTCGCCGACGAAATTACGCCGCGCGGGCCGCGTCTGACAATCGCGGCGCGCCCCTGGAATCCCGGGAAGGGCGCCTGATTTTCGCATGACCGCCGGCGCGAGCCCCGTTTGGCGGGCGAGAAATGCGCTGTCGGCGGACCGTAATTGCGGATACACTGACGACGCCAATTTTCAGGAGCCCGCAATGGCCATCACGCGTCAAGTCATCACCTCGCTCGAGCGCGATGGAACCGACATGCTCGGCACCAAGAACGTCGCGATCAAGCTGGTGGACGAGAGCATCGTCTCCGGCTCGCTGTTGACGGTCGAGAGCAACCATTTTTGCGTGCTCAAATCGCGCGGCGCGGTGCTCAACGTCTACGAGACCGGGCAATACGCCCTGACGACGCCCGACAAGCCGCTCGTCGGCTCGATCGTGCAGGGATTTTTCGGCGGCGCTTCGCCGTGGGTCTACGAAGTCATCTACATCAACCGCTCGAAGTTGCTGGTCAGCAACCGCGGCATCGCCACCAGCGCCGAGATGGCGGAAGTCTCCTATCAAGTCGACTATTACATCCATGTCGATACGCGCGAAGCCGCGCTCGATCTCATCACCCACCTGCCGTTCAACGGCCATATCATCGACACCAAAGAGGTCGCCGAATATGCGGGACCGGCGATCGAGCAGGCGATCAACCAGATCGTGCAGGTGACCAAGCTCGAAAACATCAACGCCCATATCGCCGATTTGCGCGAGGCGGTGAAAGCCCACCTCGCCGATTTCCTGCGCGTCTATGGCATTATGCTCAACGACCTGAAGGTGCTGGTGCTGCCGCGCGACGAACGCATGCGCGAACTGATCTCGTTGCAGGCGTTGGGGCTGACGCCGATTGAATCGGTGCGTTACTATCTGGCGCTGAAAATGGCGGAAAAGGGCCTCGTCTCGGCGCCCAACGCCGCGGTCGGGGCGCCGTTCATGATTGGCGGCCAGCCGCCGGTGGGATTCTACAACGTCACTGACGAAACGGGCCTCGGCAAGTGACCTCGACCGCGTTCGACGACATCCAGGCGCTGGAGCAGATCGCCGTCAATCTATTCTACGGCTGGGGCTATAATTTCTACCGGCTCGAAAACCATCTGCGCGCCGACGATCAGACGGTGCGGGCCAAGGTCGGCTGGCTCCTCGGCCAGGCGCGCGAGAGCGTCGAGCGCGCCGAGAGCGCGTGGCGGCGCGCGCATCTGCCGACGCCGACGCGCGAAAAGCCGCGCCCCGACGCCGCCGCGGTCGAGGGCGCGCAACGGCTGGAGGCGATGTCGCGCGAATTCGGCGCCCTGGAAGGTCAGATCCGCGCCCATCCCGTTCCAGAAGAGGACCACATGACCAACCGTTACCGGCGCGAGGCGGAAACGTTGCAACGGCTGCTGCAATGCGATCTCGCACTGGTCGGCCGCGCCGAGACGCTGCGCGCCCTGGTCGCGGACGCCGACGGCGACACCCTCTTGGCGCACGCCGCCGAGATCGAAGCGGGTTACAAGAGCATCGCCCGCAATCTGCGGGATCGGCAGGCGCTCCTGCACGTTTGAGGCCTCCGATGTCCGCCGATTCCCGCGCCCCGGTTGCGCGCGGGAGTTAGGGCGGGGAACGCGCCCTCTTGACGCGCCGCGCCCGGCGGCGCCCAATCCCCGCGCTTTGGGGGGCCATTCATGTTCGAACTCATGCGGGCGCGGCGCTTCGCGCCGCTGTTCTGGTGCCAGTTCCTGTCCGCCTTCAACGACAATTTCGTGCGGCAAATGCTGGCGCTGCTGATCCTGTTCCAGTTCGGCGGCGGCGACGAAGGCGCGAAAATCCAGCTCGCCGTCGCTTTGTTCGTGCTGCCGTCGATCCCGCTGTCGGCGATCGGCGGCGAAATCGCCGACGCCAACGACAAGGCGGCGATCGCCCGCAAGCTCAAATTGGCGGAAATATTTGTGCAGGCGATCGCGGCGCTCGGCGTGCTGACCGCCTCCCTCACGCTGCTCTATCTCGCCTTGTTCGGTCTGGGCGTCATCGCCGCTTTGTTCGGCCCGATCAAATACGGCATCCTGCCCGACCATCTGCGCAAGGACGAATTGATCGCCGGCAACGCGTTGGTGGAAGGCGCGACGTTCGCCGCCATCATTCTGGGTCTGGTGTTCGGCGGCTATGCGGCGGCAATGGGCCGAGAACCGTGGTCGGTGGCGCTTCAACTCGCCGTCGTCGCCCTCGCCTGCTACGCGACGGCGCGCTGGATTCCGCCGACGCAAGTCGGCGCCCCGGGCCTTCGCATCAACTGGAACCCCTACACGGCGACGCGCGACATTTTGAAGGAGCTGCGCGCCAACGACAAACAATGGGTCGGCTGTCTTGCGGTGAGCTGGTTTTGGACCGTCGGCGCGCTGACGCTCTCGCTCGCGCCCGTCATCATCAAAGCGCGCATCGGCGGCGGCATCGAGGTGGAGACGGCGGTCAATCTGTTCTTCGCCGTCGGCGTCGCCGCGGGATCGTTGATGGCGGCGAAATTTTCGCACGGTCGCATTCGGCTGGACTGGGCGCCCTACATGCTCGTCGCGATGGGCCTCATCGCCATCGATTTGGGCGCGGCCACCCACGCCATGCCGCGCGCGCGCGCCGAGATCGGGCTGATCGACTTCTTCACGAGCCCGACGGGCCTGCGCGTCGCGGGGGAGATCCTCGTCTACTCGTGCGCCGCCGGGTTGTTCGTGGTGCCGATCTTCGCGGCGGTTCAAGCCTGGTCGAGCGTCGACCGGCGCGCGCGCGTGATCGGCGCCAACAATACGCTGAACTCTTTGTTCATGGTGGCCGGCACGCTTGTCGCCTCGATCCTGCTCAAGACGACTGGCCTTGACGAGTCGACGGCGCTGGCCGGGCTCGGCGGCCTCAATCTGCTGGCGGCGGTCTGGGTCTGGCGCCGGCTGCCGCGGGTCGAGCCGCGCGTCGCGGCTTATTGACCGTCGGACCTTTTTCGCTGGGTCTCGATCGGGCGGAAGCTGCGGTCGATCGCCAGCGAGCCTTCGGCGACGACGCGGCGCGCCCGCTCGGTCTCGAAATCGGCGACAAGCTGGGTCTCGCGATCCTGCAAGGCGCCGATCGTTTCGCCGGCTTCCGCCTGATAGGCGAGAAATCGTCGCTCCATTTCGGACATTGTCGCCGCGAGTTTAACGCCCTCCGCGTTCCGCTCCCTCAACGCCGCGATCATCGGCTTGACCCTGCGCAGCAGCGACTGGTGCAGGCGCTTCGAGGTCGCCAGGGCCTCGCCGACCTGCTCGCGCGCCGCCTCGGCGGCCTCTGCGCGGGTGAGAAGCTGGCTGGCGTTGAGTCGGGACTCGGCGAGATCGGTTTCGAGATCGCCATGCCGGTGGCGCAAGGCCGTAAGGTCCGATTGCGCGGCCGACAGCAGTCGCTGATGCGCCTCGTCGCGGCCGCACGCCTGAGAGAGTTCGTCCTTGAGCCGACCGACGGTTTCGTTGAACCGCTCGGCCTCCTGGCTCCAGCCGGCGCTGGCGGTGGAGAACTTTTCGCCGAGCTCGCGAAGTTGCGTCTCTTGCGCAGTGATGCAGCTTTGCGCGTTCGCCAGTTCAACGCGCTCCTCGTCTAGCCGTCCAAGGGCGTCGGCGCATTCGCTGCGACTTTCTTCGAGCGCGCGCTCAGAGGCGCGTGCGCCCTGCTCAGCGATTTCACAGCGTTCGTGCAGAAGCGAGATTTCGGCGATCTTTTGCGCGACATAGGCGTTGGTGGCGGAGAGTTCCGTCTTCGCGGCTTCGTGCTCGCGCCGCACGGCGGCTTCCATGGCGCTCTTGCGCTCAATTTCGGCCTTCGCTTCGCTGAGTTGCTCGGTCAAGCGGGAGTTCTCGGCCTCAAACTGCGCGAGCCTGTCGCTCGTCTGCCGCAGGGACGTCTCCAGCCGCTTCGTTTCCGGACGCAGTTTCTCCAGTTCGGAAACGGTTTGATGATAGGACGCGGTCATGCCAACGAGGCGCTGCGTCGCCGTTTCCCGCGCCTCGTGCTCGAACTTCGCCACCGCCTCGGCTTTGGCGAGGTGGGAGCGCGACTCCGCGAGCTGCTCGAGCGCCTGATAGGCGCGGTCGAAAGCGGCGAGGAGATCTTCCTGAAGCGTGCTGAGCGTCGCCGCCTTGGTCAGGATGGCGTCGTGGTCGCGCCGGATGTCGGCGCTGTCACGGGCGACGGCGAGCAGACTTTGCTCCAGCAAGGTCGGCACAGTGGACGGACTTGTGTGTTCGACCAAGGTCGAATCCGGCAGCGTCTCCATCGGCTTCGTCTCCGACTCTGGTTTATTCCTAACGGATAGAAAGGTGTTTCTAAACACTGTTACCGCGTCATTGGTGAGGCTCATCTCGATACCCTCGGCGCGTTCGCCGCGTAAATATTTCGTAAACCTATACAGTTTAGACCCCAACTGCTCTAGTAGTTCGTTTACTTTTGGTAAATTTGACTGTAATAAGGTTAACTTTTTTGGGTTTTAAGGTTAACTTTATAGCGCTTTTTATACAATCAGCTACGCGAATTTTGACGCCTTCGAGATCCCTCGACCCGGCGTTAGATGGCCGTGAAAATGAGTGGTCCGACGAGTACGCCGACCATTGCGCGGTGCGCAGGTCAAGTCGACGTGTTCACGCGACTGCGGCGGCCGCCATCGCTCGCGGCCCCGGCGGGGCCTTGGGGATCGTCACCAGCGCCACGGTTCCCTCGCCAAAACGCGAGGAGATGTTGAGCGAGCCCCCGTGCAATTCGGCGTAGGAGCGCGCGATCGCCAGGCCCAGCCCTGAGCCCTTCATGCCGTTCGCCAACGCCTGGCTCGCCTGCTCGAACGGCCGGCCGAGGCGGGCGAGATCATGCTCGGGGATGCCGGGACCGTCGTCCTCGACATAGAAATAGATATGCTCGCGAAAGCTCTGCGCACCGATCGAGACCGAGCCGCCGCGCGGCGCGAATTTGACGGCGTTGCGCGCCAGCGTTGTCAGCACGCGCGAAACCGCCGCGCGGTCGGCCAGCATCGCAGCGTCCGCCTCGACCTCGACGCGCAGCGCGATCGCCTTGTCGCGCGCGACGTCGCCGACGTCGACGACCGCCGCCTCGACCACATCGCTCGCCGCAAATTTCTCATAGCTGAGCTGGATGCGGCCGCTTTCGAGGTTCGACATGGCGAGCACGTCGTCAAAAACTTTCAAAAGCGACTGTCCGCTGTCAAAGATATTTCCGGCGTAGTCGAGATATTTCGCCGTCAACGGCCCGAGCGTCTGGCAGCGCATCATGTCGGAAAAGCCAATGATTGCGTTGAGCGGGGTGCGTAGCTCATGGCCCATATTGGCGAGGAATTCGGCCTTGGCTCGGTTGGCGGTCTCGGCCTTGGCTTTCTCCTCCAGATAGCCCTTGGCTAGCCCCGCCATCTGCTGCGCCTGCGCTTCCAGCGAGCGGCGCGACTGGTTGAGCTGGGCGACCGTCTGCAACAACAGGCGCTCGGATTTCTGCAGCTCTTCTTCGTTCTGTTTGATAGCGGTGATGTCGGTGCCGACCGAAACGAAGCCGCCATCGCGCGTGCGGCGCTCGTTGACTTGCAGCCAGCGTCCGTCGGCGAGCCGGGCCTGGTAGGTGCGCGAGCGTTCGTCGGGCGGCCCGAAGCCATCGGCGTCAACGACAATCTCGTTGGAGACGATGGGCGCCTGACCGACGCGGGCGAGTTGGGCGTAGGAGGCGCCGGCGCGCGTGGTGTCGGCCGGCAGATTGTGCAGGTGCTGATATTTGGAGTTGCACAAGACCAGACGATTGGCGGCGTCCCACAACACAAAGGCTTCCGAGATCGCCTCGATGGCGTCGCGCAGACGCTGGTCGGCGGTCGCCGAGACCTCCGCCTCCCGCATTCGGTCGGTGACGTCGACCGCGATGCCGATGAGGCGGCGGCGCCTCGTGACTTCATCCTCCACGATATCGGCGCGCTGGTCGACCCAGATCCACTCGCCGTCCGCGCAGCGCAGCCGGCAGCGGAACGCGAACGGCCCGAGCGGAGCGGCGCGGGCGGCGGCCGCGACCTCCTCCAGCGATGGGTCCGCGGGGTGCACCCAGGGCGAAACGTCGGCGAGCCGCAGCCAGCTGTTCGCGCGCGGGGCGCCGAGGAGGTCATACATCGAGGCCGACCAATCGACGCGCCCGCTGTCGAGGTCCCAACTCCAAAGCCCGCAGCGGCCATGGCGCAGCGCGAGATCGAGGTGGGCGCGGCCTCTGGCCGCGAGTTTGGCCTTCTCGCGCGCCTGCAAGGCGTCGAGCCAGAACGCCGTCGTGGCGCCGGCGAGAACGAGCGCCACCGCCGCCAGCAACGCCGCAAGCGCGCGCGCGTTCTCCCGCCAGTTCCTCAGC
This sequence comes from uncultured Pseudomonadota bacterium, assembly GCA_963835115.1. Taxonomy (GTDB): domain Bacteria; phylum Pseudomonadota; class Alphaproteobacteria; order Rhizobiales; family Beijerinckiaceae; genus Roseiarcus. The sequence goes on from CAWIEP010000017.1 coordinate 53,622, forward strand.
ATCTTGCTTTCGCTGGCGGTCAGCACGATCTGCCCGCGCTCGCCGCCGAGCGTGCGCAAGGCGGCGAAGGAGTCGACGCCCTCCGGCGACTTGATCGGCATCGCGCCCGACTTATCGCCGAACAACGGCAGCAGCGCGTCGCCACCGAGCGCTTCTGCGAGCGTCGCCGGGGCCTTGGACCGATCGGGCCAGGCGGCGCGCACCACGCCTTGCGCATCGACGAGAAGAGCAGCGCCGATATCGTCGGCGTCGCGGCTGAGCAGTTGACTGAGCAATGTTTGCGGATCGGACTCGGGCGAGTCCGCGAAGCCCTGATCGAGCTTGTGCCGGAGTTCGCCGGCGCGCAGATCAAGCAAATGGGCCGCGACATGGAGAGCGGTCGCCCGCGAACGCTCCAGGCGCCACGTTACGACGCCGGCGATGCCGATCAAAATGAGCGCGGCAGCGATCGGCCCCGCATAGCCCGTCGTCCGCCGCAGACGTAACCGCATCCTCGCTAACCGCGCCCCGACGCCGACCCTGATGCGGCGTTCGCGTCGGACGGCGTAAGCAAACGATCTCCCCGCAGCCGCGCTAACGCGCGCCATGCCAAACTCCCGCCCATGTCAGTGAATCCGGTGCAACTCGCACGCTAAAAAATCGAATCACCGTATAAGAATCCGAGCCGGATTCTTTGTCCAGAGGTTTGTAGCGGCTGCCTGAAAATTCCTGCGGCGCGATGCGCCGCCGCCATCCCTCGCGCTGGCCTCAGGCGCGCTCCAGACTCCGCGTCACGATGTCCCGCACGTCCGCCGAGAGCGCATCGCGCGCGGCGATCCGGGCAAGCGCTGTCTCGGCTTTGCCGCGTCGGCCGGCCTCCAATGAACGCCAGGACCTGAGCGCGGTCAGCAGGCGCGCGGCGATCTGCGGGTTCGAGCCGTCCAGATGCAGCACGATGTCAGCGAGAAACTCAAATCCGGCGCCGTCGCCACGGTTGAATTGCGTCTGGTTGGCGGTAAAGCCGCCAATCAACGCCCGCGTCCGGTTGGGATTGGCGAGCGAGAACGCGTGATGGCGCATCAGCGCGTGCACGCGATCGAGCGTCTCGCGCTCGCCGATCTGCGCCTGCAATGCAAACCACTTGTCGAGGATCAGCGGCTCGGCGGCATAGACGCGGCCGAAGTTCTCCAGCGCTTTCTCACGCGCCGGGCCGGGAAGCGTCGACAGCGCCGCGAGCGCGCCGAATCTCTCGGTCATGTTTTCGGCGTCGGCGTATTGGGTGGCGGCGAGCGACGACCCCTCGATGGCGTCGCCGGCGAGGATCATCGCCAAAACCCCGTTGCGCAGGCTCCGCCGCCCCGCGCTCGCGGGATCGGGGCTGAACGCTCCGGGATTGGCCATTCGCGCGTGCAGCGTCCTGAGCGCCGCGCCATGCGCCCGTCCGAGTTGGCCGCGCAACGTCTCGCGGGCGGCGCGGATGGCGTCGGGATCGACGTCGCGGCCGATCTCGCGGGCGATATCGGCCTCGCCGGGCAATTGCAGCGCGAGCGCGGCGAAGGCGGGATCGACGCGGGCGCCCAGCGCATCCTCGATCACCGCGCCATATGCGCCGACGAATGCGGGATTGTGATGCGGCGCTTCGCCCTTGCGGATCGCCTCGACCGAGCGTTTCAACAAATCGACGGCGAGTTTCTGCAAAGCTTGCCAGCGGTTGAACGGGTCGCTGTCGCGTTGGAGCAGCGTCAAGAGGTCAACCTCGGTGAGGTCGTCATCGACATTGACCGGCGCGGAGAAGCCGCGCAGCGCCGACAACGCCGGCCGGCGCGGCAGGTTTTTGAACGTCAGCGAACGGCTCGCTGTCTCCAGCGCGAACACGCTTGTCGCAATTTCCCCGGCGGCCGCGTCGTCGCAGACGAGCGGCAGGTCGCCGGCGTCGGCGTCGACGAGACCGAGTCGCACGGGGATGGTGGCGGGCAGCTTTTCCGGCTGACCGGGAGTCGGCGCGAGCGTTTGCGCGAGGTCGACGCGCAAGGTCCTGGCCGCCTCGTCGTAGTGGGTGGAGATTTTCAGCCGCGGCGTGCCGGCTTGGCTGTACCAGCGCTTGAATATCGTAAGGTCGCGGCCGGAGACTTCGGCGAAACAGGCCAGAAACGCCTCGACCGTCGCCGCCGTCCCATCGCAGCGCGCGAAATAGAGGTCCATGCCTTTTCGGAAAGCCTCGGCGCCGATCAGCGTCTTCAGCATCCGGATCACCTCGGCGCCTTTCTGGTAGACGGTCGCCGTGTAGAAATTGTTGATCTCGTGATAGACTTCGGGACGAACGTTGTGCGCCAGCGGCCCGGCGTCCTCCGGGAATTGCGCGGCCTTCAGGCGCGCGCACGTCGGCGATGCGCTTGACCGGCGCCGAGCGCTGGTCGGCGGAAAAATCCTGGTCGCGGAAGACGGTCAGGCCCTCCTTCAGGCAAAGCTGGAACCAGTCGCGGCAGGTGATGCGGTTGCCGGTCCAGTTGTGAAAATATTCATGCGCGATGACGCCCTCGATGCCGGCGTAGTCGTCGTCGGTCGCGGTCTCGGGCGACGCCAGCACATATTTGTCGTTGAAGACATTGAGCCCCTTGTTCTCCATCGCCCCCATGTTGAAGTCGGAGACGGCGACGATGTTGAACACGTCGAGATCGTATTCGCGCCCATAGGCGTGCTCGTCCCACGCCATCGCGCGTTTCAGCGCGTCCATCGCGTAAGCGGCGCGCGGCTTGCTTGCCGGGCTCGGTATAGACGCCAAGCTCGACGCCGCCGGCCGGAGGCGGTGACGAAATGGTCGCCGAGTTTGGCGAGATCGCCGGCGACGATGGCGAACAGATAGCAGGGTTTCGGGAACGGATCGAACCAGACGGCGTAGTGGCGGTCCGTGACCGGCCTCGCCGCTCTCGACGAGGTTGCCGTTGGCGAGCAGCACCGGCGCCTCGGCCTTGTCGGCCTCCAGCCGCACGCGATAGATCGAGAGCACGTCGGGCCGGTCGAGAAAATAGGTGATGCGCCGAAAGCCCTCGGCTTCGCATTGCGTGCAATAGGCCGAGCCCGAGCGGTAAAGCCCCATCAGCTTGGTGTTGGCCGCCGGTGCGAGCCGGGTCTCGATTTTCAGCTTGAACGGTTCGCGGGGAGGCGAAGCGAGCGTGAACTCGTCGGGCGCCGCGATAAAGTCGGCCGCGGTCAACGGCGTCCCGTCGAGCGTGGCCGCGACGAGGCTCAGTTCATCGCCGTCGAGCCGCAGCGGCGCGCCCTCCCGCCGCGCGGGTTGGGGCGGACGGACAGTTCGGCGACCACACGCGTCGCGTCGCGGCTCAGCGAAATGTCGATTTCGACCTGGTCGATCAGAAAATCCGGAACGCGATATTCCGCCAAGCGAACGGGCTGTCCGGTCGGACTGCGCATGGGCGACGCCTTTCGAATGGGATGCGCGCTTACCCGAGCGAGCTAATGGTCAGGCCGCGCGCAAGCAAGGCTTTTTGCAACGCGGGCGGCGCCGCGGCGCCGCGGGTGAACATCGCCGGCGGGCCGCGCGCGGGCCGCCGCTCGCTGATCGGCCCAGCAAAGCGTCGACCCGCCGCGCGATCGCCGGGGCCGGATCGACGAACGCGACCGGCCACGGCGCCAGCGCCTGCGAGCCGCTCCGCCAGCAGCGGAAAATGCGTGCAGGCGAGCACGATCTGGTCGGTGCGCCGCCCGTCGCGCTCGACGAAGCCGGGCGCGATCTCGGCCGCGATCTCGGCATCGTCGACCGTCTTCGCCGCGCAGGCTGCGTCGGCAAGCCCGGCAAGCCGCGGCGAGCCGACCAGCGTGACTTCGCAATCGCCGGCGAATTCGCGGATCAGCGTCGCGGGTATAGTCGCGCGCGACCGTGCCGGGCGTCGCCAGCACCGAGATGAGTTTTGTGCGCGAGGCGAGCGCCGCCGGCTTGATCGCGGGCACCGTGCCGACGAAGGGAAGCCTCGGGAAGCGCTCGCGCAACGGCGCCAGCACCAGCGTCGAGGCGGTGTTGCAGGCGATGACGACGAGATCGGGGCGCAGCGCCGCCATCGAGTTCCCCCATCAGCCGCGACGACGCGCGCGACCAGCGCCCGCTCGGCGAGCTCGCCATAAGGGAAAGAAGCGTCGTCGGCGACATAGATGAGTTCGGCGTCCGGCCGCGCCGCGGCGATCGGCGCGAAAACGGTGAGGCCGCCGAGGCCGGAATCGAAGACGAGGACGCGCGGAGCGGCAAAATCGGGGGTCATGCGCCGCAGAATAGGCCAACGATGGCGTCGCGCCTAAGGTTTGCGATCTCGGCCGCTGTAAGGCTCGCGCCGGCGTCGGGAGCGATGGGCAGCCCGAGCGCGGCGGCGGCTATCAGGGGGCGCGGCGCCGCCAGCGCGACGCCCGCCCGGCTCGGGACCGCGGCAAGCGCCGCGGCGAAGCCGACGAGCCGCCCCTGCCGATCGAACAGCGGCGCGCCGGAGACGCCGAGGGCGGCGATCACCTGCGCCGGCCCCAGCGTCCGAACCGCCGCCGCCTCCAGAACGGGCGGGGCGCCGGCAAAACTCAGCGCGACGAGATCGCCGCCACCCTGCCCGACCGGCGGCGCAGTCGCGCTGGCGCCGAAATCGCCGCCGAGCCGCGCGAGCGGACCCTGCGGCGCCAGAAACCGCGCCGGCTTGCCATCGATTGTCGGCGCTTTGCAGGATGCGGCGTCGAGCGCCGCCACCGCGACGCCGGGCGCAACGATGAGCGCGGTCGCGGTCAGCTTCGGCGGCTCCGGCGTCGGCGCGGGGCTTGGCGCCGGCGGAAGCGCAATGGCGGGAAACGGATCGAAACTATTGGCGATGGCGAGCGCCACCGGGTCGAGCGCCTTCGCGCGCGTCTTCGGATAGAGGAAGGCGAAGCCTCGCAGTTGATCGCCCTGCGCGGCGTAGCGTCGATAGAACTTGTTGTCGCCGTCTTCGCCGGCGGTCACGAAAAAAACGCCCGGCTTGATCGCCTTGTAAGTCGCCTTGCGCGCGCCCGCGTCGGCGCTCATCGTCTTGTAGAGCGCCGCGAGATCGCCTTTGGTCGCCTTCGTATAGAGGCCTACCACGCCGTCGCGGCTCGTAAACGCGGCGCCGAGGTCGCCGTTCACACGCTTCTCCAAAAGTTTCAGCGGCGCGCCGATCCGTACGCCCGTCGCGGGGTCGTCGATGATCGTGAAGCCGACCGCCGCTTTCGCTTTGGTCGCGCCCGCTTTCAACCCGGAAAGCAGCTTGTCGGTCATGATTCCGTCCGGCGGGGCGCGGAGGCTTTGCTGATACGTCTTCAGCGCGTCGATCGTGCGTCGGGCCGGAGCGCCGTCGTCGATTCCATTGTAGAAGCCGAGCCAGCCCAGCGCCTCCTGGGCCGCCTTGCGGTCGCCCTCGGAAAACCCCAAGAATGCGCGCGCCTCCGCCGGCGCCGGCTTCGGCGGCGGCGCAGGTTCGCCGGCGCGCGCGAGCGTCGCCACCAACAGCAGCGCAAAAACGCCGCTTAGTTGCGTTTTCTTCAATCGATGCCTCCCGGCGCGCGATTCCGCATGTTAACTTCGCGCCTCGCAAAGATAGATCATGCCCGCCCGTTGCGCGACGCCTGGAGACGAAACATGACAAAAATGCTGCGGCTGGCGCTGCTGCTGCTGTTCGTCGTTCTCTCCTCGCGCGTCATGGCGGCGGAGAAGCCTTTTGTGCGCGAGGATCTCGCCAGCGATGTCGTGCGTCTGACCGAGACCCTGCGCAGGGAAACCATCAAGATCGCCTCCAAGTTCGACGGCCGCAGCCCCGACCAGCTTTTGCAGGCCGCGGCGACGGCCGCGTCCGCCTCCAACTATAAAGGCGCAGCGCAAGCGATCGCCGCGGCGATCGCGGCGGAGCCGAAGGAGGCGACGGCGTGGTTCGCGCTCGCTCGGCTCGGCCTCGCCGCCGACGACGCCAAGGCCGAAGACCGCTACGACCTTGTCGCCCGCGCGACTACCGCCGCCTATGCCGCCTATGCGAACGCCAAGGGCGCGGCGGCGCAAGCCGACGCGCTCGCGGCGCTCGGCAATCTCGAGGCGCGCAACGAATTCTGGCGCATCGCCCTCGACGCCTACCACGCCAGCCTCGACCGCAAGGACGACGTCGACGTCCGCGCGACCTACGAAGACCTGCGCGAAAAGCACGGCTTCCGCATCGTTGACTACAAGGTCGACAACGAATCCGCCAATCCGCGCGCCTGCTTCAATTTTTCTGACCCGCTGGCGCGCAAGACCGACTTTGCGCCCTATGTCGCCGTCGCCGGCGCGACCAACGCCGCGATCTCCAACGAGGACCAGCAGCTTTGCGTCGAAGGACTAAGACATGGCGAGCGCTACGCCATTGTCATTCGACAGGGCCTGCCCTCGACGGTCGGCGAAAGTCTGCTCAAGGATGCAGACTACGAGATCTACGTAAAGGACCGGTCGCCGCAGGCCCATTTCGCCGGCCGCGCCTATGTGCTGCCGCGGCTCGGCCAGCTTGGCGCGCCGCTGACCACGGTCAACACCGCGAAAGTGTCGATGGACGTCTACCGCGTCGGCGACCGCAATCTCATCGCCGAGATCGCCCAGGACGATTTTCTCAAACCGATCTCCAGCGCGCGCGCCGCGTCCATCGAAACCCAGGACGGCGCAAAAGTCTGGAGCGGCGCGATGGACGTAGCCAGCGTGCTCAACAAGGACGTCGTCACCGATTTTCCGCTGGATCAGGCCGCGCCCAAAATGGCCCCCGGGCTTTATCTCATCACCGCGAAACCTTGGAGCCCCCCAAGCCCGCGGGTTCGGAGGATGAGGTGGTCGACCAGCTCGCCACGCAATGGATGGTCGTCTCCGATCTCGGCCTGACCGCGCTGTCCGGCGCCGACGGCGTCCATGGGATCGTGCGATCGCTGAGTACGGCCGCGCCGCTGCCCGCCGTCGCCGTGCGCCTCGTCGCGCGCAACAACGAAGTGCTGGCGACCAAGACGACTGGCGCCGACGGCCGCGTCGATTTCGACCCCGGTTTTTCGCGCGGGATCGGCGGCGCGGCGCCCGCGGTGCTAGTGGCGACGCTCGGCGAGGATTATGGCTTTCTGAGCCTGACGCAGCCGGCGTTCGATCTGACCGATCGCGGGGTCGCCGGACGCGACGCGCCGGCGGCGCTCGACGCCTTCCTCTATACTGAACGCGGCGTCTATCGCTCCGGCGAAACGGTGTTTGTCGCGGCCCTGCTGCGTGACGCCAAAGGCGTCGCGCAGCAGGGTCTGCCGCTGACCCTCGTCGTCAAGCGCCCGGACGGCGTCGAATACAAGCGCGAAACCGTTGCCGATCAGGGTCTCGGCGGCCGAGCGCTCAGCGTGGCGCTGGCGACGGATTCCGCGGCCGGCACGTGGTCGATCGACGCCTTCGCCGATCCCAAAGCCCCGGCCATCGGCCATGCCCAATTTCTGCTTGAAGACTATGTGCCCGAGCGCCTCGACTATCAACTAAAGCCCGGCGTCGCCTTTGCGACCGCCAGCGAGCCGATTCCGATCGCGCTCGATGCGCGCTTTCTTTACGGCGCGCCGGCGGCGGGGCTCGACGTGACTGGCGCCATCCGCCTACAGGCGGTTGAAGGCGCCGCGCTGCCGGGCCATCCGGGCTTCGTCGCCGGGCTCGTCGACGCGCAGTTCGAGCCGGTCGAAGTGCAATTTCCCGACAAGGTTCGCACGGACGAAAAAGGCCACGCCGATCTCGCCATCGACCTGCCGGAAGGCGACGCCGTCAAGCCGCTGGAGGCTCGCATCATTGTCGACGTCGCCGAATCCGGCGGCCGCACCGTCGAGCGCGTCGTCACGCTCCCGGTTCGCGCCAAGGCCGCGATGCTCGGCGTGAAGAAGGATTTCGACGATCTCTCCGCCGGCGAAATGGCGAGTTTCGAGGCGATCGCCGTCGCGCCCGACGGCGCCGCCGCGCCACACAAGAACGTGACCTGGACGCTCTATAAGCTCAACAACGAATACCAATGGTTCAACGTCGACGGCCGCTGGGATTTCGAGCCGGTCAAATCCTCACGCAAGCTCGCCGATGGCGCATTCGATATCGCGGCCGACGCGCCGACCAAATTCTCGGCGCAGGTCGGTTGGGGTCAGCATCGCCTCGACGTCAAGTCGGCGGAGGGCGAGACGACGAGCTTTACGTTCGATGTCGGCTGGTCGGGATCGGCCAGCGCCGACACCCCCGACAACGCGGTGGTGACCCTCGACAAAGACAGCTATGCGCCCGGCGAGCGAGCAAATCTCCGCATCGCCGCGCACGCCGCCGGCGAGGCGACGATCGCGCTCGTCGGCGACAGGCTCGAACGCCTCATCGACATCGACCTCAAGCCCGGCGACAATGTCGCGCCGTTCGACGTCGGCGCCGATTGGGGACCCGGCGCCTACGCGGTCGCGATCACGCAAACGCCGCTCGACGTCAAACAAAAGCGCATGCCCGCGCGCGCGATCGGCGTCGCCTGGTTCAGCATCGACGAGGCGGCGCACAAGCTCGCCGTATCGATTGCGGCGCCAGACAAGACAAAACCGCGCCAGACGGCGCGCATCCCCGTGACGCTGGCGGGGCTGACGGCCGGCGACGAGGCGCGGGTGACGGTTTCCGCCGTCGACATCGGCATCCTCAATCTCACCCACTACCAGACGCCCAACCCCGACGATTACTTCTTCGGCCAGCGCAAGCTCGCGCTCGACGTGCGCGACCTCTACGGCTATCTCATCGACGGCATGCAAGGTGTGGCCGGCGCGCTGCATGTCGGCGGCGACGGCGGCGGCAATCTCGAAGGCAATCTGCCGACGCAGGCGCCGCTGGCGCTATTCTCCGGCGTGGTCAAGGTCGGCGCTGACGGCAAGGCCGAAATTCCGTTCGACCTGCCCTCGTTCAACGGCGCGGTGCGCGTGACGGCGGTGGCATGGACCAAAGCCAAGGTCGGCGCCGCTTCGGCCGACATGATCGTGCGCGACCCCGTCGTCGTCACCGCGAGCCTGCCAAGGTTTCTTGACATCGGCGACCGCTCGCGATTGCAATTCGACCTAGACAATGTCGAGGGCGAGGCCGGCGAATACAAGCTGTCGCTCGACATTCGCGGACCGGTCGCGGCGGCGGCGGACGCGCTCAGCCAAACCATCAAACTCGGCGCCCACGAAAAGGCGACCGTCGCCATACCAATTGAAGCCAACGGCGTCGGGACCGCGGCGCTGTCGCTCGACGTCACCGGCCCCGGATTCTCGGCGCCGCAGACTTTTCGCTCAGCATCAACTCGGGGGCGCCCGACGTCTACACGCGCCGCGTCGCCGATCTCGCGCCCGGTCAAACAACCAAGATCGACGATACGCCGTTGAGCGGCTTCGTGCCGGGCACCGGCTCGCTGTCGGTCTCAGCGTGTCCCCATTCGGCGCCATCGACGCCCCGGCGGTGTTGCAGGCGCTCGACCGCTACCCCTACGGCTGCTCGGAACAGACGGTGAGCCGCGCGATGCCGCTGCTCTACGCCAACCAGCTTGCAAGCGCCGAACATCTTGGCGATCGATCCCGATCTCGACGGCCGCATCAAGGCGGCGATCGACAAGGAGATGACGCGGCAGGGCTCGAACGGCGCCTTCGGCCTGTGGACCGCCGACAGCGAAGGCGACGATCTCTGGTTGGATGCCTTCGTCACCGATTTCCTCACGCGCGCGCGTGAGCGCAGTTTCGCCGTGCCTGTGATCGGTTTCGATAGCGCGCTCGACCATTTGCGCAACACCGTGCTCAACCAAAGCGACGCTGGCGACGGCGCGGCGCTCGCTTATGCGCTCTACGTGCTGGCGCGCAACGGCCGGCCGGTGATCGGCGATCTGCGCTATCTCGCCGACACGAAGCTCGATCAATTCAAGTCGCCAATGGCCCGCGCGCAACTCGCCGCGGGCCTCGCGATGCTCGGCGACCGCGCGCGCGCGGCGCAGCGTCTTCGGCGCTGCGCTCGCGAACCTGGAGACCGAAGCGGTGAGCCTGGCTTCGCGCCCGGATTACGGCTCGAAACTGCGCGACGCGGCGGCCGTTCTCGCTCTGCTGGCCGAGGCCAATCTGGCGCCGGGCGACGCGCCGCCGGAGGCGCTCGCGCGAGCGAGCGCCGTCCTCGACGCCGCCCGCGCTGACGACGACTATGTGTCGACGCAGGAGAACAACTGGCTCGCGCTCGCCGCCGAGGCGTTGGCCGAACGGCAGCCGGCCGACGCGCTGACGATTGACGGCAAGCCAGTCAAGGGCGCGCTCTATCGCCGCTGGATCGCCTATTCGGTCGGCGCGGAACTGGCGTCCGTCGCCAATAATAGCGAAACGCCGCTGAAGCTCGCGACGACGATTTCGGGCGCGCCGCTGACGCCCGAACCCGCCGCCGCCAACGGCTATGAGATCGCGCGCCAGTTCTACACGCTCGACGGCAAGCCAGCCGATCTCAGCAACCTCGTACCAGAACGAGCGCGTCGTCGTCGTGTTGAAAATCACCGAGGCCGAGGCGAAATATGCCCGGCTGCTGGTCGTCGACCGCTTGCCGGCGGGGCTCGAGATCGACAATCCGGCTTTGTTCGACAGCGGCGTCGATCGAGGCGTTCGCCTGGTTGAAGCGCGACATCGAGCCGGTGCCATGTCGAATATCGCGACGACCGTTTCGTCGCCGCGTTCGATCGCGACGACGGGTCAGTCGGCGTTTTTCACGCTCGCCTATGTGGTCGCGCGCGGTCGACGCCCGGCCATTACGTCTATCCCGCCGCCACTGCCGAGGACATGTATCGGCCCCGAGCGTTTCGGCCGCACCGCCTTCGGCGAAATCGAGGTGAAGGCGCGATGAGGGTCATCACTTGACCGACGGGCGCGCGCACGCGCCGCTACCCGCAAGCGGCGAGAGGCGACACGGACGGCGCGGCCGCGCTCCGAAGGCGCGCCCGGCCTCTTGCACGGTATTTAGTTGCGGGCGCGCTTGCTCTCTTCGTTTGGTTCGGCCTGGCCGCCGGCTTCGATCGTCTATCTGAAGTCGCTCGGCCCGCTGGATCTCGTCGGCGCGCGCGCGGGATCGACATTGGTGGTCGACCGCGACGGGCGGCTGTTGCGTGCCTTCACCATGCCCAACGGGCGTTGGCGGCTGCCGCGTCGACGCATGGCAGGTCGATCCGCGCTATCTCGCCATGCTGATCGCCTATGAGGACGCGCGATTCGACGCCCATGACGGCGTCGACTTTGGCGCGCTCGGCCGCGCCGCGCTGCAAATGGTCACGCGCGGCCGCGTCGTTTCCGGCGGCTCGACGCTGACCATGCAGGTCGCGCGACTGATCGAGCCGCGCGAGAGCGCACGCTCTCGGCCAAGCTTCGGCAGATCGCGCGCGCCGTCGAGATCGAACGCCGGCATCAGCAAGGACGGCGTGCTCGACCGCTATCTGACGCTGGCGCCGTTCGGCGGCAATCTCGAAGGCGTGCGGGCGGCGTCGCTGGCCTATTTCGGCAAGGAGCCCGGCCGACTGACGGTCGCGCGAGGCGGCGCTGCTGGTGGCGCTGCCACAGTCGCCGGAGGCGCGCCGGCCGGATAGGCGCCCGGAAGCGGCCGCGCGCGCACGCGCGCGTGCTGGACGCGCGCCGTCGAGCGCGGCCTCATCAGCGCGGCGGAAGCCGCGGCGGCCGACCAGGAGCCTGATCCCGACCGTGCGCCGCGAATTCCCGCATGCTCGCCGCTCACGCGGCGGAAGAGGCGGTCGCGGCGGACGCAGACGCCAAACGTCATAAGATTGTCGATCGACGCGCGGCTGCAAGCCAAGCTCGAAGTGCTCGCCAAGGAGACACGCCGAACGGCTCGGCCCGAAACTGTCGGTCGCGATCGTCGTGCATCGACAACGCGAGCGGCGAGATCCGCGCCCGCGTCGGCGCGGCGGATTTCGCCGATGCCGCGCGCGACGGCGCGGTCGACATGTCGCGCGCGCTGCGCTCGCCGGGCTCGGCGCTGAAACCTTTCATCTACGCGCTGGCCTTCGAGCAGGGCCTCGCGCATCCCGAGACGATCCTGTTCGATCGGCCCGCGCGCTACGGCGCCTATGCGCCGCAGAATTTCGATCTCGGCTTTCAGGGCACGGTTACTGCGCGGCGCGCGCTGCAGAAATCGCTCAACCTGCCGGCGATCGAATGCTCGCCGACATCGGCCCGCCAGCGTTTCTCGCGCGGCTGCATGGCGCGGGCGCCGAGATCGTCCTGCCGAAGGACGCGCCGGTGGGCCTGGCGATCGGCCTCGGCGGCCTCGGCATTTCGCTCGATCGATCTCGCGCGGCTTTATGCGGGCTGGCGCGCGGCGGCGAGGCGCCGGCGCTGCTCGAGCGCCTCGACGGCGCTCCGCCGATGCAGCCCGCGCGCCGCGTCACCGATCCCGTCGCCGCCTTTTACGTCGAGGACATTTTGCGCGGCGCGCCGCCGCCGCCGAACGCGCTCTCCGGCCGCATCGCCTTCAAGACCGGCACGTCCTACGGTTTTCGCGACGCGCTGGCGATCGGCTTCGACAAGCGCGACGACCATCGCCGTCTGGGTCGGCCGCCCCGACAACGGGCCGACGCCGGGCCTGGTCGGCCGCGAGACCGCGGCGCCGATCCTGTTCGACGCGTTCGCGCGGCTCGGGCGCGAGATCGAGCACAGGGCGGCCGCCGCAAGGGCGTGTTGCGGGTCGCCGTACCGCCGATCTGCCGCCGCCGCTGCGCCACCTGCGCCGGACGCGCCGAAGACGATCGCCGCGACGGAGCGCGCGGCGCTGAAAATCGCCTTTCCGCCCGATGGCGCGCGAACGTCGATCTCGACGGCGGCGCGGAACCGCTCACGCTGAAGGCGCTCGGCGGCGCAATGCCGCTGACCTGGTTCGTCAACGGCGCGCCGGTCGGCGGAAGGCGATTTGCGCCGGCAGTCGCTCTGGAAGCCGGACGGCGCGGGTTTTGCCCGCGTCCTCGTGATCGACGCCAAGGGCGCGACGGATGCGGCGACGATCCGCATCCAGTAATTCACCGCATTTCTGGCAGATTGTCCGCGCGCGCCAGATTCCCGAAACGCGTGAGTTCCGCCTCGAAAGCGAGCTCCACCGTGCCTGTCGGCCCGTGACGCTGCTTGCCGATGATGACCTCGGCGCGGCCGTGCGCGCGCTCCATCTCCGTCATCCAGGTCATGTGCTCTTCGCTGCCGGGGCGCGGCTCCTTGTTCTTCAGATAATATTCCTCGCGAAACACGAACAGCACGACGTCAGCGTCCTGTTCGATCGAGCCGGATTCGCGCAAATCCGATAGCTGCGGCCGCTTGTCGTCGCGCATCTCGACCTGACGCGACAGCTGCGACAGTCCGAGGATCGGAACGTTGAGCTCCTTGGCGAGCGCTTTCAGCCCGGTGGTGATTTCGGTGATCTCCTGCACGCGATTATCGCTGCGCGACTTCGCGCCCGACAGCAGTTGCAGGTAATCGACGACCAGCAGATCGAGCCCGCGCTGGCGCTTCAGCCGGCGCGCGCGCGCAGTGAGTTGCGCAATCGAGATGCCGCCGGTCTGGTCGATGTAGAAGGGGATGCGCTGCATATCCATCATCGCCTGGCTGATGCGATGGAAGTCGTCCTCCGTGATGTCGCCGCGGCGGATCTTGTAGGAGGGCGCGCCGGACTGCTCGGCGATGATGCGGGTGGCGAGCTGCTCGGCCGACATTTCCAGCGAGAAGAAGCCGACGATGCCGCCATCGACCGTCGCAATCGACCCGTCCGCGCGGGGCTCGCCGCGCCAGGCTTTGGCGATGTTGAAGGCGATGTTGGTGGCCAAGCGCGGTCTTGCCCATGCCGGGCCGGCCCGCGACGATGATGAGATCGGAGGCCTGCAAGCCGCCCATCTTGTGGTCGAGATCGTCGAGGCCGGTGGCGACGCCGCTCAGATGCCCGTCGCGCTCGTAGGCTCGCGCGGCCATATCGACCGCGGTTTTCAGCGCGTCGGAAAAACTCTGGAAACCGCCGCCGTAGCGGCCGCCGTCGGCGATCTGATAGAGCCGCTTCTCCGCCTCCTCGATCTGCTCGCGCGGGCTCGAATCGACGGGCGCATCGTAGGCGACGTTGACGACGTCTTCGCCGATGCGGATCAGCTCGCGCCGCATCGCCAGGTCATGGATCGCGCGGCCATAATCGTGGGCGTTGATGATCGTCGTCGCCTCCAGGGCGAGACGCGCCAGATATTGCTGCACGGTGAGGCCGCCGCCGAGGTCGTGCTCGCCGAGAAAGGTTTTCAGCGTGATCGGCGAGGCGATCTTGCCGGCGCGGATCAGCGAACCGGCGATCTCGTAGATGCGGCGATGAATTTCCTCGACGAAGTGCTCGCGGCTTCAGGAAATCCGAGACGCGGTCGTAGGCGTCGTTGTTGATGAGGATCGCGCCGACGAGCGCCTGCTCGGCCTCGATATTGGCCGGCGGCACGCGCGGTTGCGCCTCGATGCGGGCGGGCAGACGGTTGGGGAATTGTTCAATCGTGGCCATGAGATCGGGATTTCGGGCTCGTTGAGGATCAACGCCGGCTAAACGCTCGCGATACGGGAGACGCCGCCAGATCAGACCGGCGGCGAGGTCGCGCTTGTCTCACAAAACGCCGCCCTTGGCGAGCCCGCTCGGACTTATCCCCGCAATTTGCGGGCGATAAATTTTTTTCGTGCGCCAGCCGCTTTCGGGGATTGACCGAAACCCAACCGCAGTTTCACCCGATTCGGCTTATCGCCGCGGCCTCACAGTGATAAGAGCCGCGTGGGAGGCAAACCAATGCCGCACGATTTTCTGCAACCGCTGACCGGTTCCTTCGCCATGCCGGCCGCGGAGAATCCAACCGTCGCGATGATCGAAGCGGCTTTTCGCCACCACGGGTTGAATTGGCGCTACATCAACTGCGAAGTGGCGCCGGAGGCGCTCGGCGATGCGGTCCGCGGCGCGCGGGCGATGGGCTGGAAGGGCTTCAATTGCTCGCTGCCGCACAAGGTCGCGGTGATCGACTTCCTCGACGGCCTCGGCGGGTCCGCCGAGATCATCGGCGCCGTCAACACCGCGTGCGGCGGGGCGACAAGCTGATCGGCGAAAACACCGACGGCAAGCGGGTTTTTGACCGCGCTGCGCGCGGTGATGGACCCCGCGGCCAAGACCGTCGCGCTGTTCGGGGCCGGCGGCGCGGCGCGCGCGGTGGCGGTCGAGTTGGCGCTTGCGGGCGCGGCCGCGGATCGACGTCATCAACCGGGGCCGCGAACGCGGCGAGGCGCTCGCCCGGCTTGTCGGCGAAGAAGACCCCGGCGGCGGCGCGCTATTCTGCCGTGGGACGTCAGACGTTCAAGATCGGCGCCGACGTCGACATCCTCGTCAATGCGACGTCGATCGGACTTTATCCGCACGTCGAAGACGCGCTCGACCTCGATCTCGACACGCTACGGCCGGAACTGCTCGTCGCCGACATCATCCCCAACCCGCCGCTGACCAAACTTTTGCGCTTGGCGCAAGCGCGCGGCTGCAAAATCGTCGACGGACTCGGGATGCTGGTCAACCAGGGGGTGATCGGCGATCAAATACTGGACCGGCGTGGACGTCGACCCGCCGTGATGCGGCAGGCGCTGCTCGATCTCAAGCTTTGAGGGCACGGCGGTCAGAGCCAGCGCCGCACGCGGCGGCGATAGGCTTCGTAGGTCGCCGCCGAATATGGCGAGCATCGCGCGCTCCTCCGGCAGGATTTGAAATTCCGTGATGTAGGCGGCGAAAGCAAACGGCATCAGGAAATCCGCGGGGCTCATCAGATAGAGCGACCATGCGCCAAGTATGAGCCCGAGGCCGAGATACATCGGATTGCGAGTCAGACGATATACGCCTTGCGTCACCAAAACTTGGCCCCGGTCGATCCCGTGCGGATCGATGTTGGCCCCCGCGCGCAGAAACGTGAACACTCCCGCGGCGGCCGAGGCGAGAGCGACCGCTGGCACCGCGAGCGAAAGAGCGATACGGAGCCCCCTGGGCACTTCGAGCGGACGCGAGCCGTAAGTCACCCCCCACATGACCGCCGCAAAAATCAGCGCGACCAGCGGCGGCGGCACGAGCGCCTCCAACCGGCGCATCACGGCTTCTTATGCGCGTCGCGAAACCTTTTCGCCCAACCCGGCCGTTCCTCCTGTCGCCCGCGCGCGAGCGCCAGCGCATCGGCGGCGACGTCCTTCGTCACCACCGAGCCCGCGCCGACGATCGCCCCATCGCCGACCTTCACCGGCGCAACCAGCGCCGAGTTCGAGCCGATAAACGCGCCGGCGCCGATGTCGGTCTTGTATTTGCTGAAGCCGTCATAGTTGCAGGTGATGGTTCCCGCGCCGATGTTGGCGCCGGCGCCGACGCGCGCGTCGCCGATATAGGAGAGATGGTTGACCTTGGCGCCCGCCTCGATGCGCGCCGCCTTGATCTCGACGAAATTGCCGACCCGCGCCTTGCTCTCGATGTCGGCGCCCGGCCGCAGCCGCGCATAGGGGCCGATCGAGGCCCCGGTCGCCACGCGCGCGCCTTCGAGATGCGAGAAGGCGTGGATGACGACGCCGTCCGCGATGCGGCAGCCGCGGCCGAACACGACATGCGGCTCGATCGTGACGTCGCGGCCGAGCTCGGTGTCGTAGCTCAGGAAAACCGTTTCCGGCGCGATCATCGTCGCGCCGGCGCGCATCGCGCGGTCGCGCAACAGGCGTTGCATCGCCGCCTCGGCGGCGGCGAGTTGGACGCGGTCGTTGACGCCCATCACCTCCGCTTCGCCCGCGATGCAGGCGACGGCGGCCAGACCGCGGCGAAGCGGCGATCTCGACGACGTCGGTCAGATAGAATTCGCGCGCGGCGTTGTCGTCGCGCACCTCGTCGAGCAGCGCCAGCGCGTGCGCGCCTGCGAGCGCGACCGTGCCGGCGTTGCAGCGGCGGATCGCGCGTTCGTCGGCGCTCGCGTCCTTCTGCTCGCGGATGGCGACGAGCGCGCCGTCGCGCTCGATGAACCGGCCGTAGCCCTTGGGATCGGCGGCCTCGAAGCCGAGCGCCGAGACCGCGGTTTGGCCGTTGAGTCCCGCACGAAGGCGGCCGCAACGTCGCCGCCGTCACGAGCGGCGTGTCGGCGTAATGCACGAGCATGTCGTCGGCGCCCTTGGCGAGCGCCGCGCGGGCGGCGAGCACCGCGTGCGCGGTGCCGCGCCGCTCGCTCTGAACAAAAATCTCCGCGGCCGGAAAGAGCCGCCGCGCTTCCGCCGCGAGCGCTTCGCCCGCGTCGCCGGGGCCGACCACCACGGCGATGCGCTCGCAGCCCGCCTCGACGAGCGCGGCCAGCGCATGGGCGAGCATCGAGCGTCCGGCGACTTCGTGCAGCGGCTTCGGCCGCGCCGAGCGCATGCGCGTGCCTTCGCCTGCCGCCAGCAACACGCCGAGGCCGGAGCGTTTGGGGTTTTCAGACCTGCATCGCCGCCCTCTCCTCTCGGCTTGCGCCCGTAGCGCAGCGCTTCGCGCGCGTCAAAGTCCGCGCCGGCCGCCGTCGAACAGCGGGAACAGCGCCAGGCCGCCGATGAAGCCGCCGATATGGGCGATCCAGGCGACCGGCGCGTCGGAAACGCCGAGCGCGCGCGCGCCGGCGCCGAACACGATGTTGGTCACGAGCCAGATGCCGATGAAGATGAGCGCGCGGCGGTCGGTCAGCACCTCGACGAGCCGCGCCGCGCGGCGCTGGCCCACGCGGGCCCCCGTCGGGCTCGGGTCCGAGCGGCGCGCCGGGTTGGAACATGAAACGCGCCGCCCCGGCCATGAAGCCGGAGGCGGCGGCGGAGGCGCCGATCAGCGGCGTGAAATCCATCATCGCGAACAGCCAATGCAACAGCGCGCCGCAAATGGCCGTCGCCGCGAAGAACAGGAAAAATCTCAACGCCCCGAAGCGTCGTGCGAGCGGCGGCCCGAATGCAACGATCCACACGCAGTTTAGGCCGACATGCGTCCAAGAGCCGTGCAGAAACGCGTAGGTCAGCAGTGTCCACGGCTTGAGTCCGGGATGCGACAACGTGGTGGCCCGCCACATGCGCGCGACGTCGAGCGCCTGCGGATCGGCGTTGGCCTGTGCCAACAGCCGCATCAGCCGATCGGGCCACAAGGCGACGGTGAGCCGGCCGGGAATGAAGCCGAAGTCGAGATAGGCCGCCTCTTGCGTCTCCACGGAAGACCAGGCGATCCCCGCATGGATCGCCAGCAGCGCCGCCACTAGTAAAAGCACGGGAACGGGCATGAAAAACATCGGCTCGCGCGGACGAGCGCCGCCCGAGGAGAAATCCAGCATGAAGGAAGCGCCTCTCGTTAAGCGGGACCAAACCCCGCCGATAACAGGCCGCCCGCGCGAAGGCGAGTTCGCAGACAAAAAAGAGGGGAGAGCTGGAGCAAGCTCTCCCCTCGTTACTGCGAGGCGCACCGGCGACGCGGACGCCGGCTTCGCCTTTTCGACGCAAGACCGGGAGCGAATTCCGTTCTGACGTCCTGGAAATCGAAAGCGGTCTCTCGGGTGGAGCGGCCCGGACCGTCGTTTCCGATTTGGTAACGCCAGTTTGCCACCGCGCCTTTTTCCGCGCAACTCGACTCTGTTGATATTGTTAACGCTGGCGGGCCGGCTGGCACAGCGGGTGCAGCGGCTAGCCGACTCCGTCGGGCGGAGCGCGCTTTCTGTGCCAATTCGACGCAGAAGCGTTGAAACGGAATGAGAACGCCCTTGAAACTCGCGCCAAGTCTTGAGCTTTTCGCATATTGGAACGCTCTGCGCGGCGCGCGCGGCGCGCCCGAGCGCAATGACATCGAGCCCGGCGCCATTCGCGGCGTCCTGGCCGACACGTTCATTCTCGAATTCTCCGCCAAAGCCGGCTTTCCCTTGCGCGTCGTCGGCAGCCGCACCAATGCGCTGTTCGGTCGCGAGCTGCGCGGCGAGCCTTTCCTTGGGCTTTGGGAGCGTAACGACGCGCGCGACGTTGCGCGGGTGCTTGAAAGCGCCGCGGACGGCGCGCAGCCCTTCCTGATCGGCGCGCGCGGCGCCCCCGAAGGCGCCCCGCCGCTCGATCTCGAAGTGCTCGTGCTTCCGCTTCGTCACCATGGCGCCACCCATGCGCGAGCCCTCGGTTGCTGCGCCCCGAGCGCGATGACGCCTTGGTTCGGCCTACTGCCGATTCCGCCGCTCGCGATCGCCTCGCTGCGGGCCCTGACGTCGGCGCCGGCGCCGGCATTCGCCGCGCGCGCGCCGGCCCCTCCGGGATTTCAGCGACGGGGCCACCTTTTTGTTTACTCATCACCGAATTGACGATTGGTAATTATGTCCGCGAGCAACGCGCATCTCAATGGGGTGTTAAGGACGACCGGGCTAAATTTATCCGCGCTCGGTCGGAATAGCGTCTGACGACGTCAGACGATCGGCGTCACTGGGAGAGCTTGGCCTTGATCGCCGTCGCTTTGACGATTGACCAAAACCCGCGCGTTGAGGAGCGCCGGCGGCATTCGCGCGTCAAAGTGCGTTTGCCAGGTCAGTTCATGCGTGAGAACCGGCGCGAATTCTCTTGCATGACCATCGATATGTCTCCCGGAGGCGTCGCCTTCGCCGCTGACGAGCGTGTCGACCTCGCCGAGCGCATCGTCGCCTATCTCGATCACGTCGGCCGCATCGAGGGTCGCGTGATGCGTGAATTCCCCGGCGGCTTCGCCATCGCCATGCGGCTTCCGCCGCTCAAGCGCGACCGGCTCGCTGATCAATTGACCTGGCTCGCCAACCGCCAACAGCTGGGCATGCCGGAAGACCGCCGCCACGAGCGCATCCGCCCGCGCAAGATTCGCACGACGCTGATTTTGCCGACCGGCCGCGAGGTGATGGCCTCGATCGTCGACATTTCGCAATCGGGCGCCGCACTCGCGCTCGCTTCGCCCGTCGCGCCGCCCGTGGGAACTCCGGTCACCGTCGGGTCGACAAAAGGCCGCGTCGTCCGCTTGTTCCCCGACGGGCTGGCGGTGGAGTTCGCGCGCGTCATCCCGCACACCGAGTTCAGCGACGAGATCGTGCTGTAACCCGCTTTTGCGTCCGGCGATCTTCCAAGCCGGCGCGCCTCGTGCGAACTGCTAAAATTTGGCGCAATTTCCGCAATCGGGCGAAACGGTCCGCGGCTAGGCTTGGCGCGTCGCTTGAAAGAGACGCGCATGACTTCGAGGCTTGGCTTCGCAATCGCTTTTCCCGGGATGCTAATGTGGGCCGCCGCGGCGCCCGCTTGCGCCAGCCAAGCGTCGAGCGCCAACCCGCCGCGCGTTGTCGAAGCCCCGCTTTGCCGCGTCGTTGCGCCGACCTACTTGCCGGTCGGTCGCAAGCGCGAGGCGATCGTTTCCGTGACTTTCCCTGGCGGCGCACGGCTGCGCTTTCTGGTCGCAGCGCCTTGCTATCGCCCTGCCCGCGCGTTCGACGTCTAGACCCGCTTCAACCCGGCCGCGTAGCGCCGCCAGTTGGCGACATAACGGTCGGCCGAGGCTTTCAGGGCGGCGATGACGTCCTTGTCGAGCGTGCGCACGGCTTTCGCCGGCGAGCCGATGATCAACGAACCGTCGGCAAAACTCTTGTTCTCGGTGACGAGCGCGCCGGCGCCGACGAGGCAATTGCGTCCGATGCGCGCGCCGTTGAGCACGATCGCGCCCATCCCGATCAACGTGCAGTCGCCGATGTGGCAGGAATGCAGGATCGCGTTGTGGCCGATAGTGCAATCGGCGCCGATATGCAGGGGAAAGCCGGCGTCGGTGTGCAGCGTGACGCCTTCCTGAATGTTGGAACGGGCGCCGATGGATAGCCGCTCGTTGTCGCCGCGCAACACAGCGCCGAACCAGACGCCGACGTCCTCGTGCAGCACCACGTCGCCGATCAGGGTCGCGGTCGGCGCGATCCAGTAGCGTCCTTCCGGCGGCAGCTGCGGCGTTCGGTCGTCGAGCGCGTAGATCGGCAAGGCGCCATCCTTTCGCAAATCTTCAGACGTCGTCGAGATCGATGTCGAGAATCGCCATTTCCAGGGTGAAACTCTGCCCCTTGTCGTCGTCGACGGTCAGCACGCCGATATGATCCGGCCCATTGTTGAGTTCGACGGAATCGGTTTTCTTCATGCGCGACGCGATCGTCAGTTTTTCGTTGCCGAAGCGCTTGCGCAAAAAGCTCTGCAACGCCGCGCGCTCGACGGGAACCTTCATTTCAAAGAAGAACGAGCGGTCGCCGTCCTCCTCGTCGACAATGATCTCACCAAGCCGCGCGTCGCCGAGCGTGACCTCGGCGGCGTCCTTTTCGCGGGAATGGGGCTGGACGGCGATTTCGTCAGAGCCGAAAGAGCGGCGCAGGTGCGCGCGCAGTTTCGCCAGTTCCGCTTTGTCCATGGCTGAGCCCCCTAGAAGTCCGCCGCGCGGTTTGCCACGGATCGAGGGGAGCCGGCAAGAATTTTAGCCCTCGAGCGCCTTCTCGGCGAGGATCTGGTTCATGTCGCGCGCGGGCTCGGCGCAGCCGGCTTCGCCGACGATCCGCGCGGGCACGCCGGCAACCGTCTTGTTGGGCGGCACTGGCGACAGCACCACCGAGCCAGCCGCCACCCGCACGCAATGGCCGATCTCGATATTGCCGAGAATTTTCGCGCCCGCGCCGATCAGGACGCCGTGATGGATTTTCGGATGACGGTCGCCGGTCTCCTTGCCGGTTCCCCCGAGCGTCACGCCTTGCAGGATCGAGACGTCGTCGTCGATCACGCAGGTCTCGCCGACCACGAGACCCGTGGCGTGGTCGAGGAAAATGCCCTTGCCGATGCGCGCGGCGGGGTTGATGTCGACCCCGAACACGGCCGAGGATCGGCTTTGCAGCAGCATCGCGAAGTCGCGGCGGCCCGCCTTCAGCATCGCGTGGGCGAGCCGATGGGTTTGCAGCGCGTGAAAGCCTTTGAAGTAGAGCAGCGGCTCCATCATGCGCAGGCAGGCGGGGTCGCGGTCGGCGACCGCGATGAGGTCGGCGCGGAAGGCGACGCCGAGCGAGGAGTCGCGGGCGATCAACTCGATCAAATTCCTGGCGGATCAGCGCGCCGGGCAGGTCGGGATGGGCGAGCCGCTCGCCGACGCGGTGCGCAATGGCGCGCTCCAGCGTGTCGTGGTTGAGGATCGACGTCGTCAGGAAGGCGCCGAGCGCGGGGTCGCGCTTGATCGCCTCCTGCGCCTCGACGCGGATGCGGGCGAACAGCGGATCGTTGGGACCGAGCCCGACCAGTTTGGCGACATGCGGCATAGAACTCTCCCTGTCCGCGCGCGTTACTTTACCACGGGGCCGGTCCGCTGCGAAGCGGCCGCCTTCGTGTTGAGTTAGGCCGATTTCCGCTTTTTCAAGGCCGGACGTCGTCGAAGATCGCCACCGCGCGGGTCCAGCCGGCGGAGGCGCGGGCGATTTTCACGGGGAAACAGGCGATCATAAAGCCATGCGGCGGCAGGCTTCCAGATTGTGCAGTTTCTCGATGTGGCAATAGCCGATCCGCCGCCCGGCCTTGTGGCCCTCCCAGATTATTTTGGCGTCATGCGTCTCGGCGTAGCGTTTTGCGGTATGGACGAACGGCGCGTCCCAGCTCCAGCCGTCGGTTCCGGTCAGCCGCACGCCGCGTTCGAGCAGATAGAGCGTCGCTTCCGCGCCCATGCCGCAGCCGGACGGCACATAGTCGGGCCGGCCGTATTTCGCTCCGGCGCTGGTGTTGACGACGACGATGTCGAGCGGCTTCAGCGTGTGGCCGACGCGTTTCAGTTCCGCTTCGACGTCGGCGGCGCGTCGCGACATAGCCGTCGGGAAATGCGCGGAAGTCGAGCTTCACCGCCGGCTGGAAACACCATTCGAGCGGCACTTCGTCGATCGTCCAGGAGCGCTCGCCCCCGTTCATCGTGGGATGATAGTGCCAGGGCGCGTCGAGATGCGTGCCGTTGTGGGTGGAGAGCTTCACCTGCTCCACCGCCCAGCCCTTGCCGTCAGGCAGGTCTTCTTTCTTCAGGCCGGGGAACAGCGGCAGGATGCGCGGGAACGCTCTGCTCGTGGTCGATATATTCGATCACGGGACCGGGGCCCGAGATCGGCGGGGACGTCGTTTTCGAGCGGCACGGAGAGGTCGACGATTCGGCGCGGCATAAGGTTTGTCTCCTGACGCGGGTGGGCGCCATGGCTGCCTCTGACGGCAGGCGGCGGCTTTCATCTCAGGCTTGCGCGAGCACGCGGTTGCGCAGCACGCCGATGCGCTCGACATGCAATTCGATCGCGTCGCCGCTTTGCAGAAAGCGCCCGATCTCCATCCCGCAACAATTGCCGACGGTGCCGGAGCCGAACACTTCGCCGGCGAGAATCGTCTCGTCCTGCGAGGCGTAGGCGAGGAGCTGCGGGGAAGCGGGAACAGCATGTTCGCCGTCGCGCCCTTCGCCCGCGTCTCGCCATTGACGCGCACTTCGACCTCGAGCGTCTGCGGATCGCCGAGTTCGTCCGGCGTGACGATCCACGGCCCCAGCACGTTCGCGCCGTCGAAACTCTTGCCCTTGGCGGGGCCGAGCCGGCCGGCCATCTCGGCGCGCTGGCGGTCGCGGGCGGAGAAATCGTTGAAGATCGTGTAGCCGAAAATGTGGTCGGCCGCCTCGGCCTCAGGGATGTTCGCGCGCGTCCGCCGCGTGACGATGGCGATCTCCAGCTCATAGTCCATCTCTGGCTGTAGCGCGGCCAGCGCACGGTCGTTTCGGGACCGGCGACGATGAGGCGGTTGGTGAGGTAATAGATCGGCATCTGCCGATAGACTTCGGCGAGCGGTTCGGTAGGCGCCTGCATGGCGGCCTCGGAACGCCGCCTCGCCGCCCTTCGCGCGCGCTTCCAGCGCGCGGCTTCCCCGCCCCGACTGGCGGATATGCGTCTCGAACGACATCGCGTCGCGCATCTGCCGCGGCTGCGGGCAATGGCGCGAGCAGGCGCACCGCCGCCGAGCGGCGCCCAAGGCCCGCTCCCCTTCGCCGAGTTCGCGCGCCAGTTCGAGGCCCATGTCGTCGGCGTCGATCAGCGCCAGCATCGACGCGAACGGCGCCGGGTCCCACCCAACGGCCGCGGCGGCGGCGGCGAGATCGAGGATGCGGCCGGCCTTGACGTCGACGATCCCAATTCGCGGCGGCCCGCCGTCAGTTTCAAAGGTCGCCAGTTTCATGTTCATCCTCCCTTGCGTTTCGCTCGATTATATACGATACTAATTTTTGTCGATAATCAAGCGGACGTTTCGTCCGCGCTCAATGGGAGGAACGTTTTTTGAGACTGAAGCACGCTTGGGCGGCTGCTCGCCCTGATCGCGGCGCCCGCCGCCGCCGATCCCATCAAAATCAAGATCGCCTGCACCGCGACCTCCGATTGCGCCTCGGCGATGATCGCCACTTATGATGGGATTTTCGCCAAGCACGGCCTCGACGCCGACATGACGCTGATCGGCATCAACACCAACATCCCGCCCGCCATCGCCTCGGACTCGATCCAAATTGGCGGCCCGACTTCGACGGTGTTTTTGCAGGCCGTCGACGGCGGCCTCGATCTCGTGGCGATCTCCGGCGCCTCGGTGCTGGACCCATCGACCGCGGGTCAGATCGTCGTTGTACAGAAGCCCGGCTTGACCATGAGCAAGCCCGCCGATTTCGTCGGCAAGAAAATCGGCGTGCCCGGCATTGGCGCCTTTCTGCACGTGCTGTTCCGCAAGTGGCTGTCCGAGGGCGGCGTCGACCCAACCAAGGTCAATTATGTCGAGGTGACGTTTCCGACCCAGAACGACGCGCTCAAATCCGGCGCCGTTGACGCCGTGCTGACCGCGGAGCCGTTTGCCTCGCGCATCGTCGCCGCGCACAACGGCAGCATCGCCGCCCACTACGCCGCCGAACTCCATCGCACCGATCCGATCATCGAATATGTGGCGTCGCGAGCCTGGGCGGACAAACACCCGGACGCGGTCAAGGCGTTCCGCGAGGCGATTGACGAGACGGCCAAAATCGTCAACGCCGATCACGACAAAGTGGCGGAAGCGCAGGCGCGCTTCACTCACATGAACGTCAACCTCATCAAGAAGAACCCGCCGAGCGTCGCCAAGCCCGAACTCAAAGCCGACGATTTTACTTGGTGGATCGAGGTGATGAAACAGCAGGGCATGTTGCAGGGCGAGATCGACAAATCCAAACTCGTTCTGCCGTGAGGGACGCCGCGACCCTGAGCGCGCGCGCCGCAGTGGCGATCGAGGCTGACATTCTCGCAGGCCGGCTCGCGCCCGAGGCGCGTCTCGGCATCGTCGAGACCGCGGCGCGCTACGCCGTCGGCGCGACCCCATTGCGCGAGGCGCTGTCGCGCCTCGCCGCGCGCGGCCTCGTCCGCGCCGAGGGCCATCGCGGCTTTCGCGTCACGCCAATCTCGCGCGCCGACCTCGCCGACATCGTGCTGATCCGGCAGGCGATCGAGCGCGAGGCGGTGAAGCTGGCGATGGCGCAGGGTGACGCCTCATGGGAAGCCGACATCCTCTCCGCGCTGCACAAGCTCAAGCGCCACATCGCAAACGATCCCGCCGGCTTCCGCGAAGGCGACGCCGCCTTCGACGCCCTGCACAAGGCGTTCCACGCGTCGCTGATCGCCGCCTGCGGCTCGCCGCGCCTTGTGGCCGCGCAAAGCCAGTTTTATGACGAGGCCTATCGCTATCGACGGCTGATGATGGGATCGTTTCGCTCGCCCGACGTCTTTTTGAAAAGCCACGAACGCCTCGCCGAACTCGCAATCGCTCGCGCCGCGGTTGCGGCGGCCGAGGAACTCGATGCGCACATCGCCTCCACCCTGGCGCTGGTTTACCCGGCGGGCTCCGATTGAGCGCGCCGCTGCTCGAGTTTCGCGATGTTAGCCTCGCCTACGGCGATCAACTCGTTCTCGGCGGCTTGAGTTTCGCTCTCGCGCGCGGCGAGATTCTCTGCCTTGTCGGCCCCAGCGGCTGCGGCAAGACCACCGCGCTGCGCGTCGCCGCCGGCCTCGTCGCGCCGACCAGCGGAGACGCCCGCTTCGCCGGCGCGCCGATCAAAAGCCCGCGCCGCGACGTCGCGGTGGTGTTCCAGGATTATGCCAAGGCGCTGCTGCCGTGGCGCACGGCGGCGGGCAATGTCTCGCTGGCGCTGGAAGCGATGGCGGTCTCGCGCGCGCAGCGCGCGGCCCGCATCGCCGCGCTGCTCGACCGCGTCGGCCTCAACGGCCAGGAACAACAAATTCCCGACACAGATGTCGGGCGGCATGCAGCAGCGGTTGCAAATCGCCCGATGTCTGGCGCAGGAGCCGGCCGCGCTGATGATGGACGAGCCGTTCGGCGCGCTTGACGCGATGACCCGCCAGGATTTGCAGGACCAGATGCTGGACATCGCCCGCTCGACGGGCGCGACGATCCTGTTCGTCACCCACGATCTCGAAGAGGCGATCTATCTCGGCGACCGCGTGATCGGCCTCAAGCCGCATCCCGGCCGGATCGGCATCGAGGTCGACGTCGATCTCCCGCGTCCTCGGGATCAGGTGGCGACGCGCGAAAGCCCGGCTTTCCTGGCGCTGCGCCGGAAACTCTACGATTTCATCCATGGCGTCGAACCGCGATGAAGGGGTTCCTGCTGCCGGCGCTGCTCGTTGTGCTGGCCGAAATCGGCGCCCGGTGGCATGGCCCCAGCGACTCCGTCGCGCCGCCGAGCCAAGCGGTGCTCGCCTTCGGCGAAGCGTTAGCCGACGGTTCGCTGATGGCGTCGACCCGCGACACGCTGATCGCCGCCTTCGGCGGGCTCGTCATAGGCGCGACCATCGGGCTTGCGCTCGGCGTGGCGCTCGGACTCTCACGCCCGTTCGACCGGCTGATGGAGCTGCCGGTCGAGGTTCTGCGTCCAATTCCTTCGGTGGCCGTGATCCCCGTGGCGCTGGTGGCGCTCGGCTTCGGCTACCGGCTGGAGATCGCCATCGTCGCGTTCGCCTGCGTGTGGCCGATGCTGATTTTTACGCGCGCCGCGGTCGCGAGCGTCGAGCCCAGGCTCCTCGAAGTGGCGCGGGCGCTGCGGCTGACGCCATGGGCGACAGTCGGTCAAAATCTTGATCCCGGCCGCGCTGCCGCGCATTTTCGTCGCCTTCCGGCTGGCGGCGGGCGTGGCGTTGATCGTGGCGGTGACGGTGGAGATCGCCGTCAACCCGCAGGGGCTTGGCGCGGCGCTGATGACGGCGGGAGAGGCGCTGCGGCCGGATCTGACGCTCGCCTTTCTGGTCTGGGTCGGCGTCGTGGGCTTCGCGCTTAACCAAGGACTGCTGGCGGCTGAGGCGCTGCTGTTGCCGGTGGACCCGGCGATGAGGGCGCTCGCCTGGCGGCTCGCCAGTCTTCTCGTTCTCGCCGCCCTGGTCGCGTTCTGGGCGGAGATCGCGGCGCTAAAGCTCGTGCCGCAGTTGTTTCTGCCGACGCCGGCGCGCGACCTGGAACGCGCTGATCGCCGGTTTTGCGCGCGGCGATCTCGGCGCCAAGCTGGAGGGCACGCTGGCGCATATGTCGCTCGGCTGGATTTCCGCTTCGCTCGCCGGCGTGGCGCTCGGCGGGCTGATCGGCTCCTCCGCGTCGGCCCGCGCTTTGATTGGGCCGACGCTGGAGTTTTTGCGCCCGCTGCCGGCCTCGGCGGTGATTCCCGTGGCGATCGCAATGTTCGGCTTGACGCCTGGCATGGCGATCGGCGTCATCGCCTTCGGCTCGATCTGGCCGATGCTGCTCGCCACTGTGCACGGCTTCGCCCATGTCGAGCCGCGCCTCGATTGAGGTCGCGCGGGCGCTCGGCCTTTCGCGGCTGTCGGTCGCGCTCAAGATCGCCCTGCCCGCCGCGATGCCCGATATTCTGGCGGGCTTGCGGCTGGGGCTGACGGTGGCGCTGATCCTGGCGGTGGTCTGCGAGATGATCGCTGGACTCGACGGGCTCGGCGCGTGGGAGCTTGTCGCCGCCCGCGCCTATCGAAGCCCCGACATTTTCGCTGGCGTCCTGCTGCTGGGCGCCATCGGCGTCGTCGCCAACGCCGCGCTGTCGCTCATCGAAGCGCGGGCGTTGCGATGGCGGGGGCGTTAAAACTCCGTCCAATCCCCCTTCGCCACGCTTTTGGCGGCGGCGACCTTCGCCGGACGCGCCGGCTCGTGAAGCGTGGGCTTCGCCGCGCGGGCCGCCACTGCGGGCGCTGGCCTGGCGAAGGCGTGCGGCGCTGTGGCCTTGAGATTGCGGCGCATCTGCGCCTCGGCGGGATCGTCGACCCGGAACTGCTGGACGAGTTTGGCCAGATCGCTCATTTCCTGCGACAGCGAATGGCTGGCGGCGGTCGGATTCCTCGACCATCGTCGCGTTCTGCTGCGTCGATTGGTCCATCTGGGTGATCGCGGCGTTGACCTGCTGCAGGCCGGTCGCCTGCTGCTGCGCGCCGGCGGCGATGTCGGCGACGACGCTGATTGATCTCGGACACCTGCGCGATGATGCGCTCCAGCGCCTTGCCGGTCTCGGCGACGAGTTCGACGCCCGCCTCGACCTGCGCGCCCGAGTCGGAGATCAGCGCCTTGATCTCCTTGGCCGCGTCGGCGGAGCGTTGCGCGAGCGCGCGCACTTCGGAGGCGACGACCGCAAAACCCCTGCCGGCATCGCCGGCGCGCGCCGCCTCGACGCCCGCGTTGAGCGCCAGCAGGTTGGTCTGGAACGCGATCTCGTCGATGACGCCGATGATCTGGCCGATCTTGCTGCGAGGAGTCGGCGATGGCGTCCATCGCCTCGACGGCCTTGCGCGCGACCACGGCGCAAGGCCGTCGAGGCGATGGACGCCATCGCCAAATCCTGGCCAAGATCGGCCAGATCATCGGCGTGATCGACGAGATCGCGTTCCAGACCAACCTGCTGGCCCTCAACGCGGGCGTCGAGGCGGCGCGCGCGGGCGATGCCGGCCGGGGCTTCGCGGTCGTCGCCTCCGAAGTGCGCGCGCTCGCGCAGCGCTCGGCGGAGGCGGCGAAGGAGATCAAGGGGCTGATCTCGACCTCGACGACGCAGGTCGAGACAGGGCGTCGAACTGGTCGCCGAAACCGGCAAGGCGCTGGAGCGCATCATCGCGCAGGTGTCCGAGATCAACGACGTCGTCGCCGACATCGCGGCCGGCGCGCAGGAGCAGGCGACGGGCCTGCAGCAGGTCAATGTCGCGATCAACCAGATGGACCAGATCGACGCAGCAGAACGCCACCATGGTCGAGGAATCGACGGCGGCCAGCCACTCGCTGTCGCAGGAGATGAGCGAACTCGCCAAGATGGTCGAGCAGTTCCGGGTCGGCGATCCCGCCGAGGCGCAGATGCGCCGCAATCTCAAGGCCACAGCGCCGCACGCCTTCGCCAGGCCAGCGCCCGCAGTGGCGGGGGGGGGGGAAAGCCCACGCTTCACGAGCCGCGCGTCAAAGGTCGCCGCCGCCAAAAGCGTGGCGAAGGGGGATTGGACGGAGTTTTAACGCCCCCGCCATCGCAGCGCCCGCGCTTCGATGATCGTCAGCGCGGAGTTGGCGACGAGCGCCGATCAAGCCGAGCAGCATGACGCCCGCGAAAATGTCGGGGGCTGCGATAGGCGCGCGCGGCGACCGGATCCCATTGCGCCGAGCCCGTCGATACCGGCGATCATCTCACCAACCACCGCGAGGATCAGCGCCACGGTCAGACCGAGGCGCAAGCCCGCGAGAATGTCGGGCATCGCCGAGGGCAGCGCGATTTTGAGACGACCGAGAGCGCGACATGCCGAGCGCCCGCGCGACCTCGTAGAGGCGCGGCTCGACATGCGGCGAAGCCGTGCACGGTCGCGAGCAGCATCGGCCAGATCGAGCCGAAAGCGATGACGCCGATCGCCATCGACGGCGTCAAGCCGAAGATCGCGATCGCCACCGGAATGACGGCCGAGGCCGGCAGCGGGCGCAAGAATTCCAGCGTCGGCCCAACATAGGCGCGCCGGGCGCGAGGAGCCGATCAGCGCGCCGAGCGCCACGCCGGCGAGCGACGCCACGAGCCAGCCGATCGCCATATGCTCAGCGTGCCCTCGAGCTTGGCAGCAGATCGCCGCGTGAAAATCCGGCGACCAGCGCGTTCCAGGCGCGCGCGGGCGACGGCAGGAACACCGGCGAGACAGTTTCAGCGCCGCGATTTCGCCCAGACCGCGATCAGAGCGGCGAGCACGATCGAAACTCGCCGAGCCGCCAGCCGAGCGTTCTCATGCTCGCCGCCTTCTCGCGGGCGGCCGAACAGCGCGCTCTGCGCAGCAACAGCGCGTTGAGCGCGAAGCCGACGATCCCGACCCAGACCAGAAAGGCCAGCATCAGATCGGGCCGCAGCGCCTGCCCGGCCGGCATCATGCCGGCGCCGAGCCCTGCGGGTTGACGACGATCTCGACCGTGACCGCGACGATCAGCGCGATACCGGCCGCCAGCCGAAAGGCGACGAAGATGCGCGGCAGCGCGGCGGGAACACGATCTTGACGACCGCGCGCCAGGCGCCAGCCGCAGCGCGCGCGCGACCTCCAACAGCCGCGGCTCGACGCCGCGACCGCGGCGCGCGTAAAGATCAGCATCGGCCAGACGCAGGCGAAGGCGACGATGGCGATCTCCAGGCGATAGCCGAAGCCGAGCGCGACCAGCGCCACGGGAATCACGCGCGACCGAGGGGATCGGCCGCAACACCTCGACCGGGAATTCCAACAGCCGGTCGAGCGTGCGCGACAGCGCCGAGCGCCATGCCGAGCGCAAGACCGATGGCCGCCGATCGCGAGGCCGCCGAAGGCGGCTGATCAGCGTGTCGCGGGTCGCGACGTCAGAGCAGCCGTCGGCGAACGCGTCGCCGAAGCGCCGGCACGATGCGCCGGCGGCGCGAGGGTGTCGCTCGGTGCCAGCCGCAGGCGCGGCGATCTCCGCGATCGCGACCAGCAAGCGGCCGGCAGCGAGAGCGCGGCCGCGCATTCATGGGCTCACTGTTCGGTCCTGGATGAAGTCGAAGAGTTGCCGGCGCAACCGCACAAATTCCGGGCTCTCGCGCGTCGCCAGCTGGTTGCGCGGACGCGGCAGGTCGACCGGCAAGCTCGATCCCGATCCGGCCCGGATGCGGCAGCAGGCCGATCACGCGGTCGCCGAGATAGATCGCCTCTTCGAGATCGTGGGTGACGAAGAGCATCGTCGCGCCCTCGCCGCGGCGATCGCAGCACCTCGTCCTGCAGGGCCTGGCGCGTCATCGCGTCGAGCGCGCCGAACGGCTCGTCCATCAGC
The DNA here is from genome assembly GCA_963835115.1 of uncultured Pseudomonadota bacterium. Lineage (GTDB taxonomy): Bacteria > Pseudomonadota > Alphaproteobacteria > Rhizobiales > Beijerinckiaceae > Roseiarcus. The sequence continues at coordinate 85,020 of CAWIEP010000017.1, forward strand.
AGCGCCTCCGGCTCTTGCGCGAGGCAGCGGGCGATCTGCAACCGCTGCTGCATGCCGCCCGACATCTGTGTCGGGAAATTTTGTTCCTGGCCGGTGAGGCCAACGCGGTCGA
>CAWIEP010000018.1:0-33509 GCA_963835115.1 uncultured Pseudomonadota bacterium
GTCGCTCTTTGCCGTCGTCGCCACGTCGCGCGACCTGGCCCGCGCCGCGGCGCGGCTGGCGGACATCGTCTATGAGGACCGCCCCGCCGCCATCACCATCGCCGAGGCCGCCGCCGCCGATCTGGAACTGGAGGCGCCCCAGCGCATGACGCGGGGCGACGCCGCCGCCGCGCTGGCCGGCGCCGCATCGGCTGAAGGGCCGGCATCGACATCGGCGGCCAGGATCATTTCTATCTCGAAGGCCAGGTCGCGCTGGCGATGCCCGGCGAGGACGGCGATATGCATGATCTATTCCTCGACCCAGCATCCGACCGAGGTGCAGCATCTGGTCGCGCATGTGCTGGGCCTGTCCCGCACACGCGGTGACGGTCGAAGTGCGGCGCATGGGCGGCGGCTTCGGCGGCAAGGAGACCCAGGCGGCGCTGATCGCCGCGGCCGCGGCGCTGGTGGCGCGCGAAGCCGGGCCGGCCGGTCAAGATTGCGCCTCGACCGCGACGACGACATGATCCTGACCGGCAAGCGCCACGATTTCCTGATCGACTACGAGGTCGGCTTCGACGACGACGGGCGCATCGCGGGCGTCGACGATCGATGCTGGCGTCGCGCTGCGGCTATTCCGCCGACCTGTCGGCGGCGATCAACGACCGGGCGATGTTCCATGCCGACAACTGCCTATTTCCTCGACCGACGTGCAGATCGTCTCGCATCGCTGCAAGACCAACACCGTCTCCAACACCGCCTTCCGCGGCTTCGGCGGGCCGCAGGGCATGATGGGCATCGAGCGGGTGATGGACGAGATCGCCCGCGCATCTCGGGCATCGATCCGCTGGAGGTGCGCAAGCGCAATTTCTACGGCGATCGCCGACCGCAACGTCACGCCCTACCACCAGACGGTCGAGGACAACATCGTCGCCCGAGCTGATCGCCGAGCTGGAGCAGACCGTCCGACTATCGCCGCCCGCCGCGCGCGCGATCGCGCGCCTTCAACGCGGCAAGCCCGTGCATCAAGCGCGGCCTCGCGCTGACGCCGGTGAAGTTCGGCATCTCCTTCACCGCCGACCCACCTCAACCAGGCCGGCGCGCTGGTGCATGTCTATACCGACGGCAGCGTCCAGCTGAACCATGGCGGCACCGAGATGGGCCAGGGCCTGTACATCAAGGTCGCGCAGGTGGTGGCCGAGGAGTTCGCAGGTCGACGCTCGACCGGGTGAAGATCACCGCGACCACCACCGGCAAGGTGCCCAACACCTCGGCCACCGCCGCCTCGTCGGGCGCCGACCTCAACGGCATGGCGGCGCAGGCCGCCGCGCGCGACCATCAAGCGAGCGGCTGGTCGACGTTCGCGGCGGAGCAGTTCGGCGTGCCGCGCCGAGACGTCGGTCTTCGCGCGACGGCCAGGTGCGCGGCGGCGGCCAGAGCGCTGACCGTTCGCCGAGCTGGTCGCGCAGCCGCCTATCTGCGCGCGCGTGTCGCTGTCGGCCACCGGCTATCTACGCCACGCCGAAGATCCACTACGACCGCGCCGACGCATCGCGGCCGGCCGTTCTATCTATTTCGCCTATGGCGCGGCGGTGTCGCGAGGTGGCGATCGACACGCTGACCGGCGAGATACCGGGTGCTGCGCGTCGACATCCTGCACGATGTCGGCCAGCTCGCTGAACCCGGCGATCGACCTGGGCCAGATCGAGGGCGGCTTCATCCAGGGCATGGGCTGGCTGACCACCGAGGAGCTGTGTGTGGGACGCCGACGGGCGGCTGCTGACCCACGCGCCCTCGACCTACAAGATCCCGGCCTGCGGCGACCGGCCGCGCGATGTTCAACGTCGCGCCTGTGGCGGACGGCGCAGAACCGCGAGGACACGATCTACCGCTCCAAGGCGGTCGGCGAGCCGCCGCTGATGCTGGCGATCTCGGTGTTCTGCGCGCTGACCGACGCGGTGGCCAGCGGTCGGCGGATCACAAGCTGTGCCGCGCCTCGACGCGCCCGGCGACGCCCGAGCGCATCCTGTTCGCGGTCGAAGATGTGCGCCGGCGCATGGACGGGGCGCGCATGACCTGGTGGTCGATACGCCGCTGCGAGCATGTCGCGCAGGGGCGAGGCCCTGGTCGCTGGTGACGGTGCTGGCCGTCAAGGGTTCGGCGCCGCGCGAGGCCGGAGCGCAAGATGCTGGTCTGGGCGGGCGGCCAGGACGGCACCATCGGCGGCGGCAAGCTGGAATTCACCAGTCGTCGACCAGGCGCGCCGCATGCTGGACGCAGGCGGCGGCTGGCGCTGTCCAGGACTATCCGCTCGGGTCCGCTGCTGGGCCAGTGCTGCGGCGGCAATGTCGGCCTGCTGCTGGAGCGCCTGGACGGCGACAGCGCCGGCTGGCTGGCGGATATCGCAGCGGCGGAAGCGGCGGCCAGCCCTATTGTGTCGTTTCGCAACTCGGCGCCGGCGCTGTCGCCAAACAGATCGCCGAAGCGGCACCCGGCGAAGACGCCATGACGGTGCAGTACCATCCCAGGGCAGAAGCGTGACGCGGGCGCCTCGGCGAAGGCGCGACCATCATCGAGCAGATCGTGCCGCGCCCGCGTCTGCTGGTGTTCGGCGCCGGCCATGTCGGCCGGGCGCTGGCGCCGATCGCCGCCACCTTGCCGTTTCGTCTCGACTGGTTCGACACCAGGCCGGATTTCGCCGCGCCGGGCGTCACCATCACCGGCGATCCCGTCGGACAGATACGCGCCGCCCCGCCCGGGGCCTTCGCGCTCGATCTTCACCCAGAGCCATGCGCTGGATTACGATCTGACCCGCGCCGTGCTGGCGCGCGGCGACTTCGCCTATTGCGGCCTGATCGGATCGGCCACCAAGCGCGCCCGGTTCGAGAAGCGGCTGGTCGCCGACGGCATCCCGCGCGCCGCACTGGCGCGCGCTCACCTGTCCCATCGGCGAGATCGGCCTGGCGTCCAAGCTGCCGCAGGTGATGGCGGTTGCGATCGCCGCCGAATTGCTGCTGGTGCTGGAGGCGTCGGCGCGGCGCGCGGCGGAGCCAATCAGGACGAAACATGCCCTTTGACTCATGAGCGTTGATGTCATGCCTGGGTCGAGCTGGCGCTGCGCTGGCTGCATGTGATCACGGGCATCGCCTGGATCGGCGCGTCCTTCTATTTCGTGTGGCTGGACAATCATCTGGAAAAGCGCGACGGCCTGCCGCCCGGCGTGGCCGGCGAGCTGTGGGCGGTGCATGGCGGCGGCTTCTACAACAGCCGGAAATATCTGGTCGCGCCCGCCCATCTGCCGCCGGCCCTGCACTGGTTCAAATACGAGGCCTATTACACCTGGATCAGCGGCTTCCCGGGCGTTAGCGTTTTCCCAGGCTTGGGCGCAATCGCCGGCGGCGTTTTCCCGTCCGGGGTCGTGACCGGGGTCGGCAGCGGCTTGTGGCCGTTGGTCGGTGGCGGCGTCGGGCTCGGTTCCGGAGTTCGGCGCCCGGAGGGTTGTCGGCAGCGGCTTGCGGCCGTTGGACGGCTGCGGCGTCGCGCCCGTCCCCGGGGATGCGCCCGGAGTTGGCTGCGGCGTTGGGCTTGGCGCCGGAGTCGCGCCCGGCGTCGGCAGCGGCTTGCGGAGGTTAGTTGGCTGCGGCGTCGGGCTTGGCGCCGGAGTCGCGCCCGGGGTCGGCGGCGGCTTGCGGAGGTCGGTCGGTTGCGGCGTCGGGCTCGCCCCCGGGGACGCGCCCGGCGTCGGCGAAGCACCGGGGAGCGGCGGCGCGCCAATGGTTCGGGTCGGCGCCGGCGGGCGACCGCCCGGCGTCGCTTTCGGCGGCGCGACGAATTTCACCTGACCCGGCGCGGTGCCGGGAGGCGCTCGCGTCGGCGCGGGCGCCGGCGTCGCGGAGACCGTCACGCCATGCGGCAGCGCCGGCGGGCCGATTGGCCGGCGGTCCGGCGGCGGCGCGGAGCGAGGCGCGCGGCCGTCACGGTCGGGACGGCCGTGGAACGCCCGCGCCGTGATCAACAGCGGAATGGCGATGGCCAGCGTCGGGAGCACCCCTGCGAGGGTCGGCGGCGGCGGCGGCGGCAGGTCGCGCCAATCGTCGTCGTCGTATTCGACGACATAGGCCGGCGGCCGGGGCGGCGGCGGGCCGTAATCGTCGCCGCCGAAATAATACACTGGCCGGTCGGCGTAGACGAATTCGTCCGGCGGCGGCGGCGGCAGATCCTCGTATTCGATGACGGCGAAATCCGGCGGCGGTTCGCGGCGCGCCGCCAGCGCATCGAGAGCCCGGCCCGCGTCGAAAGCGTGCGGGCCGTGCGGATAGCGGCGAAGATAGGTCCAGTAGCCGCGGGGGTTATTGGCATCGAGCGCGCGCCGCCAAAACAAAGCCTCGCGCCGGGCCGCGAGAATCGCTTCGATGCGCTTGGCCTGCTCGGAGCGCCGATGATCGCGCAAAAACGCCTCGTAATCGGAGAGGCGGTCGCGCGCGATGACGGTCTGGTAAGCCTCCGCCGCCGAGAGCTGCTTCAGAGGTTTCGAGGGCGCCGCGGCGCGTTTGGCCGCCGGAGCGTCGGCGGCGCGCTCGAACAGGAAGTACGGTGCGCTGAGCTTGCCGGCGCTCCACGGGATTTGCGCGCCCTGCGTCTGCTGGTTCACTTCCACCCGGGCGTCGGCGAGGATTTCTGAGATGTCGACGCCGCCCTGGCGCATCAGTCCCGCGAGCGTCTTGGCGTAGACCCCGTAGTCGCCGGCGTCCTCGACGCCGATCGATCCGGGCGCGGCGTTGAAGGCGATGATCGTGTTGGGCTCGGGATCGACGAGCGCGAGGCCGCCGGCCAGCGGCGCGCCGGTTTCAGCGTAAGGGTTCGGCCGCGCGCCGTCGATGACGACGACGCGGGCGAGGCCGGGGGCGGCGGCGAGCGCGTGGGTGAAATCGGAGAGCTTTGACCGCCTCGATCGGGGTGTCGCTGTCGCGCGCGATGCGCGCGTCGATGGGCGCCAGATAATTGTCGCCGGCGTATTGCAGGGCGCGGCCGGAGAAATAGACGAACGCCTGCATGTCGGGGCCGGCGGCGTTGGCCTTGTCGAGGAAATCGCGCAGGGATTCGCGCACCGATTTCTGATCGAGGTCGCGCGCGCCGACGACGTCGAAGCCCGCCGCCTGCAATACTTGCGCGACGAGGCCCGCGTCGTTGGCGGCGGTCGGCAGCGGAGCGTCGGGATAGGCGGATTCGCCGATCACCAGCGCGATGCGCGGATTGGCCGCTTGCGCCGACGCCGTAAAGATCACCAGCGCCGCGCCCGCCAGGGCCGCGCTCAGAATCCTAGAGATTCGCAAGGAAACACCCCCCAAAGCCTTCATGCGGAGGGGGCTAGGGGCGATTTCGGCTGAAATAGAGGCGAAAAGGCGAAGCCCATAAGGCCGGCGCGAAAAATGTTAACAGGCGACCAACTGCGCCTGGTTCACGCGTCCGCGGTCTCGCCTTGCGCCATCCGCGCCCGCGCGCCCTGGTAGCCGCCCGTCGCCGCGACGAGGCGGCCGACCTTGGCGAACAGCATCGCCGGCATGTTGGCGTAGATGTTTTCGGTTTCCCCAGGCGCGACCCGGTAGGTCTCGTGGAAAATGCCGACGTCGCCATTGCCGCCGACGGAACGGTTGAAGGCGGCCCAGGCCGGCAGATGCGCGTGATCGCGCGCCTTGGCGTAAGCCTCCAGATGCTCGAACGAGCGCCAGTACTGCACCATCAGCGTCGTGCGGCCAAACCAGGTGTCGGCGCCGAGAAGACCCAGCTCAGGCTGGCGTTGCAGCTCCGTGATCATGCGCGGCATCGCCACGAACACCGGCGCCCATTTGTGCACTTTCCAGAGCGAGTTGAGGCGTATGCCGATCAGGAACACGACGAACGGCTCGTCGCTGCGCGCAGTCCAGCGGCCCGCGTGAATCTCCGCCATCGTCACTCGGCTCCCGACATGGTTTGGCCACGAGGTGGATCACCTTATGTTTTTTTCGTCAACTTATCAGATGTGTAGACTTATTGCGCGTGTGCGACTTCAGCGCGCGCGGCGCGCCAGCGCTGGCCGAGCGCGGCCATGTCGGCGTCGCTGAGCGGCGAGGTCTGCTCGAACACCACCGCCGAGACCCCGCGTTCGAGGTGAAAAACCTCGCCGGTGCGGCGGTAATGGGCGCCGACGCCGACCCCTTCCAGCATCTCGCGCGAGGGCAACGTAACGGTGAGTTGGTAGGAGGGAATGACGTGGGTCTGCACGGGATCGCCGACGATCATCACCGCGCAATTCTTCATGGCGGGATTGGGCGGCCCGTCGACGGTGTCGACGTCGGTCATGCCGACGCTGGTCGCCTCGGCGGCGCTTCGCGACAGCGGCGATTTGTCGGCCTTGAGCTGCCACAGTTCGCCGATCAACTGGCCGCTGAACGTGTAGCTGGAGCCGAGCCCGCAGACTTTGTGCGCGGGCGTTGCGCGCGCGTCGACCCAATCTTTGAGGCGACGAAGCTCCGCCATATCGGCGCGCGGCGCATGCGGCATGCCGGCGGTGGGGAAAAGACCCCTCGGCAGCATCGCCCCGGCCGGCGTCAGCGTCAGCGCCGCCAGTCCCGCCAGCGCCGCCAGTCCCGCCGGCTTCGATCGCCTATAGAGCTGCAACAGCGGCGCCGCGATGAACAGGACGACGAATGGCGCGAGCAGATAAAGGTGATGCGGATAGGGCGACTGCACGCGCAGGAACAGCCCCGCCGCCAGCGGTCCCGTCACAAAGGCCAGGCGGACGAAGCGGGTTTGCGAGCGCAACAGCATCCACACGCCGCCCGCGAGCGCGAACGCCAGGATCGCAAAACCGCACCAATCGCCGAAGACTTGCATTAGCACCGCCGGCGTCTTGCGGTAGGCGGCGTACATGTGGGCGTAATCATGCGCCGCCGGGTTGGGCAGCCAGTCGGTGATGACGGGCGCGAGCAGGCCCAGCAGCGTCAGCGCGCCGAGCGAGGCCGCCAGCGCCGCCTCGCGCCAGCGGAAACGCTTGCCCGCCCGCAACGCCGCAACCGCGACCTCGGCCGTCAGCGCCGCCAGGATCGCCACCGCGGCGAAGGCGTACCAGCGGCGGAACAGGAACATCGCAAACAAGGTCAACGCCAGCGCGAAGGCGAGTTTTCTGACGATGAGACGCAGACGCGGCCGCTCGCCGGCCGGCAGGCTCAGCGCTTGTGCGAGGCGGTCAACGAGCCGCAGCGCCAGGACGAACAGGGCGAGGCCGCCGATATCGGGCATGCCGCGCGCCGCCACCACGACGCCGAAGGGATAAGCGGCGGCGACCGCCGCCAGCGCGAAGGCGAACCCGCCCGCGTCGCGTCGCGGCGCGGCGGCGATTTTGCGCGCCGCCCAGGCGAGCGCAAAGAGCGCCGGGGTGGCGTAAAACGCCATGATCGCGCCCTGGTAGACCGCCCGGCTCAACAAGCCGAACGCGGCCAGCGCCAAGCCCGGCAGCAGCGCCGGCGCCCACGAATAGTCGCGGCTGACCGATGCGGCGAGGTCGACCACAAGGCCGCCGATGTGGCCTGCCCGCGCCAGCGACGCGACCGCAATCGAGACGACGCGGTAGAACATGAAGTCGGCGATCATCAGGTCCTGGCTGACGATCACGTAGTAGACGTTGAACGCCGCCAGCGCGGTCAGACAACCAAGGGCGAGCCAGATCGTCGCCCGCGCGCCGAGGCCGAAGCTCAACCGGGCCGCGGCAAAACTCCGCTGCGCGCCGAAGCCCAGGAGGCCGAGCGAACCGAGCGCGAAGACGAGTTCGACGCGGGCGGGATCGCCCGCCGCCGCCAGGGCGCAGCAACCGGCGAGCGCGGCGAAAATCTTGGCGAGCGTCGAAGCTTCCGCTGCGTCGCTCAGCGCTGCAAAGGTAAGGGCGGCGAGGCCGACAAAGCCGCCGAGGACGAGCGCAGGGGCGGGAGAGGGCGAAAGTCGCCAGGCGAGCGCGCCGACGCATAGGCTCATCGCGCCGGCCGCCAAGAGGGCGGCGCGGCGGGGCGAGCGCGGAACGGCGGGAGCAAGAGGCGCGGCGACGTCGGTCATGCCGCACAGTCTGCCCGCGAAGCTTTAAAAAACGCGAAAATGTCTAAGCGACAGTCGACGCCTTGCGCGCGACGCCAGACGCACGCTCTTCGCGCCACGACTGGTAGGAGAACAACAGCAACGCCGCGGCGATAAGCGCGAGGCCGACGAAAAGATCGCGATTGAGGTAGAACTTCAGGTCGGCGATCCGAACCAGGACATCGGCAGCGAGATGAGGCCGGTCAACGCCGGCACCAGCAAGAAGAACATAGTCACGATAGCCGTTGTCATTGCCGGTGACGGTCAGCGCGACCTGATAGAGCACGCGGCCGATCGAGGCGGCGACGATGGTGCCGAACATCATCAACAGAATCGCCGGTCCCTGCGTCGAAGGTCAGGCCGCCGCGCCCCGCCAACTCAAAGGTGGTGAACGGGATCAGCATCGCCGCCGGCACCAGGAAATTGACGGCGATCGCCGCCGATTCCTCGTATTTGGAAAACCATTTGCCGATCAGCGTGCCGTTCAGCGCCGACAGGATCGGAATCGGAATGGCGAACACCCAACTCCCGTGCAAGAAACTCTGGACGAGATCGCCGCCGGGCGCGGCCGAAAGTTGGCTCCACGCGACCGCCATCGCGCCGAAAAAGGCCGCCGCCAGGCAGCCGAAGAACGTTAACGGCGCCACCGGGATCGGTAGGCCGGAGACGATGCGCGCCACCATCGCCGCCCAGAACGGCGAGAGATTGAAGATCGCCGCGATGATGATCGGGATGCGCGCCGGTGAGGCCGATCTTGTAGAGCACGAGCCCTGTCATCCCCAGCGCGAAGATCACGCCGAGCTTTCCAGTACATCGAGGGATCGCAGAGGATCGCGAGAAAATCGCGCCGGCTTTGCGGCTTGAAGTTCAACAGCGGAATCGAGACCAGCAGCGAGACTTGCGTGATGAGCACGAACTGCTCCCAGTTCAGCCGCTTGGCCGCCAGAAACGAGAACGGCTCCTGGGTCGCCAGCAGGAAAGCGGTCGTCACCGCATAAAGCGCGCCGAGCCGGTAATTGTGACCCTGCGTTTCGGCCGACATCGCGCGCTCCCTACGCAACCCTACGCTGAGTTCGCATGCGGGCGATGTTTGCGGCCGCTCACAACGGCGTGATCGCAGCCGTCAAGCGGCCGCGTCGGAACGCCGGCCCCAACGTCTGGCGCGCGCGGCGCGTTTGGCTTCGATCTCCTCTTCGGTCGGGCCGTTCGGGTCGAGCGAAGGGAGCGCGTTCATCACGCGCTCGGGCGGGAACGAAATGATGACTTCGGTGCCCTCGCGCACTTTCGACTTCAGCGTGAATTCGCCGCCGTGCAATTCGACGAGGCCGCGCACGATCGGCAGGCCGAGGCCGGTGCCCTCGTCGGCGTTCTTCTGCGCCATCGAGCCGCGCCCGAACGAGGACAGCACGACCGGGATCTCCGGATTCCGGAATTCCGGGGCCGGTGTCGCGGATCGACAGATATTGGCCGCGGTTCGGGCTCCAGTCGACCTTCAACGTCACCTTGCCGTTTTGCGGGGTGAACTTGATCGCGTTGGAGAGAATGTTGAGCGTGATCTGCCGCAGCGCCCGCTCGTCGGCCCAGATGCGCGGCAGGCCCTCGTCGATGTCCTCGATCACCTCGATATTCTTGGTGCGGGCGCGCAGCGCCAGGAGGTGGCGGCACTCTTCGACCACGCCCGGCAGCGACACCGCCTCCTCCTTCAATTCATAGCGCCCCGCCTCGACGCGGGAGAGGTCGAGGATTTCGTTGATGAGCATCAACAGATGTTGGCCGCTGGCGTGGATGTCGCTGGCGTATTCCGGTAGGACGGGCTCGTGTGCGGGCCGAAAAGTTCCGCCTTCATCACCTCGGAGAAGCCGAGGATGGCGTTGAGCGGGGTGCGCAATTCGTGGCTCATCGTCGCCAGGAAGCGCGACTTGGCGAGATTGGCGCTTTCCGCGCGCCGGCGCGCTTCGTCGGAATTGTATTTGGCCTGCTCGAGCTCGGCGATCAGCGCGTCCTTCTCCTCCTGGAACGACAGGCCGGCGAGCGCGCTGCGCAACAGACGGTTGGCGAGCAAAATGAAATAGAGGAGCACGCCGACGCACAACGCCGCCAGCAGCGCGAAATCCGATTGCGACTTGGCGCCGATCGCCCAAAGCGTCGCCATCACGATCGGAGCGAAACCGGCGCCGACCGCGGCGGGAATGGCGGAGGCCGTCATCGAGATCACGCCGGCGATGAGCACCAGCAGCACAAAGGTGAACCCGTGGGCGCTCGGATCCGGCGAGGTCATCAACAGCAGAATCCCGCCGGCCCAGGCGGCGCCGTCGAACAGCTGCAAGGCCACGAACAGCACGCGGTAAAGGCCCGCTTCGGCTTCCGGGTTGGGCAAGCCCAGATAGTTGGCGCCGAGAAGGTAGCGCGCCCCGATCATGGTGAGCGAGACCGCCACCCAGGCGAGCGCCAGGTTGAGCGGCGCCCAGGCTTGGGCCGCGGCCCCGACGCCCAGCGTCAGCAGCGCGATCGCCGGGGCGGCGCTGCGGGCGCGTTTCCGCAAACAACCGCACCATGCTATCGAATGGCCCCGCGGCGTCGCCTGGGGAGCTCGTCAGCGAGTGGCGAACGTGCTTGAGCTTGATGTTCATTTTGCGACGGCGCGACGTTTCCTCGGGGTCGCTGCCGCGACCTCGTTCGATCATTTCCGCCGTCACTTCCGACATGGCCGCCAAAATACACGCACACAAACATCCCGCGCCAGATATGAGACGCACTCGTTAACGATGCGCTTACGATGTGATTCGCAATCGAGGGATTTTGGGCGACGCGCGGTTAACCGACAGGAGGAGACGACATGCGGCTCTATCATTCGCCGTTCGCCCCCAACGCGCGTCGCGTGCGCATATTCCTGGCCGAAAAGGGACTGGAAATTCCGCTCGTCGCCGTGGACCTCGCCAAGCTCGAACAGAGGCGCGACGACTATAGCGCGGTGAACCCGTTCCAGCTCGTGCCCGCGCTCGAACTCGACGACGGATCGGTGATCGTCGAGTCGATCGCCATCTGCCGCTATCTGGAGGAACTGCATCCGGCGCCGGCGCTGTTCGGCTCGACGCCGCGCGAACGGGCGGAAGTGGAGATGTGGCAGCGGCTCGCGGAACTTCAGCTGTTCTTCCCGATCGCCATGACGTTCCGGCACACCCACCCGGCGATGCGCGAGATGGAGAGCCCGCAGATCGCGGAATGGGCGGAAGCCAGCCGCAATCGGGCGATGGTGGCGCTGCGGCGGTTCGACAAGGCGCTAGAGGCGCGGCGCTATCTCGCCGGCGACGCATTCAGCGTCGCCGACATTACGGGGCTGATCGCGCTCGATTTCACCAAGCCGGCGCGGATTGCGATCCCCGAGGAGCTGACGCATCTGATCCGGTGGCGGCAAGAGGTGTCCGCGAGGCCGAGCGCGAAGGCGTGAGGCGCGGCGACGCTGCCTGATCATTGCGCGGCCGGAAGCAGCCACCGCCACATTTGGGTCCCGTGGATCGACGACCTCGCGCCCCTTAAAACAGCGCCAGCCCCGCCGCCGAGGGTCGCGTGGTGCGATACTGGCTGCGCGCGGCGACGTCGGCGGCGATGATGGCGACGCCGACCGACACGGTCCACAGCATGTCGCTGAAATTCTCCAATAGCGCCGCGAGCGTCAAATTGCAGGCGAGCGCGGCGGCGAGATAGGGGGCGAGCCGCGGCGGCGCCTCGGCGATTCGACGGAAGGCGAACCAGATCATCGCGCTCGCGATGGCGGCGCCGACGATCCCCAATTCGTACCAGGTCGCAAATAGCTGGCCGCTCGGCGTCACCGGCGGAAACAGTCCCGTTTGCACCGCCCGCACCAGCGCTTCGAAGCCGTGCCCGGTGACCAGCAACAGCTTTTCGTGAATGACCATCGCATGCGCGCGCGCCAGCATCGCGAATGGCGGGTCGAGCACGGCGAGCCCGGAATTCATCACGCCGCGGGCCAGTTCGGCGGTGAGGATCGTCGCCAGCGGCCCCAACAGCATCAGGCCAGCCACCGCCCAGGCGAGATCGCGCGTTGTGCGGCGAAGGTCGGAGACCGCGAACGACAGCGTCGCGAAACCGAACAGCAGCGCGATCATCAGCGACGTCGAGCCCATCGCATAGACGAACACGAAGCCGACGATCAGCAACAGCCGGCTCCAGCCGTTGCGGCCGCGCGCGGCGAGCCCGCCCATCACCGGAAACAGCGTCGTCACCAGCACGATCGCCCCGTCGAATATGCGCTCGCGCGGGACATCGGCGCCATAGCGGTCGGCGACGAAGGCCGCAAACATCGCGATCATGCCGAGCATGAGGCCGAACGGAAACAGATAGACCTCGGTGGCGCGCGCGTGCCCGCGCGTCGTCGTCAAAACCAGAATCAGCGAGACGAGCCATAGCGCCATCTTCAAAAGATGCTGCGCGGCCGGGATGGAGAACGGCGTCCACAATACCGACACGCCCGCCCAGGCGAGCATCGCCAGGCTCAGCGCGACGATCGGCTGGCCGAAGGCGCGCCGCATCCGCTCTTGCGCGCCGGCCGGCGGATCGATCAACGCCGCCAGCACGAAGGAGGCGACGGCGACCGGGTACAGCACGAAGATCGCGAGCGGGTGCAGCACCACTCCGGCGGGGACGCCGAGGGCGATGAGCACATAGCCGAATCGCGCCAGGAATTGCGCGGCGTCGGCGGCGTCGTCGTTGCGGGCTTGATTTGGAACCCAACTCATGGGCGTAAAGCTCTTTGTCCGGCTCTAATAGCGTGCGCGTCCCGCCTGCGCTGTGGACTTCCGGCAACACCGGCCCGCCAAATCGGCCACGCCGCCGCGCGACGAGGATATGCCGACCGCTTTTTGCCCCCTGCCGCGCGTGCGCGCCGACCTTCGCCTCGACTTCGCGCGGGTCGGCGCGCGCACCGAGGCCGCGCGGGTCTACGAGGCCGGCGGCTGGCGGCTGCGCTTCCCGCGCGGCCCCGGCCCCTGCGAGGCGGTCGTCATCAACACCGGCGGCGGCATGGCCGGCGGCGACCGGGTGACGGTCGCCATTTCCGCAGGCCCCGGCGCCGAGGCGCTGGTCACCAGCCAATCGCATGAGAAAATCTATCGCGCCGACGGGCTCGCCTGCGAGATCGGCGTCGCGGCTCGATCTCGCCGCCGGCGCGCGGCTGACCTTTGCGCCGCAGGAGACGCTGCTGTTCGACGGCGCCCGCCTCGAACGCCGCCTGGAGGCGGACATCGACGAGACCGCGACCTTGACGATCTTCGAGGCCGTCGCCTTCGGCCGGCTTGCCCACGGCGAGACGCGGATCGACGCGACGCTGGCGGATCGCTGGCGGTTGCGGCGCGGCGGAAAGCTCGTGTTCGCCGAGGCGCTGCGCATTGAACACGCCGGGGCGACGCTGGACCGGCCCGCCGTCGGCGCCGGCGCGCGGGCCATGGCGACGCTCGTGCGCATCGGCCCCGGCGCCGCCGAGAGCCTCGAACCCTTGCGCGAAAGCCTGGCCGCGCTCGAAGCGCGCGGCGCCTTCGAGGCCGGCGCGAGCTTTTTCGACGGCGTATTGGTGGCGCGGCTGCTCAGCCCGTCGCCGCAGCGGCTGCGCGAGGGTCTCGTCGCCGCCTGGGAGGCGCTGGAGCGCCGCCCGCCGCCGAGGGTCTGGTATTGAGGCTCTCGGTTTTCGCCGCCTTCGCGGCGCTCGTCCTGGCGCAGGGGTTCGTCGCGGCGCACGTCGAACTGACCTTCGACGAGGCGTACTATGCGTTGTGGGCGCGCTGGCCGCAGGCCGGCTATTTCGACCATCCGCCGCTGGTCGCCTGGACGATCGCCGCGTCTCAGACCCTGTTCGGAGGCGGCGAATTCGGCGTCAGGGCGTTGTTCTGGCTGATGGGGGCGAGCTTGCCGGCGCTGGTTTGGCTGATCGGCTGGCGGCTCTATGCGGACGCCGCGACAGCAACGGCCGCGGCGCTGCTGTTCGCCGGCGCGCCGTTGTTCGCCGGCGCGCCGCTCGCGACGCCCGATACACCGCTGGTTTTTTTCTGGACGCTGGCGCTGCTCGGCCTCGCCGAAGCGTTTTCCGGGCGCGCGTGGGGTTGGGGGATCGTCGGGCTGGCGACCGGAATGGCCGTGCTCGCCAAGCTGACGGCGGGATTCCTCGGCCTCGGCGTCGCGCTGGCGGTGGCGGTCACGCCGGCTTTGCGGCGCGAAGCGCGCCGGCCCGGGCCTTGGGCGGCGGCGGCGTTGGCCGCCGCCGTCGCCTCGCCCTTCCTCCTCTGGAATTTCACCCACGGCTTTGCGACCTTCCTCAAGCAAGGCGGCCGGATCGAGGCCCGCGCTTTCGCGCCGCGCTATCTCTTCGAATTTTTCGGCGCGCAGTGGCTGCTGTTCAATCCGCTGACGGCGACGCTGGCGCTGTTCGCCGCCGCGCGCCTCGCGCCGCGCCCCCTCGGCGCCGACGCTGCTGCTGCTGGCGACCGTCGCCCCGGCGCTTGGCTACTTCGTGCTGCACGCGCTGCACGACCGGGTGCAGGGCAACTGGCCGGCGCCGCTTTATCCGGCGCTGGCGCTGCTGGCGGCGCGGGCCTTGCGCGAGGTGCGGTGGGCGCCGCCTGCGGCGGCGGGACTGGGGCTGGCGGCGATCGCCGCGGCCTATCTGCATCTGACGACCGCATGGCCAAGCCTCGGGCCGTCCGATCCGTTTCTGCGCATCGGCGGCTGGCGTGCGCTCTCGGCCGAGGTGTTCGACGTCGCCCGGGCGCAGAAAAGTCGGTTCGTGCTGGCCGAAGGCTATGCGGCGACGTCGCTGCTGTCGTTCTACGGTCCGGGGGCGCCGGAGGTCGCAGAGGTCGGCGAGCCGGAGCGGTGGACGTTTCGGCCGCCGGTCGACGCCGTCGGGCAGGGCCTGGCGTTCGGCCGGCCCCGCTTCGGCGAAGTCTTGGGACGCCGTTTCGCCAGCGTGACGCCGTTGCGTACGCTTCGTCGGCGCGTCGGCGGCGTCGAACTTGGAGCCTTATGTGCTGTTTGCAGTTGACGGCGCGGCGCCTTGAGCGAGGCTCGCCACGCCCCGCGACGCGGCGATCGCCCGTCTTGCTCGCCGTGGGAACGCCCGCTAGGGCCGGGGCGGGGGAGCCATGTTGAGAGCCTTGCGGGAGTTTCGTGAACGGCGACGGCGCAGCGCCCATTTGCGCGCCCGCTTCACCGCCGTTCACGACGAAAACCTCTGGGGCTCCGGGGAATTGCGGTCGGGTTGGGGGTCGGAGCGCGGCACGGCTTCCGTGATCGTGGCCGAGACGGCGATCGAGATGGCCGTCGTCAGCCACGGAGTTCGGTCGATCCACGATATTCCCTGCGGCGATTTCAATTGGATGCCGGAATTGCTGGCGAGGCTCGAGCCCGTGGCCTATCGCGGCTTTGACATCGTAAAACCGGTCCTGGCGCGAAACAAGGACAGGGCGCCGCGATTTGAATTTCGTGTTCTGGACATCACGACGACCGTTCCGCCGGCCGCGGATCTGATTTTCTGCAAGGACCTGCTCAACCACCTCAGTGACGAGGACGTGAAGCGGGCGATCGAGAACATACGCCGATCGGGCTCGACCTTCCTTCTCGCTTCCAACAACGTCGGCTTTGAAAATGCGCCGCTGGCCGACGCCCCCGGCGCCTCGCGCCACCTTGACATCACCGCGCCGCCCTTCCGTTATCGTGCGCCGTTGTGGACCCTCGGGGGCTACATGAGCTTCTGGCGGCTTGCTGAGATCGGCGAGCGCGGATTCTAGCGGGAAGATATGGCCGATCGCGCCTTCGCACCGATGGGAGTTGTAGCGTTTGGCGTGTCGACGCCGTTCGCCTACTGGGGCTTTGGCGTCGTCAGCGCGATCCTTGAGGCGATCACGGGAACGAGCCTGCAACTCCATGTTTCCGGTCTCGCGCAATTGCGCGACGGTTTTGCGCAACGCGGCGGCGGCAGCGTCGTCGTGACCAGCGATTTTCCCGACGCCGATCTCGCCGAATTCGTCTGCGCCTCCGGCCTGCCGCTGATCGTGTTCGCCGACGAACCCGCGACCGTGCTCGATTGGACCATCCGCAGCCGAAACATGAGCGCGGCGGACGCCGCGCGCTTGTGCTCGCGGATTTATTCGTCGTTGGCCCCGAGCCTCGGCGCCGAACGCAAGCTGATCATAGTGGGCGCGCCCGGCGCCTCGGCGCGGCAAATCGTCGCCGAGATCATCGAATTCCTCTGGCCGGAACGGGGCGATCGGCTCGCCGCGCTGACTTACGAGCACCTCGCCGGCCCCGGCGGCATCGCGCCGCTTCCAGCAGACGCAGAAGAGGCCGACGGCGACCCCGTCGCCCTGGGAACCGCGAGGACGGCGATCGCTGGCTACGCCGATCTCCTCCTCGGCCGGTGGCCCGAAGAAATGCTTTGGCCGCTGGCGCTGTTCACCCGCCCCGACGAGCGCCCCTGGGGCGACCCGATCGAACTCACCGGCCCCGCGCGCGCGGTGCTCTATGGGCCTTACATGTACTTGCCCGTGGGGGATTGGGCGGCGCGGGTCGAGTTCGAGATTGATGGGGCCGTCTCCGGCGTCGAGGCCTCGACTGACGTCAGGATCAACGAAGTCGTCGCCGAAAAGGCGTTCGACATGCCGGCCAAGGGTATTTTCGCGTATGAGCTGAGTTTTCGCGTCGCCGACCCGCATCACGCCGTCGAGATCCGACTGTTCATCAAGAAGAGCGCCATCGAAGGGGTGTTCCTGCCACGCTCGGTCCGCGTGCGGCCGCAGCGCCGCGCGCCATGAGCCGTCAGCAGCGCTTGTCGAGCATGTCCTCGGCGTCGGCGTACCAGCCGCCCGGGCGCGAGCGCAGCGCAACCAGGACGAACTCGCCTTGCATCTGCGCCACCGCCAGCGTCGAGCGCTTCATCGCCGGCGCGTCGCCGACAAGCGGCAGCAGCAATCGGAACGGCGCCAGCGTTCGCCAGTCTTTGCCGCCGGTGCGATAGGTCCATAGTTCAAGCCCCGGCCCCAGGTTGGTGGAGCGGAACCACGCTCCGGTCGTCGGCCCGAGCGCCGCGCGCAAGCGCGCCGTGAAATCCGCATTGAGGCAGCCGATATGGACATGCAACTGGTCCTGCGAACGCGCCAGCCGCGAATTGACGGCGAGCGCCACCCTTGCATCCGCCGACGCGGGAGCGACCCAGCGCCGCGCGTCCCAGGCGAGCGCGAAATAGTTGGGCGCGTCGGGCGCCTGCAACTGCGGGTCCTCCAGCCCGACAATCTGACGCGTCGGGGCGAGGATGGTGTCGGGTCGGCCGAAGGGCGGGCGCAGCACGACATAGCCGCGCTCGAGGCCGTCGGCGAGATTGACCTCAAGGCACGGAAACGGCGAGCCCGACTTCGTCTTGTCGTAGATGCAGAGGCGCTCGACTTCCCACAGCGCGTGACGGCTGGCGATTTCGGCGGCGTAGGCGAACGCGGCCGAGCCGACGAGCGCCGAGGCAATCAGGATCGCTCGCCGCCCCCAGCCATGTTCGCGCAACCGCGGGCGGCCGAAGCGGGACGCGGGACGCGTCTCGGGTCGTGACGTAAACACAGCCATGAGCCTGATATGGCGCCTCGGAGTTTAGCGGATATGAAAAATTAAGCTCAAAGCCCCAGGGCGCCGCCGTCGGCGCGCGGATCGTGGGTGGCCTCGATCTCGCCCCTGGGGCTGCGTCGCAGCGCGCCGGCGTGGCCGAACAGGTCGCGCCGCTCCGGGGCGAGCCGCTCGATCTCGTGGCCGCGCCGCGCGAGCCCCGCGGCGACCGCGTCGTCGTAGGCGGCCTCGACCTTCACGGTGACGCTGTCGGCGCCCCAGGTGCGGCCCCACAGCCAGCGCGGCGCCGCGACGGCGCGGGCGAGCGGCTCGCCGGCGGCGATGCGCGTGAAGACCTGCGCCTGGAACTGCGGCTGCCCGTCGCCGCCCATCGAGCCGTAGGACATCACCCGGCCGTCGTCGAACACCGCGAGCGGCGGGTTCAGCGTGTGGAACGGCCGCCGGCCGGGTTTCAGCGCGCGCGGGTTTGCGGGGTCGAGCGAGAAGGCGATGCCGCGGTTCTGCATGAGCACGCCGGTCGTGGGCAGCACGAGGCCGGAGCCGTATTCCCAATAGACCGACTGGATGAAGGAGACGGCGACGCCGTCCTTGTCGATCGCGCCCATCCAGATCGTGTCGCCTTGCTCGGGCGGCAGCGGCCACGGCGCGGCGCGGTTCATGTTGATCCTGTCGCGCCTCGGCTTCGAGCGACGCCGGCGACAGCAGCCGCGTCGAAATCCTCGGTCGCGATATCGAAATCGACGCAGGCGCGGTCGCGGATGGGCGAAGCGCGCGCTTGGTGGCCTCGATCAGCGCATGGGCGTGCTCGACGCTCTCGATCGGCTTGACGCCGAGCCGCTCGTAAATGCCGAGAATCATCAGCGAGGCGAGCCCCTGCGTCGGGGCCGGCGTGTTGTAGAGCGTCGCGCTCTTCAGTCCTGACCGACAGCGGCTCGCGCCAGCGCGCCTCGATAGGCCTTGAGGTCGGCGCGCGTGACCGGCGAGCCGAGCGCTTCGAGATCGGCGGCGATCTCGCGCGCGATGTCGCCGCGATAGAAATCGTCGAGCCCGGCGTGCGGCGAGATGGGCGAGCGTGTCGCGCGAGCTTGGCTGCTTGCGGCGCACGGCGCCGGCTTTCGGCGGTTCGCCGTCGAAAAAATAGGTCGCGCGGAAGTCCGGCGCGTCATAGAGGGCGGCGCCGTCGCGCGGCTGCGAGCGCTCCTCGGAAGGCGAGATCGGCGACGCCCTCCCGCGCCTGCGCGATGGCGCGCCCGAGGAGATCGCCGAGCGGCAGCCTGCCGCCGAGCGCGGCGGAAAGCTCGAGCGCGATCTTCCAGCCGCCGATGGCGCCGGGAACGGTCAGCGCCGCCATCGGCCCGCGGGTCGGGACGCCGCCGATCGTTTCGTAGGCGGCTCGGTCGTCGCTTTCTCGCCGGCGAAGCCGCAGGCCTCGATCGCGCGCACCTTGCCTTTGGCGTCGCGGATGAGCCAAAAACCGTCGCCGCCGATGGAATTCATGTGCGGATAGACGACGGCGATGCTGGCGGCCATGGCGACCATCGCCTCGATCGCGTTGCCGCCTTGCACGAGGATGTCGCGGCCGGCTTGCGCGGCGAGACTGTGCGGGGCGGCGCACGGCGGCGTGGGAGAAGACGGCGTCGTCGGACATGCGGGTTCCGTTCCGGGGGGCGCCCTGCTATAGGCCGGGCTCACAATTCGCGAAAGGGTCAAGCCGTGGCCGTGAGCCGCCCGATCAACTGGACGAACGCGGTGACGCTAGGCAGCGTCGCGGTGCTCGTCGGCACCGAGCTCGTCGGCGCGGGCGTGGCGGCGGGCTGGGCGATCGGCGGCCTGTTTCTGCTCGGCGACCTCGTCACCCACGCGCTCGAGGCAATGTTCGTCCTGCTTTGCGCTGACGGGGCTGTTCTATTTCCTGCGCGCGGCGCTGGCGCACGAGCCGATCCGCGGTTGAGCCGGCTTAAGCCGCTCTACGTCGGCGCCGACATCTACGCCGAGACCGCGTTTCCGCCGCCCCATCCGCTGGCCATTCCGCGCGCCGGGGCCGTCGAGGCGATGGTGCGCGCGCTAGGCTGGCTCGACGGCGCCTATGTGAAGAGCCCCGTGGCGAGCCGCGCCGATCTCGAACGCTACCACGATCCCGCATATGTGGAGGCGGTCGCGCGCGCCGACCGCGAGCAGAGCGCCGACGCGGCGACGCGAAAGCGCTTTCAACTCGGCGTGAGCTCCAACCCGATCTTTCCCCGCATGTTCGCGCGCGCCTCGACGGCGGTCGGCGGCTCGCTCATGGCGGCGCGGCTGGCATGGGAAGGCCGGATCGTGTTCCACCCGCCGGGCGGCACGCACCACGGCGGCCGGGCGCGGGCGAGCGGGTTCTGCTTCTTCAACGATCCCGTGTTCGCGATCCTTGAATTTCTGGCGCTGGGGGCGGCGCGCGTGGCTTACGTCGATTTCGACGCGCATCACGGCGACGGCGTCGAGGACGCCTTCGCCGCCGAAGCGCGGGTGATGACGATCTCCGTCCACGAGGCCGACCGCTGGCCGCGCACGGGGGCGTTACACGACCGGCGCGGCGGAAACGCGCGCAACCTGCCGGTCCCGCGCGGGCTCAACGACGACGAGTTCGCGGTGTTGCTCGAGGGCGCGGTGCTGCCGCTGGTGCGCCGCTTCGCGCCCGAGGCGGTCGTGGTGCTGACGGGCGCGGACGCGCTGGCCGGCGATCCGCTCGCCAAGCTTGCGCTGTCCAATGTCGCGCTGTGGAGCGCCGTCGAGGCGGTCGCGGCGACGGCGCCGGCGATCGTCGTGCTGGGCGGCGGCGGCTACAATCCGTGGAACGTGGTGCGCTGCTGGTCCGGCCTGTGGGGGAGGCTGTCGGGGCGTTCGATCCCCGACCCGCTGCCGTCGGCGGCGCGGGCGGTGTTGGAGGGGCTGTGGAGCGACCGTGTGCGCGACGTCGATCCCGCGTGGCTGACGACGCTCGCCGATCATCCGCGACATGGGGCGGTGCGGGCGGAGATTGGCGGCATTGTCGAGGCGAGCCTGGCGTAGCGGCAGCCGGTCTCGCTAAAGCGCCGCCGGAACACGGTCGGCTTAAGCGGCGATTTCGGCTTCCGCTTCCCTATGCGCCGGCGCGGCCACCCAGCGCGGCGGGGCGTCGCCCCCGAGTTCGACGGTCAGCGCGATGGGATCGGAGCGGTCGGACAGGAGCGAAGAAGGCAACTGCGCGCGCCCCTGGGTCCAGCGCCAGATCGTCTCGCCGCGGCGCTCGACCTTGTGGAATCCGACGCCGAGCGCGGGGTCGTCGAGTCGGATTTCGCGCGCCGGCGCCGAACTCGCTTCGACGCCAAGGCGAGCGACGCAGACACCAAGCGTTCGGGCGTCGGCGCCGCAGCCGACATCGACGGGGCGGGTTGTCGCCGACGCCAGCCAGATTTCGCGGGCGCCGGCCGGTAGGCTGAACCGGGCGCGTCGGTCGCGCACGAGCGGGTCGACGCGGCGCCCGTCGACAATGAGGTGAAGGTCGGCCAGCCGGTCCTGATGCAAGGTCCAACCAAGGGCTCGCGCCCGGACGACAAGCTGCGATCTGACGGCCTCGACGAGCGCGCCGGCTTCGTGGAACGGGCGGCAGAAGTTCAGGCGCGCCCGCGCCGCGGCCTCCGGGGCCGCTGCAAGCTGGACGAGGCTGTTCTCGGCGAAGAATCCCGGTTGCCCGCTTCGAGATAGCTCTCCGTAGGCAGGTTCTCGGCCAGGAGAATATCGTGGCTGTCGAGTTCGACGTGCCAATAGACAACCTCGTCGACATCGACCTGCTGGATCGTGGCGCCGTTAAGGAGCGCGATCACGGGGATCAGCGCCTCGCCGACGACCTCGACGCAGACCGCATGCGCGGGGGAGAGATAGAGGTCGCAGGTCGGCCGGTTCGGCCCAAAAGCGTGGGCGGCGACGCGGATCGGCATGACGTCTCCGCCGCGCGGATGACGTCGGCAATCCACGCGCCTGTGGCCAAGCCATCGAATGGGCCTGTGCTCCCCGGAAGCGGTCATGGCGAGGTCGCCGACTTGCAGTTCCTCCACCGCCACGTCTCCGCGCGAAGTGCGAATTCGCGCGCCCGTCGCAAAACAGACAGTTGAGCCGGTGAAGTCGATGGCGCTGCCGCTGACGGAAAAATTCGAGCTGCTCAGCACCTGTCCGTTATTGCTAAAACCTACGTTGAAGACGCCCAAAAGCGTCGTCACCGTGAGCGTGTTTGTCAATGTACTGAATAGATCAGCTAAAATTGGCCCGTTGAAACTAATGGAATTGCTGTCCGATGTATTGAAATTGTCGATCTTGCCGCCCCAAAGAGCGTTGTCGACGAACGTTCCCCCTGTGCCGGTGAAGTCGACAATGTTGCCGATTGACCCTAACGTATTGTCATTGAATGTATATTCGCCGCCGTCCTTCAGCGTGACCGTTCCCAAGGCGGGAGCGAGAACCGCCAGGCTGCCCAAGCCGGTCGCGCCATAGGTCAAGTGGCCGCCGTCGACCGTCATCGAGCCGCTGCCGGTGACGGCCAGACCATAGACCTGCAGATCGCCCTGGACGATGACCGCGCCGTTGCTGACGTTAAGTATTCCGGCAACCGCGGTCGTATCGCTCGATCCCACGGTCGCCGTGCCGCCGTTTGCGACATCGGCGATGTCAGCGCTCGTCGGCGCGCCAGAAATATTCCAATCGCCATTCGCGGCCCATTCGCCGGACGCAACGTTCCAGGTAAAAGTCGCCATCGCATTATCCCCAATTATACTGTCGAATTGATGCGGCCGCGTAGGCAGGATTGAAGCACCAAGGTAACGCGAATCACGAGCCTTGCGGCAGAACACAAAAAAAGCACGGCAGTGTCAATATCGATACCTTAACCTTGCACAGGTGACTTAAAGTAGTTGCGAACAACTTATGTTTGGAACATCCAAATTTCATCGTGACTTATTTAAAATATATCATTTAACGACTATATTTCTGAATCGAAATCCTTCTCCATGCGCGCAGGGTCGAACACTCGCGGGATGCGTCGTGCGAAGGGACTGCAAGTTGAAAAGCAGGCTGGCGCCTAAACCGCGTAGCAGGCCACGCTTCGCCCGTCGTCGCGCGGCGTCAGCTCCGGCGCCGCCTCCAGACACCGCGCGTCCGCCAGCGGACAACGCGGCGCATATCTGCATCCGGTCTTGGCGTCGGGAAAAGGCGGCGGGGCGGGGCTGCGCAGCGGCGCGGCTTCAAAACGCGGCGCGGCGTCGACCAGTTCGCGCGTATAGGGATGCGCGGGGTTCTTTAGCAGCAGATCCGCCGGCCCCGTCTCGACGAAGCGACCCTGAAACATCACCGCGACCTCGTCGCAGACATGGCCGACCACCGCGAGATCGTGGCTGATGAGCAGATACGTGACCCCCGCCTCGCGTTGCAGGTCGCACATCAGATTGAGCGCCTGCGCCTGGATCGACACATCCAACGCCGACACCGGCTCGTCGGCGACCACCAGTTTCGGCCGCGTCACCAGCGCGCGAGCGATGGCGATGCGCTGGCGCTGGCCGCCGGAGAATTCGTGCGGATAGCGGCGCGCCGCAGCCTCTTCGAGGCCGACGGCCGCGAGGCCCGCGGCCACCCGCGCCGCCTTCTCGGAGCGGGGCGTCCCGCGCGGCAGCGGCTCGGCGACGATGCGGGCGATCGTCATGCGCGGATCGAGCGACCCGTAGGGGTCCTGAAACACCATCTGGACATCGGCGCGCGCCGCTTTCAGTTCCGCGCGCGACAGCTGAAACAAAGAGCGCCCCAGCAACCGAACCTCGCCGGCGGTCGGCTTGACCAGCGCCATCACGAGACGGGCGATGGTCGACTTGCCGGAGCCGGATTCGCCGACGACGCCAAACGAGCGGCCCGGCGCTTATGGAAAAATCCACGCCGTCGACCGCGATCCGCTCCGGGCGCGGCGCAAACCAGCCGGACCGGGGCAGCGCGAAGACTTTGCGCAGACCCGACACCTGCAACAGCGGCGCGCTCACGTGAGCCGTCCCTCCGACGTCACCCGAACGCAGCGCACGACATGACCGCCCGGCAGCGCCACCGCCGGCGGCTCGTCGCGGCAGGCCGGCAAAGCCAGCGGGCAGCGCGTCGCGAAGGCGCAGCCCCCTTCTGCGGCGGCGGCGGCGCCGGGAATGGCCGCCAGCCGCGCCCCGCGGGCCCCGCCGAGCGCCGGCCGCGCCGCCAGCAGGGCGCGGGTGTAGGGGTGCAGCGCCTGGCCGAGCACGGCCTCGACCGGCCCTTCCTCCATGACCGCGCCGCCGTACATCACCAGGACGCGCGCGCAATGGCGGGCGATCACCGCGAGATCATGGCTGACGAGCAGAACGGAAAGCCCGCCCTCGGCGCCGAGCGCGGCGATGAGATCGAGGATCCGCGCCTGCACCGTCACGTCGAGCGCGGTCGTCGGCTCGTCGGCGATCAGGAGCTTGGGGCCGCAGGCCAGCGCCATCGCGATCATCACGCGCTGCCGCTCGCCCCCGGACAGCGCGAACGGATAAGCGCGGGCGAGCCGCTCGGGGTCGCGTAGGCGCACGCGCTCCAGGAGACGCACGGCCTCGGCGCGGGCGCTCGCGCCCGAGGTCCCGCGATGCAGCCGCAACGGCTCCGCCACCTGATCGCCGACCCGCATCAGCGGGTTCAGCGCCGTCATCGGCTCCTGAAACACCATGGCGATCCTGTCGCCGCGCAAGGCTTGCATCTCTGCGTCCGAACGCCGCGCGATGTCGCGGCCCTCGAAGCGGATCGCGCCCGCCACCCGCGCGCCGTCCGGCAGCAGGCCCATGATCGCCAAGGCGGAGATCGTCTTGCCGGAACCGGATTCGCCGACGACCCCGAGCGACTGTCCGCCATCGATCGCAAACGAGACCCCGCGCACGACGCGCCTAAAACCGCCGGGAACGGGGAGATCGACGGTGAGGTCGTCGACTTCGAGCAGCATCAGCGTCGCGCGCGCAATTTCGGGTCGAGCGCGTCGCGCAGGCCGTCGCCGAGCAGGTTGAGGCCAAGCACGCTGAAGGCGATCGCCAGCGCCCGGGAAGATCGCCAGCCGCGGCGCCACGTAGAGCCACGCTTGCGCGTCCGCCAGCATGCGGCCCCAGGAGACGAGCGGCGGCTGCGCGCCCAGACCCAGGTAGGAAAGCGCGGCTTCGGCGAGAATGGCGATGGCGAACTGGATCGTCGCCTGCACGATGAGCGGTGGCGGCGATGTTGGGCAGCACATGCTCGAAAGCGATGGCGACGGGCCCGCGCCCGGCGGCGCGCGCCGCCAGCGTGATATTCGCGCGCAAGCACGCCGTTGGCGGCCGACCGAGTCAGTTTGGCGAAGATCGGCGCGTTGGCGAGACCGATGGCGACGATCGCGTTGACGACGCCGGGGCCGTAGGTCGAAGTCAGCAGAATCGCCAGCAGCAGCGCCGGGAACGCGAAAGCGAAATCGGACGCCTTCATGATCGCGTCTTCGACGAGCGCCTTTGGCGCTCGCCGCGACCAGCCCGAGCGCGACCCCGAGCGTCAGGCCGATGCCGACGGCGATGACGCCGACCATCAGCGAAACGCGGGCGCCGGCGAGAATTTCCGAGGCCACGTCGCGCCCGAGCGAGTCGGCGCCGAGCCAATGCGCGGCCGAGAGCGGCGCGAAGCGGTGCGGCACGTCGATGGCGGCCGGCGGGTAGGGGGTCCAGACCAGCGAGGCGAGCGCGGCGACGATCAGGAGGCCGACGCAGACGGCGCCGAGGCGAAGCGCGCTCATCGCCGCCCGCAGCCGCGGATCGATGGCGGCGGCGACGACGTCAACCCCGGCGTTGACGAGAATGACGCAGGCCAGCGAGCCCCATCACGCAATCCTCGACCACCAGGACGTCGCGGTTGGCGATCGCCTGTGCGATGAGCCGGCCGAGTCCCGGCAACACAAACACGTTCTCCACCACCACCGCGCCGGCGATCAACGATGAGAATTGCAAACCGGCGATGGTGAGGATCTGCGGCGCCGCGTTGGGCAGGGCATGACGCCACAAAGCGGCGCGCGCGCGACAGCCCCTTCGCGCGCGCCGTGCGCATGAAATCCTCCGCGAGCGCCTCCAGGAGCGCCGAGCGCGTCACCCGCGTGAGGATGGCGGCCTGCACCAGTCCCAGCGCCATCGCCGGCAGGATCAGCGCTTTCAGCGCCTTGGCCGGATCGCTCCAGCCGGGAAAGCCGCCGGCCGGAAACAACCGCCAATGCACGGCGAAGAGCAGCACCAGCAAAATGCCGAACCAGAAATTCGGGATCGCCAGTCCGAGCTGGCTCAGCGACATGACGAGCGCGTCGCCAGACTTGCCGCGCCGCTCGGCGGCGTAGAGGCCGGCGGTCAGCGCAACCGCCGCGGCGATGATCATGGCCAGCACGGTCAGCGGCAAGGTGACTTCCAACCGTTCGCCGATCAGCGAGGCGATCGGCGAGCTATAGGCGTAAGACTGCCCGAGATCGCCGCGCAGCGCGCCGGACGTCCAGGCGAAATAGCGCGCCGGCCAGGGCTGGTCGAGGCCGAGCTTACGGGCGAGTTCGGCGACCGCCTCGGGGGTGGCGCTGGCCCCGAGCATCGTCTCGGCGGCGTTGCCCGGCAGAACTTCGAGCGCCGCGAACACGATGAGCGAGGCGAAGGCGAGCGTTGCGACGAGGATGGCGAGCCGGCGCGCGAGGTAGAACACCATAAGTTGCGTTTAGTCGGGCGTGCTCGGGCTGGCAATCGCGCTGAGCGGTCGTTACTGAAAATGCATTCCCGCGTTGTCGGCTAGCCAAAAGCGCGCGCCTGCGCCGCCGCGCGGCTTCGAGCGGCGCTCATGCAACATGAGAGGCGTGCGCGTGGATCTCGGAAAAATTCCGCTCGTCGCGGTCTCGCTGCTCGCGCTGGCGGTGTCCGTTCTGGACTATTTTCTGCCTGAGAACGGCATCGACGGTTCGCTGGGCGTCCTACTCGTCATCGGCTCGACGCTGCTGTTGACGCTCGCCTCGGCGGCGACGGCGTTCAGGCTCGCGCGGGGCGGGATGAAAGCCCTGTTGGTCGTATTGATCTTGCTGGATATCCTGGGAACCGGTTTCGCGGCCTATATGCTGGAAGCCGAGATTTTGCTGGGACTGATGGCGCTCGCGTTCGTTGCTTGGTTGTTTGGCGTCTTCGTCGAGGGACGCCAACCGGCCCAAATCGCCGCAAGCCGGGAGACGGCGCGATGAAAAGCCATCGCTCACTGCCGCTGATCGCGCTCCTCTGCGCGCCGTTCCTCGCCGCGCAGAGCGCGCCCGACAATGCGCCCGCTCAAGACGCCGCTGCGCTTTATCCCGCTCCCGCCACAACGACGGGCGACAAGCAGACCTGGTATACGTTCAACGGCGATCTCGGCGCCCAGAAATATGCGACCTCCACCGAAATCACGCCCGAGAATGTGGCGAAGCTGAAAGTCGCCTGGCAATTGCACACCGGCGACGTTTCGCAAGGCTCCGTCGCTGGCGAAGCGCAATCCGGAAGCGGCAAGAAAGGCGTTCCGGCGACCGTCTGGTCGGCGACGCCGCTGTTCGTCAACAACATGCTCTATGTCAGCACGCCGTTCTATCGCATTTTCGCCGTCGACCCCGGATCGGGCCAAGTGAAGTGGACGTTCGATCCGCATGCGGAGCTGAAGCCGCTGACGCAGCCCGACTTGAAAACCCGCGGCGTCGCCTATTGGCAGGCGGCGAGCCCGGTCGCCGGTCAGGCGTGCCAGAAGATCGTCTATGTCGGCACGATGGCCGGCAAGCTGCTGGGCGGTCGACGCCGACACCGGCAAGGCCTGCGAGGGCTTCGGCAAGAGCGGCGAACTCGACGTCAACCAGTGGAACACGGTCAACAACGTGTTCCCGATGTCGCAATTGCAGCCGCCGACGGTTTACAAAAACATGCTGTTCGTCGGCTGGGCGGGGAAGGATTGGGCGTTCGCGAAAACGCCGCCCGGCATCGTGTTCGCCCTCGATGCGCAGTCGGGCGCGCTGAAATGGCAATTCAATCCGCTGACGCCGGAAATGGAAAAGCGGACTGGCAAGGTCAATGTCTGGGAGAGCATGACGGTCGACGCCGAGCAGGGCCTGCTCTATTTCTCGACCAGCCCGCCGAGCCCCGACGACTACGGCGGCGACCGCAAGGAAAAAATTCCCTACGCGAACGCCGTCGTCGCGCTCAAGGCCGACACCGGGGACGTGGTTTGGAGCCGGCAGCTCGGTCCATCACGAGCTCTGGGATTACGACATCAATTCGGCGCCGACGCTGCTCGACTGTCAAGAAAGACGGGCAGACCATTCCGGCGCTCGTGCAAACAACCAAGCAGGGCTACATTTTCGTGCTCAACCGGCTGACCGGCGAGCCGGTGTTTCCGATCACCGAGGCGGAGGTTCCGCAAAGCGCCGTCCCCGGCGAACAGACGGCGCCGACCCAACCGGACGGACGCGTTCCGCCGCCGACCAATCCGGACCACTGGCCGGGGGTCTACTGGCTCGCCGACGCGCTGGGCTTTGGACAATGCAGCGCCGAGGCGAAGACGCTGGTTGACGAGGGCCGCTACACCCCGCCGAGCTTGCAGGGCTCGATCGTCTATCCGCCCTCGACCGGCGGCGTCGAATGGGGCGGCGGCGCGCTCGACCCGACGACGAACACGTTCGTCGTCAACAGTTCCAGCGTGACGTTCATCTATCGCCTGATTCCGCGCAAACAATACGATGAGGCGACGAAGACCAAGACGCCGGCCGACTACCAGCCGCAGATCGGCGCGCCCTATGGCGTCCAGTTGACGATGTTCGCCAATTGGCTGGGAATGCCGTGCTGGAAGCCGCCTTACGGCACGCTTTCCGCCTACAACCTCAACAGCGGCGAACTGCTGTGGCGCGAGCCCTTTGGCGAGATCCAGCAATACGGCTTCTACATGCCCTATTCCTGGGGCTCGGTGACGATCGGCGCGCCCGTGATCACCAAGACCGGCCTCATATTCATCGGCGCCTCGATGGACGCCGCGTGCGCGCCATCGATCTCAAGACGGGCAAGGTGCTATGGCGATGGCTCGTCGATGCGCCGACTGTGGCGCTCCCGGCGATCTACACCTACAAAGGCCGCGAATACGTGACCTTCGCCGTCGGCGGCAATTCCATTCTGTCGCCGAAGGTCAGCGACCAGCTTATCTCGTTCGCGCTGCCGGAGTGACTCGGCTCCGCCGCGCTCGATCCGTCGCTGGCCGCCGAGGGGTCAGGAGACCGTGACGCTATAATTGTTCGTCGTCACGCCGGTCACGCCGTACCTGTCCGTCACGGTCAGGTTGATCGTGAACGTGCCGGTCGCCGCATAGGTGTGCGTGGCCGACTGCGTCGTGGTCGTCGTCGTGGTGCCGTCGCCCCAGTTCCAAACGTACTGGGTCACGGTGCCGCCCGGGAACGGATCGCTGGCATGGCAGGTCCAAGTTCCCGAGACGCCGAGGCCGACGGCTATCGGGCCCGCAAGCGGAGCGAGGGGGCCGGTCTTGGTGAACATCGTTATGCCGTTCGGCGTTCCGACCCCGGTCGGGCCGTTGAGGCCGGCAACGGCGTCGCAAGCGGTGTCCCCAGAGGTCGGGGTGCTGCCGCTCGCCGGGAAGTCGCAGTCAAGGATGCCAACCCCAAGCGTGTTCGGATCGCCGCACTCCGCGGCGCCTTCGCCGTCGCACCAGCCGTTGCCGCCGGCGGTCACGTTATAGGTCTTCCCGGGATGTCCATAGAGCGTCAGCGCCGGATAGGGCACGCCATTCGCGCCGCCGGCTAGGGCGTAGACAGCGGCGACCAGCGGCGAGGACAGAGACGTTCCGCCGATCGTCAGCCAGCCGGTTGGGCACGAACCGCCGCAGGGGTAACTGGGATAAATGTCTAGACCGGTGAGGTAGTCGGCCACCGCGGCGACATCGGCGGCCATCCGCATGGTCCCGCAACCGGTGGCGCTCCACCCGGTGGAACGCACCTGCCAGGGAAACGCGGGGTATCTCGTGCTGCATCCGCCGCCGCCGGCGCCGAGCGGCTGGCCGAGGAGCAACTCGTAGTAGCCCTTGACGCCGTTGTCGTTCCACACCGTCTCCGATTGGCGGCCGCCGGTTTGGTTGAGGTACAGGGACGTGCCGCCGACCGCGATTACGTAAGGAGAGGAAGCGGGAAAATTCGCCTGATTGTACCCACTCAGCGTATCGAAATCATAATAGCCGTCGTCGCCGGTAGAGGCGGTGATCACGACGCCCGAGTGATTGAACGAGTTGAAGTCGGCGGTGACAGCAGTACTCTCGGGATAACCGAACGAGTTGCTGATCTCGGTTGCTCCCAACTTGACCGCCTCGTTTTCGGCGGCGTCCATGTCGGAAAGATTTTGGGTGTTCGCCTCGACGAGAATGATCTTGCATCCTTGGCAGACTGCATGGACCGTCTGGACGTCGAGGGTCGCCTCCGTCGACCATCCGGTGGTGTCGTTCGGCGGCAATTTGGTCGTGCTGCCGGTTTGACTGACGACCTTGAGGCAACCGTTGGCGATCGTGCAGGTCGTGAGCCCGTA
This sequence comes from uncultured Pseudomonadota bacterium, assembly GCA_963835115.1. Lineage (GTDB taxonomy): Bacteria > Pseudomonadota > Alphaproteobacteria > Rhizobiales > Beijerinckiaceae > Roseiarcus. The sequence goes on from CAWIEP010000018.1 coordinate 30,312, forward strand.
CTGGGCGTCAAACACTTGCAGATCCGATTCGATGGTGGGAGCGTTGTAAGCGTCGACGACGGCGACGGTCTGGCCGGCGCCGCCGGTCGTCGGCAGATTATACGCCGATGCGAGGTCGCTTGGGGTCAGCCCACCCGCGGGACCGATGGAGTCCGCGGTCCTGGCCCCGCCGGCGATTTTGAACGGCCGGGCGCCTAACTTCGTCGTCTCGACCATCTGGCGGCGCATGGCGAAGCACCGCGCCTGGCGGGGGTTCTGCGGCTTCGCGCAGGCGGGTGCGCCGATCGCGTAATAAGTGACGTCGGCCGACAGCGTCGCCGCCGGCGCTTGAGATACGGAAAGGAAAGGAAGCGCGAACAACCCTGCGCCGGCAAGATTGCGCAGAGACGCGAGGTCAAAGCGAGCGAGCAAATCGGTTATTGGCGAAACGATTCGTTTCGCGATGGCGCGTTTCGGCGAAATGCAAACCGCGCGAGAACCGCTTTGTGCCCGTGTGGCAGTTGAAATAAGTGCAAGAATGTTCCGAATCATGGAACAGGTCCCCCCATTGGACGGCCGCAGACGTCGATACGCTACAATGCGGCAGGGGGAAATTGAAGGGTTACTAGTTAAGATATTCACAGCCCTGAGCGTACTTCTACGGCAGTATGAGGTATTTTTTTGGCCCGCTCCACACGCGCAGCCGAATTTACATTAACGAGTTGCCTCGCGTCGGGCGCGACACCCGGGGAGTCGTAGTATAAATGTGTTAAACTAGCTTCACGACCGCCGCGCGTGATCTCCGCGCGCGCTTCAAGGAAAGGTGGACCGCCATGTCCGACAGTCAATCCGTCTGCCGCGTCGTGAAGGCCGGCGATCCGTTCGTCGGCAAGCAAGGTTTTAGCTACGCGCCCGCCGTCTCCGCCGAGACGGTCGCCGCGCGCGGCCTGCACATGCAGCTCCTGACGATCCCGCCCGGCGGCCGCGCCAAGGCGCACAAGCACGAGGCGCATGAAACTGCGATCTATGTTCTCGAGGGCGAAGGCCGGATGTGGTGGGGCGAGCGGCTCGAGCATCATCTTGTCTCGCCCGCGGGGTCGTTCGTCTATATTCCCGCCAATGTGCCGCATCTGCCCTACAATCCGAGCGCCAGCGAGACCTGCGTCGCCGTGATCGCCCGCACCGATCCCAACGAGCAGGAAAGCGTCGTGCTGCTTCCGGAACTCGACGCCGTCCACCCGTGACGTCAGCCGACCGTGCCGTCAGGATGGGCTTCGCAAACCTCGATCCAGTAATTGTCGGGGTCCTGGAAATAACACTGGCGCACGCCGTCGCCGCGATGGTTGAACGTCATGAGTTCGCCGCGGATGTTGCGATAGCGGACGCCGCGCTCCGCAAGCTCGGCGAGGGTGGCGTCGAAATGCGGCGTGGACAGGCAGAAATGCGCATTGATCGGACGCTCCGGCGGCGCCCGGTCGGAGCCCGTGATCAGATGGATCGCGCGATGGCCGTCGAAGGCGAACCAGCAAATCGTCGGCCTTCTCGTCCTGTTCTCGATCTCCTTGAGCCCGAGCAACTCCCCGTAAAACGCGGCGCTGGCGGCGAGATCGCGCACCTCAAGCGCGATATGGTCGATGCGAAACTCGGGCTTCATCCGGCGCTCCTCCTTTTTTCGGCAGTTTGCGCTGGGCCGGCTTGGCCGTCCAGCCCTTGTCGCGCGCGTCGAGCGGCGCCACGATCGCCCCATGCTTGATCTCGCCAATTGTCCCGAACTGCTGACCCCGCGCGAGATGGCCGACGCCGACCGCTTCGCGGTCGACGTCGGCGTTCCCGGCCTCGTGCTGATGGAGCGGGCGGGGCTGGCGGTCGCGCGCGCGGCGGCGCGGCTGGCGCGGACCCAAGGGCGCGTCGCGGTGCTGTGCGGACCCGGCGGCAACGGCGGCGACGGGTTCGTCGCGGCGCGCTATCTCCGCGCCTGGGGCTATCCGACGCAAGTCTACCTGCTCGGCGAACGCGACGCGCTGCGCGCGGACGCCGCCGAAATGGCCGCGCGCTGGGCGGCCGATCATCGCGCCCGCGGAGTCGTTTTCACTCAAGCGCGCCGACCTCGTCATCGACGCGCTCTAGGCGCGGGCCTCTCGCGCGATGTGGAGGGCCTGGCGGCGCGCTGCATCGAGCGAGATCAACGCTTTTGTCGCCGCCGGCGGCAAGGTCGCTCGCGGTCGACGTGCCCTCAGGGCTGGACGGCGAGACCGGCGCGGTGCGCGGCGCGGCCGTCGAGGCGAGGCGACGATCACCTTCTTCCGGCTGAAGCCCGGCCACCTGCTGACCTCCGGCGGCGGCCAGACGGGCGGCTCGAATTCGCCGACATCGGCATTCCCGCTTCCGGCGCTCGACGAGATCGCGCCGCTCGCCTTCGCCAATCAACCCCTTGTCTGGCGCGACGAACTTCCGCGATCTGACCGCCCATTCGCACAAATATACGCGCGGCGCGGCGCTGGTGCTCTCGGGAACGGCGCATCGCACCGGCGCGGCGCGGCTGGCGGCGCGGGCGGCGCTGCGGATCGGCGCGGGGCTGGTGACGCTGGCGGCTCGCCGCAGGACGCCGTCGACGTCAACGCCGCCCACGAGACCGCCGTGATGGTGGCGCCGTTCGAGACCCAAGCCGGATTTGCCGACTTGCTCGCGGACCCCCGCCGCAACGCCATCCTCATCGGTCCCGGCGCCGGCGTCGGCGCCGCGACCCGCGCCTATGTCGAAGCCGCGCTGACAGGCGGCGGCGAACAGCCCGCGCCGTCGTGCTCGACGCCGACGCGCTGACGAGCTTTTGCCGGCGAGGCGGGCGGCCTCGCCGCGCTCATTGCCGCCAAGGGCCGCGCGACCGTCGTCACGCCGCACGAAGGCGAGTTCGCCCGCCTGTTTAAGGGCCGCGACGACGTGCATCGGCGCCGCTGGCAAGCTTGCCCGCGCCCGCGCCGCGCGCGCGAGTGTCGGCGCGGTCGTCGATCCTGAAAGGCGCGGACACCGTCGTCGCCGCGCCCGACGGCCGCGCGACGATCGGCTGCGACCTGCCGCCGACGCTCGCCACCGCCGGCTCCGGCGACACGCTGGCGGGCTTCGTGTGCGGTCTGCTCGCGCAAGGCGTTCCGGCGTTCGAGGCGGCGAGCGCGGCGGTCTGGCTGCACGGCGCCTGCGCGCGCGTGCTCGGCCCGGGCCTTA
>CAWIEP010000019.1:0-10867 GCA_963835115.1 uncultured Pseudomonadota bacterium
CCGAAGCGTCAGCGGCAGCCTCGCGATCAGCGCGCGCTCGGCTTCGTCGAAGCCGCCCTCCGGGCCGATCAGCAGGCCGACGGCGCGGCGCATCCGGCGCGGCGCGCGAGCGCTGCGAGCGGATTGGCGAGCGGCGCGTCCTCGTCGCAGAACACCAGCAGCCGCTCGGCCGGCCAGCGCGCGAGCGCGGCCTCGAGCGGCTCGCGGCTCGGCGACTTCCGGGCAGCCAGATCACGCCGCATTGCTCGCAGGCCTCGCGCGCATTGGCCGCGAGCCGCTCGAGATTGACGCGCGCCGACCTGGGTGCGGCGGGTGATCACCGGGCGCAGCGAGCGCGCGCCCATCTCGACCGCCTTCTGCGCCATATAGTCGAGCCGCGCGTGTTTGAGCGGCGCGAACAGATAGTCGACCGGCGGCGGACATTCCTGCTCGCGGATGCGCTCGCCGACGATCAAGGCGGCGCGCTTCCGCTCGTCGCCCTCGAGCGCGCGGCGAATTCGCCGTCGCGGCCGTTGAAGACCAGCACGCGCGCGCCCGGCCGAGCCGCAGCACGTTGACGAGATAATTGGCGGCCTCCGGCGCCAGCGCGACCGTCCCGCCCGTCGGCGAGGTCGTCGTCGAGGCAAAGGCGGGGCGTGGTGAAATCGGTGCGGGCCATGCGGCGCGCGGCGCTGTAACACAGCGCGGGCGCCGGCGCGAACGCAGCGTCCGACCCGGAGGTCGTCCATGCGCGTCGCACTCGCTCTCGCCGCTTGCCTGTCTCGCCGCCCCCGCCTTCGCCGCGGACGCCAAGCCATCCGACGGTCATCGAATTGTTCCAGAGCCAGGGCTGCTCGTCCTGCCCGCCGGCCAACGCGAGCGCTCGAGCGCTTCGCCGACCGGCCGGACGTGCTGGCGCTCAATTTCGCCGTCGACTTATTGGGACCGGCTCGGCTGGAAGGACACGTTCGGCAACCGGCCTATACCGAGCGGCAATATGCCTATGCGCGCTCGCTCGGCGATTCCGGCGTCTACACGCCGGAGGTCGTCGTCAACGGCCGCGCGGCGGGCGTCGGCGACGAGGTCGGCTGAAGTGGAGGCGCTGGCGCGCGAAGACCGATCGCGGCGCTTCCGGGCCTTCGGTCAGCATCGAGGGCGGCGCGGTGGCGATCGGGGCCGGCGCGGCGCCGGCCGGCGGGGCGGAGGTGTGGCTCGCGCTTTACGATCCCGGAGTGCTGACGGTGTCGGTCGCGCGCGGCGAGAACGCCGGGCGGACGCTGGCGCATCGCAACGTGGTGCGGCGGCTGGTGCGGCTCGGCGACTGGAACGGCGCGGCCGAGCGGCTGGCGCTGCCGGCCTCGGGGGGATTGGCGCGCGCGGTGTTGGTGCAGCGGCGCGGGGTCGGGGCGATTTTGGCGGCGGGGCGGGGATAGGCAGCGCGGCTTCGGCGGGCTCGCGGCAGGGAGGGCAGAACAACACTCGGCGCGCCACCGACTTGCGTAAGTTGGCCAATAGGGAATCGATTGGCCTTGGTGACTTACGCGTAATATGACCGAAATTCTGATCCAAGCGATCTGACAAAAGCGACCGGCTCGCGTTGAATTCCGAGGGTCGTTCCAAAGACCTTCCCGCCCCCGCCTTGCCCTTTCCCCGCGAATTGTCCATTAGGCGCAAACCTCACGACACCCGAGCCGGTCCGATGCGCCTTTCCCGCTATTTCCTGCCCATCCTTAAGGAAACGCCGAAAGAGGCGGAGATCGTCTCGCACCGGCTTATGCTGCGCGCCGGCATGATCCGCCAGGAGGCGGCCGGCATCTACGCCTGGCTGCCGCTGGGGCTGCGTGTGCTCAAAAAGATCGAGCAGGTCGTGCGCGAGGAGCAGAACCGAGCCGGCGCGCTCGAACTCCTCATGCCGACGATCCAATCGGCGGAGCTCTGGCGCGAGAGCGGCCGCTACGACGATTACGGCAAGGAGATGCTGCGCATCCGCGACCGGCACGACCGCGACATGCTGTTCGGGCCGACCAACGAGGAGATGATCACCGAGATATTCCGGGCGAGCGTCCGTTCCTACAAGGATTTGCCGCTCAATCTCTACCACATCCAGTGGAAATTCCGCGACGAGGTGCGTCCCCGCTTCGGCGTCATGCGCTCGCGCGAGTTTTTGATGAAGGACGCCTATTCCTTCGACCTCGACGCGGAAGGCGCGCGCCACAGCTACATGAAGATGTTCGCGGCCTACCTGCGCACCTTCGCCCGCTTCGGCCTGACCGCGATTCCCATGGTCGCCGACACCGGTCCGATCGGGGGCGATCTCTCCCACGAATTCATCATTCTGGCCTCGACCGGCGAGAGCGAGGTCTTCTGCCATCGGGACTACCTAGGCTTCTCGGCCCCGCCGGCCGAGATCGACTTCGACGACCGGGCCGCCATGCAGGCCGTGTTCGACAAATGGACGTCGCTCTACGCCGCCACGTCGGAAAAGCACGACGAAGCCGCCTTCGCCGCGCTGCCCGAGGCCAGCCGCATTTCCGCGCGGGGGATTGAAGTCGGCCATATTTTCTACTTCGGCGAGAAGTATTCGAAGCCGATGAAGGCGGTGGTCAACGGCCCCGATGGGCGCGAGCATTTCGTCCATTCCGGCTCTTACGGCATCGGCCCGAGCCGGCTCGCCGCCGCTTTGATCGAGGCCAATCACGACGACGCCGGCATGATCTGGCCGGACGCCGCCGCCCCGTTCGACGTCGGCGTCATCAACCTGAAAGTCGGCGACGCCGCTTGCGACGGGGCCTCTAAGGAGATCATCGCCGGCCTCGCCGCCCGCGGTCGCGAGGCGCTCTATGACGACCGCGACGAGCGGCCGGGCGCGAAATTCGCGACGATGGACCTGATCGGGCTGCCGTGGGCGGTCGTTGTCGGGCCGAAAGGACTTGGCGAAGGCAAGGTCGAGGTCAAGAACCGCCGGACGGGCGAGCGCGAGAGCCTGTCGGTCGCGGCGGCGGTGGCGCGGCTCGGCGGGGCGGCGGCCGCTTGACCGCCTCCGCCCTCGACGCCGCTCCCGTCGCGCCGGCGCCCGCCAGCCCCCGCGCTTTCTCGGCCTTCGAGTGGCTCGTCGCCTTTCGCTACTTGCGCGCGCGGCGCACCAAGGGGTCGATCTCGGTGATTGCCGGTTTTTCGTTCGCCGGCATCGTGCTCGGCGTCGCCGCGCTCATCGTCGTGATGGCGGTGATGAACGGCTTTCGGCTCGACCTCATGGACAAGATCATCGGCCTCAACGGCCATATCTTCCTGCAAGGCGTCGAGACGCCGCTGACCGACTATACCGCCGTCACCGACCGCGTCGCCAAGGTTCCCGGCGTCAAGCTGGTGTTTCCGATCGTCGAGGGACAGGTGTTCGCCTCTTCGCCGTTCGGCCAGTCCGGCGGGCTGGCGCGCGGCGTTCTGGAACGGGACCTGAAGCGCCTGCCGGGCGTCGCCAACCATATCACTTTGGGAACGCTCGACGGTTTCGACGCCGGGCAGGGGGTCGCCATCGGGGCCAAGCTCGCCGAGCACCTTAGTCTGCGCATCGGCGATCAGATCACGCTCATCACCCCGCATGGCGCGCAGACCGCGTTCGGCGTGACGCCGCGCTTGAAAGCCTACAACGTGGCGGCGATTTTCAAGGTCGGCATGGCCAATTTCGACGGCGCCTTCATCTTCATGCCGCTGGCCGAGGCGCAGGAGTTCTTCAACCTCGACGGCCAGGCCAACGTCATTGAAGTCTATGTCGACGACCCCGATCACATCGACAGCGTCAAGCCCGCCATTCAAGTGGCCGAACAGCGGCCGATGATCGACACGGACTGGCGCGAGACCAACCGAACCTTCTTTGACGTGTTGTCGGTCGAGGCCTCGGTGATGTTCGTGATTCTTTCGTTGATCGTGCTGGTGGCGGCGCTCAACATCGTTTCCGGCCTCATTATGCTGGTGCAGGACAAGGCGCGCGCCGTGGCGGTGTTGCGCACGATGGGCGCGACGCGCGGGGCGATCCAGCGGATCTTCCTCATCACCGGCGCGGCGATCGGCTTTTCCGGCACGTTCGTCGGCCTCGTCGTCGGCCTCATCGTCGCTCACAACGTCGAGCCGCTGCGGCGCTTCCTGAGCTGGGTCACCGGGGTCAACCTGTTTCCGGCCGAAATCTACAATCTTCCGGGCCTGCCGAGCCGCATCGAGACGACGGACGTCGCGGCGGTGGTGGCGATGGCGCTGGTCCTGTCGCTGCTGGCGACGATCTATCCCGTCCTGGCGGGCGGCGCGGCTCGATCCGGTCGAGGCGCTGCGTTATGAGTGAAACGCCGGCGCTGCATCTGCACGACCTCTCGCGCAGCTACGGCGGCGGCGACGACGGTGTTGGAGGTGCTCTCGGGCGCCGAGCTTTCGCTGTGGCCGGGCGAGGCGGTGGCGCTGGTCGCGCCCTCGGGCGCCGGCAAATCCACGCTGTTGCACATCGCGGGGCTGCTGGAGACGCCGAGCCGCGGCGAGGTCTATGTCGCGGGACAGCCGACCTCGCAGATGTCGGATAAGGCGCGCACCGCGCTGCGGCGCACACACATCGGCTTCGTCTATCAGTTCCATCATCTGCTGCCGGAGTTCTCGGCCGAAGAGAACATCGTGCTGCCGCAGATGATCGCCGGTCTCCCGCGCGCCGAGGCGGGCGCGCGCGCCCGCGAGTTGCTCGAATTCCTGGGGCTGGACGATCGCGCCGCATCACCGTCCCGCGGAGCTTTCGGGCGGCGAGCAGCAGCGGGTGGCGATCGCGCGGGCGCTGGCCAACGCGCCCGCGTCTGCTGCTGGCCGACGAACCGACCGGCAATCTCGATCCGCGCACCGCCGATCATGTGTTCTCGACGCTGACGTCGCTCGTCAAGGCGAGCCGCGTGGCGGCGCTGATCGCCACGCACAACATGGAGATCGCCGCGCGCATGGATCGGCGGGTGACGATCAGGGAGGGGCGGGTGGCGGAGGTCGATTGACAGGCCGCGCCGGCGGCTTACGCTCAAAACATGGGCCACGACCACGATCATTCCGAATTGTCCGAAGTCGCCGCGCGCGTGCGCGCGCTGGAGACCCTGCTGACCGAAAAGGGCTACATCGACCCGGCGGCCCTCGACGCCATCGTCGAAACCTACGAGACGAAAATCGGGCCGCGCAACGGTGCGCGCGTCGTAGCGCGCGCCTGGAGCGACCCTGACTATCGCAGGCGGTTGCAGAGCTGACGCGACGAAGGCCATCGCCGAGCTTGGTTATGGCGGACGGCAGGGCGAGCACATGGTCGCGGTGGAGAACGGCGCTGATGTCCACAACCTCGTCGTTTGCACTTTGTGTTCTTGCTATCCCTGGCCGGTCTTGGGCGTGCCGCCGGTCTGGTACAAGTCGCACGCCTATCGTTCGCGCGCGGTGATTGACCCACGCGCCGTGCTCGTCGAATTCGGCGTCACGTTGCCGGCGAACACGGAGATCCGGGTCTGGGATTCCACCGCCGAGACGCGCTATCTGGTGATCCCGGAACGCCCGACCGGAACGGAGGGCTGGAGCGAGGAGCGGCTGGCCGCGCTGGTCACGCGCGATAGCATGATCGGGACCGGGCTTGGCGGGGACGCCGTCGATGAACGGCGCGCAGGACCTCGGCGGCATGATGGGCTTTGGCCCGATCGCGCCCGAACCGAACGAACCGGTGTTTCACGCCGAGTGGGAGAAGCGCGCGCTGGCCGTGACGATCGGCGCCGGCGGTTTCGGTTTGTGGAGTCTCGACGAGAGCCGCAGCGTCCGCGAAAGTCTGGCGCCGGCGGACTATCTCTCGAAAGCCTATTACGACGTCTGGATCAGCGCGTTGGAGAAGCTGGTGGTTGCGCATGGCCTGGCCTCGCAAGCCGAACTCACCGCCGGCCACGCTTCCGAGCCGCCACGCCAAGGCGTCGCCAAGCTGACGCCCGCAAAGGTCGCGGCGGCCGTCGCGCGGGGAAGTCCGTATGACCGGCCGGCCGCCGCAACTGCGGCTTTCGCTGTAGGCCAGCGCGTCCGCGCGCGCCTGATGAACCCGGCCGGCCACACGCGGCTGCCGCGCTATGTCCGCGGACATGTCGGCGTAGTCCACGCTTTGCGCGGCGCCTTCGTCTTTCCCGACGCCAACGCGCACGGTCTCGGCGAAAACCCGCGATGGCTGTACGCCGTTCGCTTCGCCGCGCGCGATTTATGGGGCCGTGAGGGAGACGCGCGCTCCACCGTGACGATTGACGCCTTCGAGCCCTATCTTGAGCCCGCCTGAACCAAATACCTTCGCTGAACCGTGGCACGCCCAGGCGTTTGCAATCGTCGTGGGCTTGCGCGAGCGGGGTCTGTTCTCCGCTGTGGAGTGGACAGTCGCGCTTGCCGCTGAGATCGCACGCGCGCCGCAGCGCGAATACTACGAATTCTGGTTGGAGGCGCTGGAGAGCCTGCTGGCCAGCAAAGGCGTGGCGACGAGCGGCGAACTGGCGTCGCTCGCGCATGCCTGGCTCGAAGCGGCGGAGGCGACGCCGCATGGAAAGCCCATCACGCTTCCCGCCCGCGAGCCTCAAGCGTAGCGCGCTGGCGAGGCCGAGGACTGCGCGCTTATGCAGGATGCGAAATAGCTTTCACTTTTGAATTTGACGCAACTCGGCGCGACGCCTACTGCATCTAATAGATAAAATCTGTGCGGACGAAGCAAGACATCGCCGCGTGCGCGAACTTGCTTGAGCGATCGGATCGGCCGAACCACGCTTCGTTCGCGGTCAACGCGGTGGACGCGGGTTCGCCTCAACCTATCAGATTAATGAGGCTCGCGGGGATTGCGCCAAACAATAGGGACGCCTCAATGTTCGGCAGCACGATCCTCGACGTCGCCATCGGCGTTCTGTTCGGCTTCCTCGCCATCAGCCTGTTTGCGAGCGCGCTCGTCGAGGCGATGAACTCGGTTTTCGGCCTTCGCGCGCGCACGCTGCTGCAAGGTGTGCAGAAGCTTCTCAACGACCCCAATTTCGACGGCCTGGCGAGACAACTCTATACGAATGCGCTCGTCAATCCGCTCGGCCCCGGCGCCGGCGCGCCAACCCAGAACAAGCCGTCCTACATCAACTCCGAGCATTTTGCGCAGGCGCTCATGGAGGCGACGCAATTAATGTCGACCGCGCCGTCGGTCGAAGATCTGCAGAACAAAGTCGCCTTGGTCGCCGACCCGCAAATCCGCGATTTCCTCAAAGGCGTCGTCGCGCGCACGAGTGGCGATCTCGCCGCCATGCGCACGGAAATCGCCGATTGGTTCGACGCCGCGATGGATCGCTTGAGCGGCGAGTTCAAGCGGTGGAAACAACTCTGGACTTTCGTCATCGCGCTGAGCGGAGCGCTGCTGTTCAACCTGGATTCGGTGCGGGTCGCCCGCACGCTGTGGACGACGCCGGCGCTCGTCGACAATCTGCAGGCGGCGAATGTCGACAAGAAAATCCTCACCGAACCCGACGGCGTCGACGCCGCCGTCGGTCTCGTCAACCAGATGATGACGGCGCGGCTGCCGGCGGGCTGGGCGCCCGGGCATTTCTTGCAGCTTTACGTCGGCGACGATTGCGACCCCAAAGACGCTGCCTGTAAAGCGAAGCTGGAGAACCCGACCCCCTGGGTCTATGTCTATCAGGCGCCGCCCTCGGTTTTCGTCTTGTCGTTGCTCGGCTGGCTCGTGACCGCGGTTGCCGCGCTGTTCGGCGCGCCGTTCTGGTTCGACGCGTTGCAATCAATCGTGCAGGTGAAGGGCGCCGGCCCGTCTCCCGACGATCGCAAAAAGCAGGCGGCCTGAGCCGCCGCGCCTCTATCCCGCGCGCCCCTCGCGCGCCCGCTCCGAGCGCTTGGGGTGTGCGGCGGCGCGTTCGCGCTCGCGCCACTCGACGCCGCCCTCGACGCCGGAAAGCATGATCGGCTTGCCGAAAAAATACCCCTGCGCCACCCGAATCCCTGTGTGATCGCGCAGGTAGCGGAATTCCGCCTCGCGCTCCACGCCCTCGACGATCACCTCCGTCGCCAGCGCCTCGCCAATGGACTCGATGGCGCGCAAGAGACTCTGGTTGCGCGGGCGTTTGTCGATGTCGGCGATGAGCGAGCGGTCGACCTTGACCTCGTCGGCGGTGATGTCGGCGAGCGTCGCCAGCGAGGAAAAGCCCGAGCCGAAATCGTCGATCGAAATATTCGCCCCGATCTCGCGGATCATCGGCAGGATGCGCGCCTGGAATTGACTCGAGGGCAGAAACGCTTCTTCCGTGATCTCCAGCATGAAGCGATTCGCGTGGCCGGAGGCCGCGAGTTCGTCGAGAAACTTGCGCATGAAGCGCGCGTCGCCGGCGTGCGTCGCGGAGACGTTGAAACCGAGCCTCGGCGTCGACCCGAAGGCGGCGTCGATCGCGTCGAGCGAGGCGATCGTCTCCTCAAGCACCAATGCGGTGATGTCGTTGGTGAGCCCGACTTCGTGGGCGTGCTCGAGAAAATTGCCCGGCGTCGACCAGACGCCTTCGTCGTCGCGCCAACGCATCAGCACTTCCAGGCTATCGACGACGCCGGCGCGAAAATCGATCTTCGGCTGGAACGCGCAGCCGATGCGCCGATCGCGAATCGCCTGGCGCAGCGCGTTCTCCTCGCGCGCGCGTTCGCGTTCGCCAAATTCGATCTCGGCCGCAAACAGTCTGGCGTCGATCCCCGTCCGCCGCGCCTCGCGCGCCGCCGCCTTCGCCTTGCGCCGCAAGCCCTCCGGGTTGGCGTCGCCGGCCGGCCAGCCGCAGGCGCCGACATTTGCGCCGGCGAAAATCTCGGCGCCGTCGACCATGCAAGGCTCGCTCGCCCGGCTCGCGAGCCGCCTGCACGTCTCGAGCAGCGCCTGCGGATCGCCGGGCTCGGCGACGACGAGGCAGAATTCGTTGGCGCCGATCCGTGCCAAGAGATCGTGCGGGCGCGCTTCGCGGGCGAGCCGTTCGCCGATCCTGGCGGCCAGCGCTTCGCTGGCCTCGGCGCCGTGAAAGGCGACGATCTCGGCGAACCGGTCGATCATCACCACGATGACCGCGAAGCCGTCGCCGGCTTCGCGCGCCGCGATCAGATCGGCGATGGCGCGATCGCACAACTCGCGGTTGGGCAGGCCGGTCGAGGCGTCGAAAAACGCGCGCGCGAACAGGTCGTCCTGCAATCGGCGCTGCGGGTCAATGTCGACCGAGGCGACGACGCAATAGTCGCGGCCCTCGAACGAAAAGTCGCGTCGCTCGATCAGGCGCGCGCGGCCTTCCACGAGGCGTTCGAAGCGGTCCCCACGCGCCAGCGCGCCGACCCCGGCGCCGCTCGCGGCGTTGGCGAGCGCCAGCCCGCCCCCGGATTCGCGCACTTCCAAACCCGCGCCGGCCGCGTCGAAGGCGGCCGCTTTCAGCGCCGTCTCGCGGACGCTCACGTGGCGCCGGCAGGCCGCTTGAGAAGTTGGGCGCGCAACAGTTCGAGCCGCACCGCCGCCGAATCGCCGTCCAGCATCGCGGGCGCCGGTTTGGCCGATTGGCTAAGCGGCTCCGGCGCGCCCGTCGGCGCCTCCTCGAACATCCGCGAACCGCCGGCCGCGCCGCGCCAGCGCTCGACCACCTGACGCACGAAGCCGCGCTCCGCATGGGCGGCCTCGTCCCAGTCCTCGAGCCGGAACGTCTCGCTGCGCGGCACGCGATCCGGCGGCAGTTCCGTGAAACGCAACCGCGTCGGCAGCGGCAGACCTTCGCCGAACGCCACCACTTCGCGCGTGCCGAGCGAAGGCACGAAGGCGAGCAGGTTGGCGACCGCGTCCGTCACCGCCGAGCGCAGCAGCGCCTGATCGCGCTCGTTGGCCATCCGCATGGCGAACAGCGTGTTGCATTGCGAGATGATCGTCGGGTCGAGCTCGCCTGGACGTTGGGTGACGAGGCCGAGGTAGACGCCGTATTTGCGGCCCTCCTTGGCGATCCGCATGAGCGCGCGGCGCGTCGGCACTCGCACGCGTGCCGCATCATTCTGTCGCGACCGCACCGCGCGGGAGATGGCTCGTGGCCGCCATCCAGTCATCCTTGTCGATGCTCGTGAACGCATGGTGAATGTCCGGGTCAAACTGCGGCCCAACGTGGCGTAGAATCTCGGCTCGGGCTTCAGGGTCACTCCGCCCCTTTCGATATGGACGGTCACTTCGGATGGCGTCATAAGCGTCTGCGATCTGAAATATTCTGGCCTCGAGAGGAATGGCCGTACCCGACAACCCCCTAGGATAGCCCGAACCGTCCCACCTTTCATGGTGGTTTTGCACGACGGCAATAGCCCGGTGCAGCGCGGGAATCTCCTGGAGAAGGGCCCGGCCAAGCTCGGGATGCTGCCTCATCTCCTCCCATTCGCTGGGAGTAAGGGGCGCTCTCTTCAGCAGGACGGCGTCCCGGACGCCAATCTTCCCCACGTCGTGGAGGAGCGCGCCAAGCTCCGTGTCGAGAACCCGGGAGTCGGGTAAGCCCAGTTCCACAGCCAGACGCCGCGACCAGGCGGCGACCCGAGCGCAGTGCGCCTCTGTTTCGAGGTCTCGCATCGCGACCGCCCGGACGATGCCGCGCGCCAGCTCGCGAGCATGATCCGAGGGGGTGATGAGCTCGCCCTCGGCTCGACTGCGAAACATCTCGTCCAGGGTGGGCAAGAGCCGCGCGCTGACGTCCCGCTTCGGGACGAAGGCGTCGACCGAGAAGGGGGCAGACATGAGTGCGACCGTGTCGAAGTCACTTTCGCTCGTGAGCAGGAGACGAGCGGTCTTCGGAGCGGCTTTCGCGAGGAATGCGAGGACGAGATTGCCCCCCATGTCCGGCAT
>CAWIEP010000020.1:0-34623 GCA_963835115.1 uncultured Pseudomonadota bacterium
GTCCTGTTGCTTCGTTTCAGTTAGGTCTTTGTTTTCCTTTTCGATAGAAGCCCTCTTCTTGTTTGCAGTCTACTCCTTCCTTCAGGAGTGCTCGTCGCGATTTTTCACTCGAAGGTGCGCGAACTTTGATTGACGCATTCCCTCATCAGTTCCCCCGTTCAGGTTGCCGCGGCGGCGGTGACCATTTCGTCGGTAAGCCCGATATGCGGATGGTTGGAACAGCGGCAGCAAATCAATTGTCCTCTTCGTCATCGATCCGGCGTTATGTCTATGAACGCAACTCCTTGGCTCTTTGCGCTGAAAGCGCCGGCCGGATTGCGGCGCCATGATAGGCCTCCGACTGTCGCGCTCGCACGCGTCCTTGAGTTTCACCCGCTCGGGTGAGATAAGCGCGCGGACCACCTCTTCGTTCTCAGTCTTGCGCGCGTTCCCGCCGCCGAGCGATGCCGCCAGGACTCTGTGCCTTGCCATTTCGGGCGCGCCGTCAGCTTGATTCCGTCCAATTGCTCTTTGCCGGCTCGATGTAGCGTCACCGGCTCCGACTTCCTCGGTCGGTCGGCCCAGGTCGCCAACATGCCGGCGGTAGCGGCGGCCATGAAGCGGCGCAGACATTTTTCCCTGGCTGTGTGGCAAAAGTAACACCACGCAAATCAAAGATAGAGCATGATGATCGCGGTGGACCGTAAAGCGTTCATATGAACGGCCCAGGAGGGTTCCATGCTCAAAGTTCGCTGCGAAAACTGCACCCGTCTCATTCTCTGCGAAGCTGTCGAGGACAGTGGAAGAACGTTCTGCGCAGACAGTTGCCGGCAGAACTGGAGACGTACCCTGAGGCGTTTCCAGGCCGAGCGAAAGCCGCTTATGTCAGTCGGCGATCCATAACGGGTTCCTCGTTCTCGCCGTGCTTAACAATACCGGGCAACTATACCGCGCGAGACGGCCTCGCGAAGTTCGAGAACTCTGGCCCATTTTGCCGACAGAAGCGGTGGCCGGCGCGGGTTGCGTATCCGCACGCAAGGCCCTCTGACGGCCGCATCCCGACCGCTCGACCTCGATGGCGCCCTACTTAGGCCGTGCGCCGGCGGCCAACCTCGGCGCGTAGGTCAGGAACTTCAAGTCTAGATGCCGACCTCCCTCGACAGTCCGCGCCCCGGGGCTGGCCTCCGGGCTCGTAGCGGAGTCGCTGTTGGCCAAGTGACTGCCGCCTCGATCCACGTCGCTCTCGGAGCTATGGGCTCAAGGATTCGGACGCGAGTTATTTAGAGTGATGGCGCAAGGATAACCGCCGCACGTTAGCGGCGCATGACGCCGACGGCCGGTTGCTCGCCGCCCGCGTGTCGCCGGCGGAACGGTCGAGGCAGCGATGTCGCCTTGCGCGCGCCACGCTGAAATGACAAGATCAATCGGTTATGGAACCCCTATTTTTGCCGTTTGAGCTTTGCTTAATTGCATGCCGATTTGACGTTGCTGCATGGTCTTGAGACATAGTTGGTCGAACATTCGATCGGTTGCGATAATCTCACGCAACAACGTGTTTTTAGGGATGAAGATCTGTCACCCCAGGGATCATGCTAACATACGAGGCGAAGAGCAGCGTCGAATTCCAGCGTCACGATTCCAGCTTTAAGTGCTTCGATGCAAACCGACCCCTTAGCGCCAAAAGAAATTATTAACATCGGCGAGGTGCGTCCGCAGAGAAGCTTGCGGCGATACTGGCGACCGATGTCGTCGGTTATTCCCGCCTCATGGGCGCCGATGAAGCCGGGACGCTGGCGCAGCTGAATATCCTGCGAAGGGACCTCATCGACCCGACGATTGCCGCCCATTCCGGCCGCACGATTAAACTTATGGGTGACGGATCGCTTGTTGAGTTCGCCAGCGTCGTCGACGCGGTGGGATGCGCGCTGCAAATCCAGGACCGCATACGCGAACGAAACGAGGGCGGCCCTAAGAGCGAGAACATTCAGTTGCGTATCGGCGTCAATGTCGGCGACGTCATCGTCGAGGGCGACGACATTTACGGCGACGGCGTCAATGTCGCAGCGCGCATAGAGGCCTTGGCCGACCCCGGGGGCGTGTTCTTGTCGCGCAGCGCGGCCGACGAAGTGCGCGGCAAACTGCCCATCCGGCTCGAAGTTCGCGGATTTCGCAACGTCAAAAACATCGCCCGTCCCATCGAGGTTTTCGCCGCGCATTGGAAGGATCGACGCGCTGAGCGAGAGGGCCAAGACGACGGGGACGAACGAGGCCTGCCGCACTGGCCGCCGGATTCGGATCGCAACCGAGCCCCTTATCGGGGATTGAAACCGTTCGAGAGCGTCGACGCCTCGATTTTCTTCGGCCGCGACGCCCCGATCGCCGAGGCGATGGAGCGTCTTCGGGAATTGAGCCAATCCGAGGACAAAAGGCTCTTGGTGATCTTGGCCGCTTCCGGCGCCGGCAAATCCTCGTTCCTGCGCGCGGGGTTGCTGCCGCGGCTTGCGCGCGAGGCCGCGCGTTATCGAGCTTTGCCCGTCATTCGCCCCGAACGCAGTGCGCTCTTTGGCGAAAATGGATTGCTCGGCGCCCTCGAAGCGAGCCTGCCGGCCCGCTCCCGCGCGGAATTGCGCGCGGCGATCCGATCCGGCGCCGACGCGGTTCGGGCGCTATTGGGCGAGATGGTCGGCGGCCGCTCCGCCCCAAGCGCGATGGGCGGCAATTCGCATAAAAACCCAACGGTCGTCATGGCGATTGATCAGGCCGAAGAGGTGTTTCGCGCCAACGCCACCGACGAAGGGTTAGCGCTGTTGAACCTCATCCGGGAGCTTGCCAGCGCCGACGATCCCCAAGTGATCGCGATATTCACCATACGCTCGGATTCCGATGATGCGTTGCAACGCGCCCGCCCGCTCGAGGGCCTCTCGCAAAACACGCTGGCGCTGCTGCCTTTGCCGCGCTCGGCGTTCAAGGAGGTGATTGAGGGGCCAGCGCGCGCTTTCGCGGAAGCCGGCGGCAAGCTCGCCATCGAGCCGCAACTCACGGAGCGGCTGCTGGCGGACCTCGACGTCGGCTCCGGCGGCGACGCGCTGCCATTGCTCGCCTTCACGCTTGAACAGCTTTTTCTCGAATATCGACGCTCCGGCGCGTTAAAGCTCGTCGATTATCTGCAGTTCGGCGGCCTCCGGGGCGCGATCGACGCCGCCGTCGAGCGGGCCTTTTCCAGAGCCGACGCCGACGCGCGGATTCCAGCGGATCGCAAGGCGCGTGAAACGCTGTTGCGGCGCGGAATCATTCCTTGGCTTGCCGGTATAGACCCCGATTCGAAGAGCTCGCGCCGCAACATCGCGCGGCGCTCCGACATTCCCGAAGAGGCGCGCCCGCTGATTGACTTGCTGGTCGAGGAGCGGTTGCTGGCGACGGACATCCAGATCGACGTCGATCCGCTGACAGGCGCCAGCGTCCGATCGGTGACGGTCGAGCCGGCACATGAGGCGCTGTTGCGGCAATGGGGCTTGCTTGAAGGTTGGATGGCTGAGGATTTCGGGCGCCTGGCGACGCTGGAAGGCATCAAGCGGGCCGCGCGAGATTGGGAGAGCAACGCCACGGCGGAGGGATGGCTCGCCCACCAGGGCCTGCGGCTGGCCGAGGCGCGCGCGCTCAACTCGCGGCCCGACCTGGCTGCTCAACTGGAGCCCAGGGATCGCGCGTATCTGGAGCGCTGCGGCGCGCGCGAGGCGGAATTCTTGGCCGAGCGGGAACGCGCGCGCGCCAACGAACTGGCGCGCGCCAAGGCGGAGGCCGAGCGTGCACAAGCCGAAGCCGACCGCGCCACCGAACTCGCGCGCCATTCCCGCCAACTCGCCCGAGTCGTCGGCGCCGCGGCGTCCGTTTTTGCGGTGATCGCGCTCGTCAGCGTTGCGCTCGGCGTCGTCGCGAGGCGCGAGGCGGCGCGGGCGGAGGACAGTTTCCAGATCGCCCGACAGGCGGCCGACAGCCTTGTCGTCGAAATCGCGCACGGCCTACGGGGCGTCGAAGGGATGCCGGCGGCGTCGGTGCGGCGTATTCTTGGCTCGGCCAAGAGCGTCGTCGAGCGGCTGGCGTCGGCCGCGCCCGACGATCTCGATCTCGCCCGAAGCCGCGTGTTAATGCAACGGCAATTCGCGATCAATTATTCCGCGCTCGGCGATCTCGGCGGCGCCTTGGACTTCGCGCAACGCAGCGTGGCGGGCGCGCGGCAAATTCTGGCCTCGTCGGCCGACGACAAGTCCAAGGCCATGTTGGGGTCCAGCTTGCTCGCCCTCGCGCGCGTGCGCTTTTTGCGCGGCGACACCGCCGCCGTCCGCGCCGCCATCGACGAAGCCATCGACCTCTCGGGCAAGTCGCCCGCGACCGATCGGACATTCGGCGAGATCAAGGCGCGCGCGCTGCTGCCAGGGCAGCGACCTCGCAGTGACGCGCGGCGACATGACGACGGGTCTGACGGGCGCCAACGCCGCCATGGATATCGCGCGCGCGCTCAGCCGCGCGAACCCGAGGGATAAGGCCTGATGACGCTATTGGCGGACACGCTCGAACATGCCGGCAACATTGACGGCGGTATCAATACCGCGTTCACGGTGCCTAAGCGGCTCGACGCCGCGCTTCCAGTCCCTCCGGATGGCCTCGACAGCCACGCCGCCCTCGCGGACTACAAAGAAAGCGCCAAAATATTCCGCAAACTCGTCGCCGCCGATGCGTCGGACGCCGACGCTCGCGCGCGCCTCGAAAATATCCTGATCCGTACCGGCGATCTCCAAATTTCGATTGGCGCGCTGGACGCGGCGCTGGCGACCCACAAGGAAGCGCTGACTATCAGCAGCGAACTCCTGTCCGCCGATTCCGGCAACACGGATTGGAAGCGCCGCGTCGAGGTCAACCACGTGAAATTTTTCACCGTGTATATGGCGCGAACCGATTTCGACGAGGCGCTGGCGCAGGCGACGGAAGCCGAGGAAATCGGGCGCCGCCTCTACGATCTCGACCCAGAGAATTTTTTATGGCGGCGCGACTACGGCGGCCGATTTCGCAACCTCGGCGTAGCGCTGCGGGCCAAGAAAGATATGCCCGCCGCGCGGGATAATTTTGACAAGTCGCTCGCGATCAGCCGCGAAACGATGGCGCGCCATCCGTCCGATCCTGTCGCGCATATCGAATTGGCGCTTTCGCTTTACCTTGCCGGCAGGGACCGCGCGCCGACCGAAGCCGCGCCGCTATTTCAAGAGGCGGTCGGCGAATTGGAGGGTCTTGACCGCAAAGGCGCGCTGCCGAAAGCCAACGCCAATTGGACGGACGTCATTCGCAAAAAACTCGCCGCCGCGGAAGCGACGGAAGCCGCGAAGTGACGGCGACGTCTGAGCCCTTCTTGCCAAGCGCGCGCATGACGCATGGCAGCACGCGAGCGGCGATGATGTCTTGACCAATCGCGTCGGCATGGTGGCCGGCCTTCGAAATGTTGATGTGTTCCGGGGGCACGCCTTGCAGCATCCACCCGCACCACGAGGCGCCGGCGTGTCTGGCGATCGCGACCCCGGCATCGTCGTGTTTGCTTTCCGGCGTGCGCTCGCCCAAGTACTCGACCGCAATTCCCTTCGCGCGAAGACCGCCAACCAACGATCGGATATTGCCGTTATGGTCGGCGACCTGAAATCTTGTTCCTTTGTTGTCGTTGCCGCAACATTCGAGGGTGACGACGCGCGTCCCCGCAGGGACCGGCGGAACCTATTCGGCTGAGCATTCCATCCGAAGTGTCGCCGTTGATCCCCTCGTTGGTCACGGTAACGTTGTAGCCGCGCCGATGGAGGAGCGCCTCGAGCTTGGCCGGCCACGCTTCTTCCAAAGGCAAATCGTAGCCCCGCGTGTTGCTGGCGCCAAAAGCGACGACTTGCGCAATGCAATCGGATTGTGCGCCCAGCGCCGCCGCGAGCGCGAGACCGCAGAGCGCCATTCCTGAGCGCATTTTTAATCTCCCCGTGCACGCGCTTGGAAGCCGAATTCCCATCATTATCCGACGAGAGCCCCCCGCGACAACAGGTACAGACCCCCACCCCCCAACTCCGCCTGAACTTTGGCGATTTCTATTTCGCCTTCAGCACCACGAAATCCTGGGTCGCGCCGTTGCCGCTGGAGTAAATCTTTACGATCTCGAAATCGCGGGTCCATTTTTCCTTCAGATACCTATGAGTGTGAAAGGTCGCGCGGTAGTAGTTTGTCTCGCGCAATTTTGGGCCGAGATTGCCATCCTGAATGTGGTCGCTGAACCCCCGCCGCACGAACTCGGCGAGCGTCTCGGGCGCCCCCTCCATGGCGCGCACCGCCCCGTACTCGTTGTGGACGCTGACAATAACGGGCGCGCCGGCGGGCACAAGACGGCGTAATTCGGCGAGCCATGCGAATTGCGCGGACTCTGTCAGGTGGGTGAGAACGGAGACACCATAAATCACTCCGAAGGCCGCGTCTGCGAAAGGCAGCGGCGGCAGGAACGGCGCCTCTATGAAATCGATTCCCTGGCAATGCGCGCGTCCGAACGCGACGTTGAACCCGTCGACGTCGGCGGCCGTAAGGGCGACGCCCGGGGCGACCGTCCGCGTCATCGGCAGAGCGACGCGCCCCGACCCGGCGCCCCAATCGAGACAGCGGCCGAAATCGGCCAGCGCGCGCCCGAAATGCAAGCGGGTCATGGCGTCGATGCGGTCGGCCGTGGCGAGACCGCTGGCTGCGAATTGGTCGGTCTCTGCGCCAGGACCGGACACGCGCTCCATATTCTCCTTCGCCATACCGTCGAGATACTCGGGCAGTCGGGCGGGGAGGAGAATTTCGCAGGCGAGCCGGTCGGCCGGCTCCCACCCGGCCGTCTCCGCGAAGCGCAACCTGATTGCCGCCGCCCCGCCCCGCGGGCGCGCGCGAACGCCGAGCCGGACCGCCGCCAACCCGACCGCGCCAAAATAACGGTCGGGGATCGCCGCCCTGTCGAGGACTTCGATCTCCGCGTCGTCGCACTCCAACCGTTCGCAAGTCGCCGCGCGGCCGAACATGTCCAGACGAAGCGCAATCGCTTCGCCGTCGTAATGCGTTGCGCCAAAGTTGACGACCGCAATGTCGCGCCTCGGTCCCGCCGGCTGATCGGCGTCGCCGACCAAGCGCTTCAGAACCAGCGACTGCGGTCCGAAGGAGCCGCCAGTGTCGCGGTCATCGATGCGCAAGAGGTGATCGGAATAGATGTCGAGCCCTTTTGCAAAAACGAAACGGAAGCCCGACGCGCCGTCGGAAATCTCAAGCTCCTTCAGATCCCTGCGATAGAGGTCGGCGCGCATCGCTCCGAGCTCCTGCCCGTTTGCGGAGACTCGGACGAACCGGGGATTGGCGCCGCGGGTGTCGGTCAACCAGCCGGAGACAAGGCCGTGGCTGACGACGTCGACCGCGCCGCGCAATTCGACGGCGGGCTGACCCGCCGGCGCCGACGTTTTTGCAGCCGCGCCGGCGAACCCTTTTCGTCGGTAATAGGAGGCGAAGGCGTCCCAGGCCAGGTCCTCGCGCCATCCCAGCGCGGCGGCGTCGACGATGTCGGTGTTGAAGCGCGGGTTGGTTTCGCCGGATTCGAGCCGCGTCATCGGCGCGACGCGACCCTCGTAGCCCAGCCGCGGCGCCAGCTCGCGCACGAGCCGCTCGGCGAACGCGCCCTGCGTCTCCAAATAGCCGCACGGTCCGATCCGCCGCGCCGGCCCGCCGGCCCCGACCTGGGCGACGAAATCCGCGTAGGCGAGCGCGAGGAGATCGACATGGATGTTGTCGCGCAGATGGTTGGGCGCCCTCACCTCCGCCGCTTCACCCTCGGCCCAGCAGCGCAGCACATATTCGACAAAGCGAGGCTCCTCGAAAGGCCCGAAGGCGTCGGCGATGACGAATTTCGAAACGGGAACGCCGACGATTGCGCTCCAATATTGCAGGGTTTCGAAGCTGTAGCGCTTGGCGAGCCCGTATGGCGAGAAGGCGCGGCGCGGCGAAGGTCCCGCCCCTTCCTTGGGCTCCCACACGCTGCCCGTCGCCACCATCGCCTTCAGCCCGCGTTCGCGCATGAGCGGCAGGGACCGTCGCAAGTTGAGCGTGTTGGCGGCGAGCGCCGCAGCCACGTCGAAATCGGCGCTGCGATGGTCACGCGACTCCGCGGCGTGATGGCACAGCACATCGAATTCGCGCTCGCCCGCGAGCGCGAGGAATTGCGGCGAGCCGAACGCGCAGGACGGGACGATGTCCGCCAAGAGCGACAGCCGGCGCACGCGCTCTGCGCGCACGCCCTCATACTGGTTGAGCGCGCCCCGCAGCGGCGCCACGAGCCGGTGACCCGCCTCCGCTAATTTGGACGCGAACCAGAACCCGGTGAACGAGCTTGCCCCGGTCAGCAAAATATTCATGCGCTATTCCGCAGACGCAAGGCGAGGCAAACTCCGCAAGGCCTGGTCGCGCTCATGAGAACGTAAGCTCCGCCACGCCTTGCGCCAGGGCGCGCTGCGTAGTCTCCTCGCTCGACGATGCCGGCGCAACCGGCGCCTGACCGCGCAGCTCCGCGAGGAAATTTGTCAGCTGGGCCATCTTCACCTTCACATCATATTCGGACGCGAACGTCTCCCTGACCTGGTCGAATTCGGGACCACTAAGCCCCTCCCGCGTCAACGCCGCGAGCATGCGCGCGGCGTCGGCCGCATTCGGGCGTCCGTAGCAAAGAAGGCCGCAACGGCCGATCCGATCGCCGATCGCCGTTGATTGGGAGAAAGCGAGGATCGGTACGCCAAGGAGAAGCGCCTCGCCGATGACGAGCGGATTGGGGTCTTCGCGCGAGCTGAGAAAGAACAGGTCCATCTGCCGCATGTAAGGATAGGGATTGTCGACGGAGCCTGCGACATACAGATTGTCCGGCGCCTCGCGCTCGAATTTTTCGAGCGCGATATTGTCGGCCGTCTCCTCGGGACGCCAGGCGCCCACCCAGAGAAAATCGCATTGTGGCGCGGCGAGCGCCGTCTCCAGGAACGTGTCGGCGCCCTTTCGGGCGGAAGCGTGCCCGCACATCCCGACAACGAGTCGGTCGCCGCGCGCAAAAGCGGCGCCGCGGGCGTTGCGCGCCTCGGCAGCCGGCGCTTCCGATGCGGCCGTCCGCACCGCTTCCGCGTCGAGCGCGACGCCGAAGCTCAATATCCTCGGCGGCGGCGTCGCAAAAAACACTTCGGCGAGCTGGTTCTCGATGTTGTCGGCAGCGAGGACGACCGCATCGACGGCGCGCATCGCCTCAAGCTTGGTCACGTCATGGACGAGCAGATTGAGCATTTCGCTCTTCTGCTCATGAACGTGCAGCATGCTCAGCCGGCCTTCGAGCCGCGCGGCGAAAGCGAACACGCTGCTCGCCAAGGAATTGGCGTAAACGAGGTCGCCCTCCTCGGCTTGGAGCATTTCGCGCGCGCGGTCGATCCGCGTCTCAAAGGGCGTGCGGTGATCGAACGCGCCGTCCCGGCAGACCGTCACGTTTTCGGGGCCGAGCAGGCGGCGAAGCCACGGCGTCAGCGGGCCGTCCCGCATCACGATCAGCCGCACCGGCTCCAACCGAGCGAGTTCGCGCGCGATTATTGCCCCCAGCCGCGGCGCGCCGGTGCGGGTCGCCTCATGAAGGACGAAGACAATCGCCATGCCGCCTCATTGGTAACGGATTTCGTAGCCCATTTGGCGCACGAGCGCTGGCGCCGCGCGCTCGACGCCATGAGCGATTTGACCGTCGATATGGAACGCGAGGTCCCTATCCCCGCCATACTCGAAATCGAACTGACGCAACACGTCGTATAGCCGCGCCGCGACATCCGCGCGCAAAACGAACATGAAGCCGCTGATGTAGTCAAGCTCCCGATTCCGTCCGCGCACGTCGAGTAGGTCAAGCAGCCGCTCGTACTGCGCGCCATTCGCGCCCATGTCCTGCGACCGCCATTCCTTCGCGCCGACGAGGCCGACATCCGGCTCCCGCTTGAAGGTCTCCACGCATTCGCGCGCGACTTCGGGCGTTCCGGCGAAGGCGTGGATGAGCGAGCGGCGCCAATATTCGCCCTTCTCCGGCGCCAGATGCGGGCTCTTCTTCGAGTGCAGGAACGCGAAGCAGACGTAGCGGTCAATCTGCACCTGATCGAGCAGGCGGGTGAATCCGCCGATGTCGCGGCCGCAATCGTTCGACGCCATGATGAAGGCGCCGGGGCAGATCGCGCGCAATTGCTTCAACAGCGCCGGCGTCCAGGCGAGATCGACGACGTTGACGAAAATGTCGAACGAGACGTCGCGGAAGTTCTGCGCGAAGCCGACGAGTTCGGGCAGCAGATCGGGGTAGAAGGCATGGATGAGAATGCACACGTCAACCTTGCCGCTACGGCGCGCCACTTGGAGCGGCGCGCCCGCGCTGGCCACGGCGAGCGAAAGCCCGTCGATATGGAACTGCCATTTGCCAACGAGCCGCGTCTCCGAACGACCGTAGCGGCCGTAGTGAAAAAAGGCGGCCAGGAACCTGCCGTCAAACTCGGCGAGGTCGGGATAGATCGAGGTGTAATCGGCGAGCACGAAGCCGAGCGGAAGATCGCGCACGCCGAGGCGATACGTGCGCATGAACCTTGTCAGCGACGCGATGCGGCCCTCTTTGCGGCCGTGCCGACGGAAATGGTTCTCGGCGGCCTCCGCCGCCTCATGCGCCATGTCCGCATTGTCCTGGCGATAGATGTCGAGGTCGAAGGCCTCCTCGCCGCGCTCCGCCACGAGCCCGGCGATAAACGTCGTGACGCGCGGGTCGATCGGCCGCTCCATCCTGGGATCGCTGCGATGCATTCCGGGGTGCGCGAGCGCGTGCGCCAGCGCCCCGACCGAACCCTCGACGCCGCGTTCCGCGTTATAGAACCCAGGCGCAAAATGCGGATGGCAGGCGAGCCCGCGCGCTTCGCCCTCCGTCAGATAGTGTTCGAGCGCGGGCCCAGCGAAATCGAGCCGGTTACGCTCGCGGTAAAAGACGGGATCAAACAAGATATTGGGAAGCAGCGTCTCGTCGCGGAAGCCGCGCGCCAGATAATGCGCAAACGCAGGCTCGGCGAGCCGCATCCCGCGTTCGGCCTCGATCTGATGACGATAGAGCGTGGCGTCGAACGCCGGCTCGATGGGGTAGTCCCAACAGCGCGGCTCCGTGACGTAGGTCTCCAGCGGCGTACCCATTTCGACGCCGGCCTGCGCGGCTCGCAGGAAGGCGCGCGTGTCGAAGCGCGGCGAGGGATCGAAGCGCAGACGTCCGCCTATGTCGAGATAGTGCAAGAGCGGATGGGCTTGCCTGTCGCCCCCGAGCCAGCGCGCGCGATAGAAGCCCATGTCGAACAGGGGATGCGGGTCCACATCGCGCGCCGCCCCTTCGCGCAGAAAATCCAGCAATGGATCGCACTTCACGTCGGCGCCTCGGCGCGCGACATAATAATCGGGCGCAAATAGCGGATGCGGGCTTAGGCCGCCGCGCCAGCCGACGAGCGCGTAGTGCAACAGCGGATTCGCGGCCGCCTCCTCCGGCTCGGCGAGTTGCCCGAAATAGTGAAATGGATCGAACAGCGGCGCGATGGCGCGGACATGATGCTTGACTGAGGCTGAGACCGTTCGCGACGCCTCGATCTCGGCAAGCAATCGGCCAGTGAAGCGGCGGCCTGACCTCCCGCCGGGCTCGCCGCCGTCGAGATGCGCGACCATGCAGTCGAGCGCAATCGCCTCGCGGCTCCTGAGCGGCTTTTTCCGGCTTGGCGCCGTCATTTCGAGGCCGCGCAACAAATCCCCGGCGGTCAGGCCCATCGCGCCGAGGCCGAAGAGCGCGTTGTCGGCGATGAGGCGAAAGGCGGCCAGATGCGCAGGCGTGGGCGCGTCGAAATCCACCTGCTTGAGCGCTTCAGCGAGAGCATCGGCGATTTCCGGCTGAAGCCACGCCAAATCCACCGAAAACCCCGCGACGTTGCCTTCGGCCACGGCGCCAAGACCCGGACGAGGCGCGTTCGTCGACAGCACGAGGGCCGGCGCCCCCCTGATCTCCAGATGCAGTTCAAGCGGGGCATGAGGCCGAAGGCTGTCGATCGCCCATCCGTCGATGCGCCCGTCGGCAAACCCGTCGAATCCGACGAAATAGCGGACATTGCGCCGTATTTCGGCCTGCGGCGCCGGCTCTTGTTTGGCGATGTCGTCGTCCAAGACGCAGCCGTCCGCGGGCGCGCGTCCTTGCCGAACTACACCCTCGGCGTCGTCTCCAGAGGCAGTCGAGCGCTTCGCAGCTGCGGGCGCGTCCTTGCCGCGACCGACGGCGCCTTTCGCTCGCGCGCCGATCCGTCGGGGGACTGCACATTCTGCCTCGCCCTTGGCGTCAGAAGCGATCGCGGCTTGCGCGCCGTTTGCGTGCGCGCGCTGCGTCGATTTGGCCCTGTTGGCGGAGGCGCGCGCGGCGCGCTTCACACCGGCTTGCCCTCCGCTCTTGGCTGCGTCCTCTGCGCTTTCGTCGCCGTCAGAAGATATCGCGCGCATCGCGACGACCGCGCCATCGGGCGGCGCCGGCTTTGATCTCTTGGAGGAAGTCTTGGCGGCTCTGGCGACGAGCGAAGCTTCCCAATGACTCGAGCCGCCGGCGGCGGCTTTGCGTTCCTTCGAAGGGGCTGCGCGCTTCGCTTTGGCCATCGTTTCGCAATTCCACGTCGGGCATAGGCTGGAAACCCTATTCGCATTTCGCGTCGCGCCCTAGGACGCACCACAGAACGCCTTAATCGCGCATCTCCCAGAGGCTAGACGGCACGTGTTCAGACAGCTGCACCCAGAAATTGCAGGCCCTATTTAGCAGGTCCTATTTAGATGGAGTCCATTTGCTCGGCTGTCGTCGCCAATAACAACTGCGTACCTGGAAGCCGCACGCGACATTGAATAGCAAATATTGGACTGTAGAACGTATCCATCGAGTCTGGCCGATCATCTCCTCTCTCGCCGGCGAAATCGCCTTTAGCCGCTGACTGCAAAAATGTTCGCGGACCTGACGCGATCCCCAAACTACGAAAATCACCTAGTTCCGTTGCTAAAGTCAACGGCAAACTTTGTGGAGGCAATGTGACTCGAAACAGCAGTTGCGGTCGTTCGGAGACATCGTCTCAATGTTCACCCAATCTGACCACCGCAGGGAAGGGTCAAATCTGAATTCGCGTCACTCAGTACCGTCGACCGACGGATAGCTTTTCGTTCAACGTTAGTTGCGTCTAATTCGAGGGGCCGGTTGTTCGCCGTCTCGTTCCTGCAAAAACAAGGACATCGGCTGACCGAATGGCGTCGGAAAACTTCCTCGCCGCGCCGGATAAAACGTCAAGGGGGAGCTAATTTGTTCGCCTCGACGCGCGCGCGGGCACACCGTGCTGGTCACTTAGGGGCTTGCGTCGCGAAGCCAAAGCTGTCCTTCCCCGCTACTGAAACCGCAAAAGCGCGTCGCCGCCGCGTATGTCGAGGTCGATGACATCTGGGCTTGAAATATGAATGCGGGGGTCTCGAATGACGGGGAATGTGAGGGTTCGAGAAGTGACTACGCTGCTTGACTTCGGCGCATTCGGGAGTCTGATCCGACAATACGTGGAGTGGCGCCGACCCCGTTTTATTGACCAGAAAGAAAAACGTCGTTGATACTCGACATGACCGGCCTCGGGCGCTCCCGGCCAAACACATGGGAAGGCTGCCAGGCTAACGTCGCCGCCAGAGCACGCCGTCGCTCCATTCGATTCGAGCGCCTCCGTCGAGGATACGGCCAATTTTGCGGAAACAGGCGATACTGTTGGGCGGATGGAATTCGCCGACATAAAGGCCGCCGAGTTCGTTCCAACACCGGGCGACGTCGCCCTCGATCTCAAGGCGCGGGTTTGCGTCGGTCGGTCGGCAGCCATAGGCGCAGACGTAATCAGCCGTGGGAGGCGTCGTGTCAGCGGCGGCAAGGTTTGATTCAAGCAACAACATTGAGGCGATCAGCACGATGCCCGGCGAACCGGCGTTTGCAATCGCGATCGCCATCGTCAAACCTCCGGTGATCGACTTGGTGCGCGCCGCCGCCCTTCCGCCCGCATCCGGAGCATTTGTCAATCGCCTACATTTCCGTCTTGGCCGAGTTCAACATCGCTCGCAAGGCCTCGTCTTCGACGAACTGACGCGCGGCTTTGACGATCAATCGGCTCGCCGACGAAGGCGGGGCGGCCGACGTCATCTCCTCCTAATTGCCGAAGATCATGACGCCTCGGATCGCATCCTCGTTTCACGCCGAGGCAAAGGGGTTCGAGTTGGGGCGGTTATTTGGCCGGCGCCGGCGCAAAACAAGGACAGGATGAACAGGCGGCGCAGCGATGTATCCAAATAGATATATCGCTATTTGCTTGTCTCTGCTTCTGTGTCCGATCCTAAGCCTGCGACAAGTGCGGGAGCTAGGGAGGCGAGGATGACTATTCCTCACGAGCTTTGGCTCGTGGCGTTATCGGTCGCGATCGCGATCCAGGGCAGTTTCGTCGGGCTCTCGCTGTCGCTCGAACTCGATACGGCGACGGGTTTTCGCCGGCGGCTGGCGCTCGCGGGTTCGGCGCTGACGCTCGCGACGGGCGTCTGGTCGATGCATTTCGTCGGCATGCTCGCCGCCAATTTCCCCAGCGCGGTCGACTATCTCGTTCTGCCGACGTTGGTTTCGTTTCTCATTTGCGTGATCGTCGTCGGCGCTCGGCGTCTATGCCGCGCATGCGCCGGGACCGCCGCGCATGCGGATCGGGCTCGGCGCCGTCGCGATGGGGCTCGGCATCTGCGCGATGCATTATGTCGGCATGTCGGCGGTGCATCTGGCCGGGACCGACCTACCAGCAGCCGCCCTTCATCGTCGCCTCGGTCGCGGTTTCGGTCGCGGCGAGCGCGCTTGCGCTTTGGGCGCTGGGCAGCCGTCCGACACCGCTCGCGCCTGTTTCTGGCCGCCGTCGTGCTGGGTCTGGCGATCTCGGGCATGCATTACACGGCCATGGCGGGAATGCGGCTCGACCCGCTCTGCTTCGACGCCGCCCGCTTCGTCGGCGCCGAATCGGCGCTGTCCCGCAACACGCTGGCGCTGCTGGCGACGGTGATCTCCTTCGGCGTGTCGGGCGCGTTTCTGCTTTCGCTGGTGCCGGAGGGCGAGACCGCTGCGACGCCGGTCGCCTCCCGAGCGCAGTCTGCGCCGATAGCGGCCGGTCCCGGAGAGCGAGTCGCCAGCGACGCCGATCGTCGTCCTCGCCGACTTCGGCGCCGCTCGCCGCCGCGCCGGCCGTCATCCGCGTCGAGAAGGACGGTCGCGGTCGCGAAATCGCTGGTCGAGGACATCTACGCCATCCGCGCGAACGCGCATTACAGTTATGTCCACGACGGCGAGCAGGAATATTTCTGCAACCTGTCGATCAGCGCGCTGGAGGCGATGCTCGATCCCGACGGCGTTCTTCCGCGTGCATCGCAGCTACATCGTGCGGCTTGTCGCGGGTGACGCGGGTCAAGCGCGCCGGCGAAGCGGCGGTCGCCGAACTCGGCGAGCCTGTGCGCTGCAGCATTCCGGTCGCGCGCGCGCAATATCGCGAGGTCAGGGAGCGCCTGGGCGCGATTTCGAGCGCTGGCAGCGCCGCTGCTCGTGAAATGCGTCAGTCTGGCTGACGCATTTCGTGCAAGCAGGCGCCATTCTGGCGCCTTTTTGCCGCCCTCCGTTCAAGCGCCATTGATTGTGCGCCGCCCACCGCACGCTGGCGCCTGACGCCTCGAGTCCGGTCCGCAATCGATCGGACGGCCGGTTTGTGCGCGGGAGGAAAACTTGATCCCCGGATCATTCGAATATCATCGCCCCGCGAACCTCAGCGAAGCGGTCGCATCTGCTCGGAAGTCTCGACAGCGACGCGCGCCTGCTCGCCGGCGGCCACAGCCTGATTCCGATGATGAAGCTGCGGCTCGCGCAGCCGAGCCATCTGATCGACCTCGCCGCGGTCGCCGAACTGAAGGGCGTCGCGCTCGACGGCGGCGAAGTCGTCATCGGCGCCATGACGACCCAGCACGAGGTGATCGGCAGCGAACTGCTCGCGACCCATGTCCCGATCCTGCGCGAGACCGCCGCGCTGATCGCCGACCCGCAGGTGCGCTACATGGGCACGATCGGCGGCAATGTCGCCAACGGCGATCCCGGCAACGACATGCCGGCGCTGATGATGGCGCTCGACGCGACCTATGTGCTGCAGAAGCGCGTCCGGCGAGCGGCGCGTCGCGGCGCGCGACTATTACCTCGGCATCTACGAGACCGCCGCCAAGCCCGGCGAGATCCTCGCCGCGATCCGCATTCCCGCGCCGCCGAAGGGCCACGGCTACGCCTACGAGAAGCTGAAGCGCAAGGTCGGCGACTACGCGACCGCCGCCGCCGCGGTCGATCCTGACCGTCGCCGGCGGCAAGATCGCGACCTGCGCGATCGGCCTGACCAATGTCGCCGACACGCCCGCTGTTCGCCAAGGACGCCGCCGCGGCCGTGATCGGAACCGCGCTCGACAAGGCGAGCCTCGCCAAGGCCGTCGCCGCCGCCGAGGCGATCGCCTCGCCCGCCGCGGACGGGCGCGGCTCCGGCGCAATACCGCACCAAGATGGCGGGCGTCATGACCGCGCGGGCGCTCGCCCGCGCCTTCGCCCGCGCGACCGCTTGAGAGGCAAGCCCATGTCCAAAGTCAACGTCAGCATGACGGTCAACGGCAAGGCGGTCTCGGCGGAAGTCGAGCCGCGCACGCTGCTGATCCACTATTTGCGCGAAAATCTCTCGCTCACCGGCCCGCATATCGGCTGCGACACCACGCATTGCGGCGCCTGCACCGTCGATATCGACGGCAAGTCGGTCAAATCCTGCACGATCTTCGCCATCCAGGCCGCGGGCGCCGACGTGCTCACCATCGAGGGCATGGCCGCGCCGGACGGCAAGCTGCACGTGCTGCAGGAAGCGTTCCGCGAGATGCACGGCCTGCAATGCGGCTATTGCACGCCGGGCATGATCGTGCGCGCGCATCGCCTGTTGCAGGAGAACCCGAACCCGACCGAGGCCGAAATCCGCATGGGCATTTCCGGCAATCTCTGCCGCTGCACCGGCTACCAGAACATCGTCAAGGCCATCCAATACGCCGCCGCGAAGATCAACGGCGTGGAATTCAAGGAAGCCGCGGAATGAACGCTCCCACCACTCCCACTTCGCTCGAACGCGCCGAAAAACTGCAGGGCATGGGCTGCAAGCGCAAGCGCGTCGAGGACGTGCGCTTCACCCAAGGGCGCGGCAATTATGTCGACGACATCAAGCTGCCGGGCATGCTGCACGGCGACTTCCATCGCTCCAGCCACGCCCATGCGCGCATCCTCAAGATCGACACGTCGAAGGCCAAGGCCGTGCCCGGCGTGCTCGCCGTGCTGACCGCCGAGGATCTGAAGGGCGTCAATCTCGCCTGGATGCCGACGCTCGCGGGCGACGTGCAGATGGTGCTCGCCGACGGCAAGGTGCTGTTCCAGAATCAGGAGATCGCCTTCGTCGTCGCGACCGACCGCTATATCGCCGCCGACGCGGCCGATCTCGTCGAGGTCGAATACGAGGCGCTGCCGGTCGTCGTCGATCCGTTCAAGGCGATGGACGCCGACGCGCCGGTGCTGCGCGAGGACATCAAGGACAAGACGGACGGCGCGCACGGGCCGCGCAAGCATTACAACCACATCTTCAACTGGCAGGTCGGCGACAGGGATCTGACCGACGCCGCCTTCGTGAAGGCCGAGGTCGCGACCAAGGATCTGCTGAGCTATCAGCGCGTGCATCCCTGCCCGCTGGAGACCTGCCAGATGCGTCGTGCAGCTTCAACAAGATCACCGGCGAACTCACGATCTACGGCACCTTCCAGGCGCCGCATGTCATCCGCACCGTCGTCGCGCTGATCTCCGGCCTGCCCGAGCAGAAGATCCACGTGATCTCGCCCGACATCGGCGGCGGCTTCGGCAACAAGGTCGGCGCCTATCCCGGCTATATCTGCGCGGCGGTCGCCTCGATCGTCACCGGCCTGCCGGTCAAATGGGTCGAGGACCGGATCGAGAATCTCTCGACGACCTCGTTCGCGCGCGACTATCACATGACGACCGAAATCGCGGCGACCAGCGACGGCCGCGTCACGGGCTTGCGCGTCCATATCCTCGCCGACCACGGCGCCTTCGACGCCTGCGCCGATCCGTCGAAATGGCCGGCGGGCTTCTCCAACATCGTCACCGGCTCCTACGACTTCCCGGTCGCGCATCTCTCGGTCGACGGCGTCTACACCAACAAGGCGCCGGGCGGCGTCGCCTATCGCTGCTCGTTCCGCGTCACCGAGGTCGCCTATGCGATCGAGCGCGCGATGGACATCATGGCGCAGAAGCTCGGGCATGGACCCGGTCGACTTCCGCATGAAGAATTTCATCAAGCGCGAGCAGTTCCCCTATCAGTCCGCGCTCGGCTGGGAATACGATTCCGGCGACTATCACACCGCCATGCAGAAGGCGCTCGACGCGACCGACTATCGCAAGCTGCGCGAGGAGCAGAAGGCGCAAGCAGGAAGCGTTCAAGCGCGGCGAGACGCGCGAGCTCATGGGCATCGGCGTCTCGTTCTTCACCGAGATCGTCGGCGCCGGCCCGTCGAAGAACTGCGACATCCTCGGCATCGCGATGTTCGATAGCGCCGAAATCCGCATCCATCCGACCGGCCGGGTGCTCGGGCGGATGGGCTCGAAGAGCCAGGGCCAGGGCCACGAGACGACCTGGGCGCAGATCATCGCGACCGAGATCGGCATTCCCGCCGACGACATCGCGATCGAGGAGGGCAACACCGACACCGCGCCTTACGGCCTCGGCACCTACGGCTCGCGCTCGACGCCGGTCGCCGGCGCCGCGATCGCGATGGCGGCGCGCAAGATCAAGGCCAAGGCGCAGATGATCGCCGCCTACATGCTCGAAGTGCACGAGGGCGATCTCGAATGGGACGTCGACCGGTTCCGCGTCAAGGGCAATCCGGAAGCGTTCAAGACGATGAGCCAGCTCGCCTGGGCCGCCTACAACAAGGTGCCCCCGGGCATGGAGCCGGGCCTGGAGGCGGTCAGCTATTACGATCCGCCGAACATGACCTATCCCGTTCGGCGCCTATATCTGCGTGATGGACATCGACGTCGACACCGGCGTGCACAAGGTCCGGCGCTTCTACGCGCTCGACGATTGCGGCACGCGCATCAACCCGATGATCATCGAGGGCCAGGTGCACGGCGGCTGCACCGAAGGCTACGCCATCGCGATGGGCCAGGAGATCGTCTACGACGAGATGGGCAACGTCAAAGGCGCGTCGTTGATGGACTATTTCCTGCCGACCGCGGTCGAGACGCCGCATTGGGAGACCGACTACACGGTGACGCCCTCGCCGCATCACCCGATCGGCGCCAAGGGCGTCGGCGAAAGCCCGAACGTCGGCTCCGTGCCGTGCTTCGCCAATGCGGTCAACGACGCGTTCAAGTTCCTCGGCTCGACGCATATCGCGATGCCGCATGACGCGTATCGCACCTGGCTGGCGGCGGAGAAGCTGGGACTGCATGCGTAGTTGAAATTCGCCGATGCGTCAGCGGGCTTGTCCCGGCCATCCCCGTGGGACGCGCAGATCAGGTTCGAGACTATGGCGCCGACAGCTGCAATCAAAAGCGTCGAAATTCTGCAATCGACATGCCGTGTCACGGCGTGGGCGCCAGGAACAAGTCCGGGCATGACGCGGACGGCGATGTCGAGGTCGCTGCCGCCCCGCCGGCGAGCAGAGCGCGCATGACCGATCCAATCCCCCGCGAAGCCATCGCGGCTCGCCTCGCCGAAGTCGGCTATGTCGCGGATCGCGAACTCGCGACCGCGCTCTGGATGATGGATTATCCTGAAACGCCCGCTGCTGATCGAGGGCGAGGCGGGCGTCGGCAAGACCGAGGTCGCCAAGGCGCTCGCCGCCGTGCACGGCGCCGAACTCATCCGCATGCAATGCTACGAGGGGCTCGACGCGAGTTCCGCGCTCTACGAATGGAACTATCAGCGCCAGCTGCATCGCGATCAAGGCGCGCGAGTTTTCGGGCGAAAGCGCCGAAGCGATCGAGGCGCACATCTTCTCCGAAGACTATCTGCTCGAACGCCCGCTGCTCGCCGCGATCCGGCGCGAGAAGCCGCCGGTGCTGCTGATCGACGAGGTCGATCGCGCCGACGAGGAGTTCGAGGCGTTCCTGCTCGAACTGCTGTCCGACTTCCAGGTCACGATCCCCGAATTCGGCACCGTCAAGGCGGTCTCGATCCCGCGCGTGGTGCTCACCTCCAACGGCACGCGCGAACTCTCGGACGCGCTTGCGCCGCCGCTGCCTCTATCACTACCTCGATTTTCCCGAAGTCGACCGCGAAGCGGCGATCCTGATCAACCGGCAGCCCGGCCTCGACGCCGCATTTGCGTTGCAGATCGCGCGCATGGTCGCGGGGCTGCGCAAGGAAGAATTGCGCAAGACGCCCGGCGTCGCCGAGAGCCTCGATTGGGCGGCGACGCTGGCGGGCCTCGGCGTCAGCGATCTCGCCGCCGAGCCGGAGATCGTCCACGCCACGCTGATCGCGATGCTGAAGACGCGCGAGGACCGCGCGCGGGTGACGCCCGAGGTGACGGCCCGGCTCGCGGGGAGGGCGGCGTGAGCGCGGCGCTCGCCGTGACAGTCGTCCGGCCCGGGGCCGGCGATGCGCCGGCGGCTCTCCGGCTTCGTTCGCACTTTGCGCGACGCCGGCTTCGCGGTGGGGCAGGCCGAGACAGGCGATGCGGCGCGGGTGATGGCGAGCCCGCTCGCCGACCGGCCCGAACGGCTGCGCGAAGCCCTCAAGGCGCTGTTTGCCGGCAAGCCGCGCCGACGCCGCGCGCTTCGACGAAATTTTCGACGCCTTCTGGCGCGGGCGGGGCGCCAAGCGCGCGACGCGGACTCAAACCTCGGGCGCCGCCGCCGGCGCCGACCGGCGTTTCGGCGCGGGCCCGGCGGCGGGGAGGCCTCCGCGCCGGAGCCTATCCGCAGCGCCCGCGCCCGCGCCCGATGGCGCCGAGGCGGACGGGCGCGGGCGCGAACGCGGCGCGTCAACCCACGACGCGCTTATCGAAGAAGGACTTCGCCAAGCTGACAGGCGAGAGTGAACGCGCCGAGGCGCATGCGCTCGCCGAGCGTCTCGCCCGCGCCATGCGCGCGCGCCTCACCCGCCGCGAGCGCGCCCGCGCGAAAGGCCGCCGGCTCGACCTGCGCGCGACGATCCGCCGCTCGGTCGCGCGCGGCGGCGAGCCGATCGACCTGAAGTTTCGCCAGCGCAAAGCCAAGCCGCTGCGGCTCGTCGCGCTGCTCGACGCCTCGGGCTCGATGGAACTCTATGTCTCCGTTCTTCACGCGCTTCCTGCACGCGGTCTCGCAGACGTTTCGCGAGTCGGAGGCCTATCTGTTCCATACCCGCCTCGCGCATGTCTCCATCGGCGCTTGCGCGAACGCCATCCGCAGCGCGCGCTCGACCGGCTCTCGCTGATGGCGGCGGGGGTCGGCGGCGGCACCAAGATCGGCGACTGCCTGACCGAGTTCAACCGCGTCCACGCCAAGCGGGCGCTGCATTCCCGCACCTGCGTGATGATCTTCTCCGACGGCTACGACACCGGCGAGCCGGAGCGGCTGGCGAGCGGCGATGCGCGACTTGCGGCGCCGCTGCCGCCGCATCGTCTGGCTCGATCCGCTCACCGGGCGCGAGGGTTTCCAGCCGATCGCGCGCGGGCTGGTCGCCGCCATGCCGTTCATCGATCTGTTCGCGCCGGCGCACGACCTGAACAGTCTCGCGGCGCTCGAACCCTATCTCGCGAGGCTCTGAATCTCAATGGGCGTTCTCGAACGCGCCGCTGCAGCGGCAGGCGCTCGGCGAAGCCTTCGCCCTCGCCACGGTCGTGCGCACCGTTTCGGTCACCGCCGCCAAGGCCGGCGCCAAGGCGCTGATCGCGCCCGACGGCCATATCGAGGAGGGCTGGATCGGCGGCGGCTGCGCGCGCGCCGCGGTGGTGAAGGCCGCCAAGCAATGCCTGGCCGACGGCCAGTCGCGGCTGGTCTCGATCGCGCCGAAGGAAGGGCTCGACGCGCTCGGCGTGGCGCCCGGCGAGGAGACGAACGGGGTGTTCTTCGCCAAGAATTCGTGTCCCAGCCAGGGCACGATGGATATTTTCATCGAGCCGGTGCTGCCGCAGCCGAAGCTGCTGATCCTCGGCGCTTCTCCGGTCGCGGTCGCGCTCGCCGCGCAGGCGCCGACCTTCGGTTTCGCGGTGACGGTCGCCGCCGCGGCCGCCGAACTCGACCGCTTCGCGCCGGGTCCCGCGCAGCTCGAAGGCGTCGCGCCGCCGCCGGAGGCAGGCCGGGGCGCCTATGTCGTGGTTTCCACGCAAGGCGCGGGCGACCGCGCCGCGCTCAAGGCGGCCGCGGCGATGCCGGCTCGCTATCGCGCCTTCGTCGGCTCGCGCCGCAAAGCCGAAACGCTGCGGCGCGAACTCAGCGCCGAGGGCGTCTCGGCGGAAAGTCTTGCCGCCGTGAAGGCGCCTGCGGGGCTCGACATCTCGGCGATCACCTCGGAGGAGATCGCGCTCTCCATTCTCGCCGAAATGATCGTCGCCCGGCGCCGTCCCGAAAGGCCGCAGGCGGCGGGAAACGCTGATGTTCACGGAGCCGCGCCATGAATACGCTCGTCATCCCCGCCTCGCCTTCCGCTTCGCGCGGCGCAATCTGGTTCGCGATTAGCCTGGCGTTCGCCGTGCTGGTCCTGCCGGACTGCTGCTTGAACGGCCATCACGCTTTTGGCGCGGGTATGGATGCTTTCGGGCCGATCTGCCGCGCGGCGCGCTAAACAGCGTCAAAGCGACGCTATCCCTGCATTTTGAAGAACCGTTGAAGCTGCAAATGAGCGTGTCCGGCTATCGTGAGAACGCCGCCGCCGTCATCCAAAGGCCGAGCAGGAACACAACGCCTAGCCAGACGTGAAAATACCGCTCGAATCCAGCGCCCTTGTAGACGGCGACGACGCGCACGCCCGGAACCAGCAGCAGCGTCAACCCCTTCGCGAGCGCCGCCCAGCCAACCAGCGTCACGGCGACGGACGCCCCGCCGCTCCAGACGTTATGCGCGGACACGAGCGCAAAGCCCTGCGGCGACGGCGATCAGCCCGGAGAACAGCATACAGGGGCCGCCGCTCGCCATCTCGTCCAAAGTCGTCAAAGTGCGACGGCGGTTAATCAGCATGCCGACGGAGACGGCCATCAAGTATAGGCCGAGGA
This sequence comes from uncultured Pseudomonadota bacterium, assembly GCA_963835115.1. Classification (GTDB taxonomy): domain Bacteria; phylum Pseudomonadota; class Alphaproteobacteria; order Rhizobiales; family Beijerinckiaceae; genus Roseiarcus. The sequence continues at coordinate 23,428 of CAWIEP010000020.1, forward strand.
GCTTTCCGAGAAAGAGGGTCGCGGCCATGCGGCGAGATTATCTCAATCGCGATTCGCCGCGATGCCCGACATCGGCGCGACCGCGCGCGAGAGACTGATGAGATGAGCGGCGTTGGAGCGGGCGAAGGGAATCGAACCCTCGTATGAAGCTTGGGAAGCTTCCGTTCTACCATTGAACTACGCCCGCCAACGCCGCCATTGTGACCCAGCCCACGATCGTTTTCAACCCCGGGTTAAGCGCTCTGGCGCGATCGCGGGGAGGGCGGCGGTCTCCGAGGCTCGGGTTGTAAAACCGCCCTCGCGCACATGACTTGTAAAACCGCCCTCGCGCACATGACCCCGCGTCGCGTCGTGACAAACCCCGTCTAATGCGTGTTGTTCTGATTCTCTTGGTTTTGCTGATTTGCCTGCTTTTCTTTCTCCGCGCGATGATGCCCGACCGCGCACCCGACCGCCGCGCCGGCGACGGCGTGATGCCCAGCCAAATGCCCTATGACGCCTCCAGCAGCCGCGCCCGAAAGGCAGCCGGCTTGCGCGCCGGTCGTCAATCCAAAGCCAAGCGCCAGAGTGGCGAGCGTAATTTTGAACATTGATATTTCCCGCGATTTATCTTCCGATGATCCCAAACTTTTTTGCGCCCCCGAATGTTCCTCTGGGCGTGGCCCGCCTTTCAAATCGGAGACGCGCCGAGTTTATCGGTGCGCTTTCCCTCAAAGGCCAAAATCCAGACCTCGGGTCCGCAAGGCGCTTCGACACTTGACGGACCGGACCGACGCGGGAAAGGTTGTCGAAGTTCGAGAGGCCGCCATGAAAATCTCCCTCATCCAGATGAACTCGATAAGCGACAAGGCCGCCAATATCGCCGCCGCACGCGCGCTGATCGAAAAAGCCGTCGCCGAGGAGGGGCCGGACTGGATATTGCTGCCTGAGCAGTTCGACTGGGCCGGCGGCGTCAAAGGGGATAAGGCGCGCAACGCCGAAGCCCTGCCCGGCGGCCCCGCCTACTCGATGGCGCAGGAACTTGCCGCAAAGCACCGTATGTTCATCCACGCCGGCTCGCTGATGGAGCGCATCGAGGGCGACGAGCGCATCCACAACACCACCGTGGCCTTTGACCGCAAGGGCGACGAGATCGCCCGCTACCGCAAAATTCACCTGTTCGACGTGACCACGCCGGACGGCGCCGCTTACCGCGAAAGCGCGACCGTAAAACCGGGCGAGGCGGTCGTCGCCTACGATTGCGAAGGGGTGACCGTCGGATGCACGATTTGCTACGATCTGCGCTTTCCCGGGCTGTTCCAGGCGCTGGTCGAGAAGGGCGCCGAGGTGATCGCGCTTCCGGCCGCGTTCACGATGCAAACCGGCAAGGACCATTGGGAGACCCTTTTGCGCGCCCGCGCCATCGAGACCCAGACTTATGTTTGCGCGGCGGCGCAGACGGGGTCGTTCAAGGTCAACAACGAGACGCGCCAGACCTACGGCCATTCGCTGGTGGCCGACCCCTGGGGCCTCGTCGTCGCCAAAGCGTCCGACGGCGTCGGCATTGTCTCGACCCGGCTCGACCGTGAGCAAGTGAAGCGAGTACGGCGGCTGATTCCGGTGGCGGAGCACAAGCGGGCGTTCTGACACCGCAAAAATCGTCGCGCCTTCGCTTTAATTGCGCTTTGTCTTTAGCGGTTTCCTGAGATTATAGCGGGAGCCCCCCGCCCGCGCCGAGACGAGCCCATGGCCGAAGACGAACTCGACCTCTCCACGCTTTCCGACGAAGACCTCGTCGCGCAGATGCACGACGACCTCTACGACGGCCTCAAGGAGGAGATCGAGGAGGGCGTGCGCATTCTGCTCGATCGCGGCTGGGCGCCCTACAAGGTGCTGACCGAGGCGCTGGTCGAGGGCATGCGCATCGTCGGCGTCGATTTTCGCGACGGCATACTGTTCGTGCCGGAAGTGCTGATGTCGGCCAACGCGATGAAGGCCGGCATGTTCATCCTGCGCCCGCTGCTTGCCGCCACCGGCGCGCCGAAGATGGGCAAGATGGTGATCGGCACCGTCAAGGGCGACATCCACGACATCGGCAAGAACCTCGTCTGCATGATGATGGAGGGCGCCGGCTTCGAGGTGATCGACCTCGGCATCAACAACGGCGTCGAGAAATATCTGGAGGCGATCGAGAAGCACCAGCCGGAAATCCTCGGCATGTCGGCGCTGCTGACCACCACCATGCCCTACATGAAGGTCGTCATCGACACGCTGAAGGAGAAGGGCATCCGCAACGACTATGTCGTGCTGGTCGGCGGCGCGCCGCTCAACGAGGCTTTCGCCGACGCCATCGGCGCCGACGCCTATTGCCGCGACGCGGCGGTCGCGGTTGAGACCGCCAAAGCGATGATGTCGCGCCGGCAGGGCTCGGCGCACGCCGTCTGATCCGGGAAAGAGGGAGCGCCTTGTCCGAGGAAACGGAAGACGAGCGCTTCTATTCCGGGCGCGGCGGCGCGCGGCGCGCCCTGGTGATCGCCTGCGGGGCCCTGGCCCGTGAAATCCTCGCCCTGCGCGACGGTCCGCTCGGCCGCTTCGACGTGACCTGCCTGCCGGCGAAACTGCATAATTATCCGCAACGCATCCCCGAGGCGGTGCGTGCCAAGATCCGCAGGCATCGCGCCGATTACGACGCCATCCTCTGCCTCTACGGCGATTGCGGCACGGGCGGCGCGCTCGACCGCGTGCTTGCGGAGGAAGGGGTCACGCGCATCTCCGGCCCGCATTGCTACGCGTTCTATGCCGGCGAGGCGGCCTATGACGCGATGGTCGAGGCGGAGCTTGGGACGTTTTTCCTGACCGATTTTCTCGCCCGTCATTTCGAAACGCTGGTCTACGAAGGGCTTGGCCTCACCCGTCACCCCGAGCTGCGCGACGACTATTTCGGGCATTACCGCAAACTCGTTTATCTCGCGCAGACCGACGACCCCTCGACGACAGCCAAGGCTGAAGCGGCGGCGGCAAAACTTGGCCTCGCCTTCGAGCGGCGGTTCACCGGCCTTTCCGGGCTTGACGGATTTCTCAAGGCGCAGGCGGACGCATGGCCGGCCTGATCCTGCTCTACTGGCGCGACATCCCTTCGCAGGTGATCGTCAAGGCGGGGCGCAAGAGCGCCAAGCGCGAGCTGCCCGAGCGTTTCATTCGCGCCATCGACGCCGCCGCGATGCGCGCCGGCGCCTCCGCAACCGACGCCTATCTCGCCGATTGGCGCCGCGCCGATCCGCTGCCGTGCGGCGACGATTTGGAAGCCGAGGCCGAAGCCGCCGCGGCGCGGATCGAGGCTGAGTATGACAATGCGCGGCTGGCGCGGCTCTCCGCCAACGAGGGCAGGGAGCCGGCATGAGCGCGCCCCTGACGCCGAGCGCCTTCGAGCCGCGCGGCAAGCGTCCGCCGCCCGACCGTTGGCCGGCGCTACGGCTGTGGAGCATCCGCCACGCGGGCCTTTGGGAGCGCGTCTATTATACGCTGGAGCCGATCCTAGTCGCGTTGGGGCCGCTGATGGCGCGCATCGGTTTTGCGCGGCTGGAGCGGCCCATGGCGGCGCTGGAAGGCGCGGTGAAAGGCGCCCTGTTCGATTGCCGCATGTGCGGGCAATGCGTGCTGTCCTCGACCGGCATGTCGTGCCCGATGAACTGCCCGAAAAACCTGCGAAACGGCCCCTGCGGCGGCGTGCGCGGCGACGGAACCTGCGAAGTTTATCCTGAGATGCCGTGCGTCTGGGTGCAAGCCTACGAGGGCAGCCGTCGCATGGCCCGCGGCGAGCAGATAAGAACCGTTCAGCCGCCAATCGACCATCGGCTGAAAGGGTCGTCGTCCTGGCTCGGCGTCGTGCGCGAGCGGGCGGAGGCGCGGACGTGAGCTACGAGCCGCATCCGCACGACATCGGCCCCGATCCCGGCGCGCCGCTCGTCGACTTGCCCGGCCACTCCTCGCGCGGGCGCCTGGAGCGGGTGTTGCGCCGCGGCGAATTCGCCGTCACCGCGGAGCTGAACCCGCCCGACAGCGCCAACGCGGAGGACGTCTACGAGCGCGCCCGAATCTTCGAGGGTTGGGTCGACGGGATCAACGCCACCGACGGCTCGGGCGCGCATTGCCACATGTCAAGCGTCGCCATCTGCGCGCTGCTGACGCGGGTCGGCTATTCGCCCGTATTGCAGATTTCCTGCCGCGACTACAACCGCATAGCCATCCAGGGCAATGTTCTGGGCGCGGCGGCGCTAGAGGTCGGCAACATTCTTTGCCTGACCGGCGACGGCGTGCAATGCGGCGATCACCCCGAAGCCAAGCCGGTGTTCGACCTCGACTCGACCTCGCTGCTTTCGGTCATCAAGCGCATGCGCGACGACGGGAGGTTCCTGTCGGGCCGCAAAATCACCACGCCGCCGCGCGTGTTTCTTGGCGCGGCGGAGAATCCGTTCGCGCCGCCCTACGACTTCCGCCCGCTGCGGCTCGCCAAGAAGGTGGCGGCCGGGGCGCAGTTCTGCCAGACGCAATATTGCTTCGATCTGCCGCGGTTGCAGACATTTATGGCTGTGGCGCGCGATCTGGGTTTGCCTGAGACATGTTTCATTATGATCGGCGTCGGTCCCTTGGCCTCGGCCAAGACGGCGCGCTGGATGCGCGCCAATGTCGCGGGCGTGCATATCCCCGACGAGGTCGTCACGCGGCTCGAGGGCGCGAAGAACCAGAAGGCGGAAGGCAAGAAAATCTGCGTCGAGATGATCCAGCAATTGCGCGAGGTGAAGGGCGTCGCCGGCGTACACGTGATGGCCTATCGCCAGGAGGAATATGTCTCGGAGATCGTCCACGAGTCCGGCGTGCTGGACGGACGCTCGCCGTGGCGGCGCGATTTTGTTTCCAAGATGCAGGCGGTGGAGAGTTTGGCGTGAGCGCGGGGTTTTACGCTTTCGGCGGCCGGATCAGGACGACGGGGACGGACGTGGCGCCGACCCATGCGGCGTCGGCTGTCACGGCGCTCAGGCCGCGCTCCTGCGCGAGCGGCAGGCAGGCGCGGTCGCCGAGCGAGAGGCCGCGCGAACGAGTGAGTCGGCGCAGTTCGCCGGCGAGACGGGCTTGGGACTCGGAGAACGGGACGATTTCGACCTTCCCCTCGGCGGCGACTCTCGACAATTCGCTAACGTCGATGTTCCAATCGACGAGTTTGGTGGCGACTTCAGCCAGGTTGACGGTCGAAAGCGCCGCATCGTTGAGCAGGCGTTTGACGGTTTCGGCTCCTGGCTCCGAATTGAGGAGCGCGATCAGAGCCGAACTGTCGAGCGCAAATCTACTCACGCGCAGCTTCAGCGCGGCGCTCGGCTATCAATTCATCGACCAAAGATACGCCCTCAGGGACATGACGGCGCACCTCCGCCTGCACACGCTTAATGACGGCGTCGAGCGTATCGACCACGACTTCGCCATCGACCAACGCCGCGCTGACGCGCTCATCCGCCTTGACGCCCAACTCGGCGAGCGCCTGCGCGGGGATGATGATGCGCCCGTCCTCCGTCACATTGAGAACGACGGAAACGGCGCGGGGCGGCGGCGAATGTTCCATAGTTTCCTATTCTACCGCCGAACCGCCAAGGCGGCAAACGCACTTTCATCCCTTAAGGGACACCCATGACCGAAACCCGCGTCTCCTCAGACAAGCAGCGAAGTCGTCCTCGGCTTCGACCGCCGCTTCGTCATCATCGGCGAGCGCATCAACCCGACGGGCCGCAAGATGCTCGCCGCCGCCATGGCGGCGGGCGATTATTCCGGCGTCGTCGCCGACGCGCTCGCGCAGGTGCAGGCCGGCGCGCATATGCTCGACGTCAACGCCGGCATCCCGCTCGCCGACGAGCCCAGAATTCTCGCCGAATGCGTGAAGCTCGTGCAGGAGACGGTCGACGTTCCGCTCTCGATCGACTCCTCGATCGTCGCCGCGCTGGAAGCGGGGCTCGCGGTCTACAAGGGCAAGCCGCTGGTCAATTCCGTCACCGGCGAGGAGGAGCGGCTGGAGGTCGTGCTGCCGCTGGTCAAGAAATACAACGCCGCCGTCATCGCGATCTCCAACGACGAGACCGGCATCTCGGAAGACCCCGACGTTCGCTATGCGGTCGCCAAGAAGATCGTCGAGCGCGCCGCCGATTTCGGCATTCCCCGCGAGGACGTCGTCGTCGATCCGCTCGTCATGCCGGTCGGCGCGATCAACGACGCCGGCGCCCGGCTGATGTAGCTGATCCGCCGGCTGCGCGACGAACTGAAGGTCAACACGAGCTGCGGCGCCTCCAACTTCTCGTTCGGCCTGCCCAACCGGCGCGGCCTCAACGCCGGCTTCCTGCCGATGATGATCGGCGCCGGCCTGACGTCGGCGATCATGAACCCGCTGCATCCCGAAGACCGTCAGGCGATCCTCGGCGCCGACGTCGTGATGGGCCACGACCCCAATTGCATGGCCTGGATCAGGGCCTATCGCGAGCCGCCGCCCGAGGGCGAAGGGGAGGCGGCGGCCGCGAGGGGCGCCGCCGCGCGCGGGGCGGCCTGATTGAGTCGCATCGCATCGTCTTCACGCCATCGGGCAAACGCGGCGACTTCGAGGACGGAACCAGCGTGCTCGAGGCCGCGCGCAAGCTCGGCGTCGATCTCGATTCCGTCTGCGGCGGCCGCGGCATCTGCGGGCGCTGCCAGATCGAAGTGCCGAAGGCGAATTCGCCAAACACGCGCATCGTCTCCGGAGCCGATCACGTCGACGCCGTTGGGCGCCGTCGAGCAGCGTTATGCCGACAAGCGCGGCGCGCTTGCGCCCGGGCCGCCGGCTCGGCTGTCAGGCGCAGACTCTGCGGCGATCTCGTCGTCGACGTGCCGCCCGAAAGCCAGGTGCATCGGCAGGTCGTGCGCAAGCGCGCCGAGACGCATCCGATCGAAATCGATCCCGTCGTGCGGCTGCACTATGTCGAGGTCGCCGAGCCCGACATGCACGATCCCTCGAGCGATCTGCGGCGTCTGCAATAGGCGCTGCAGACGCAATGGGGCGTGGAGGAGACGCGCGCGCGAGTCTCGCCGTGCTGCGCGGCTTGCAGAAGACGTTGCGCGAAGGGCGAGTGGAAGGTGACGGCCGCGGTGCGCAAGGGCCGAGGAGATCGTCGCGCTCTATCCCGGCTTCGCCGAGCGCGCCTTCGGCGTCGCCTTCGACATCGGCTCGACGACGATCGCCGCGCATCTCTGCGATCTCGAAAGCGGCGACGTGCTCGCATCGCAGGGCATGATGAACCCGCAGATCCGCTTCGGCGAAGATCTGATGAGCCGCGTCTCCTATGTGATGATGAACCCCGGCGGCGACAAGGAGCTGACGCGCACGGTGCGCGCGGCGGTCGATGCGTTGATCGGCGAAGCCGCGGCGGAGGCCGGCGTCGAACGCGCGGCGATCCTCGAAGTGACGATCGCCGGCAATCCGATCATGCATCATCTGTTTCTCGGCCTCGACCCGACCGAGCTCGGCGGCGCGCCGTTCGCGCTGACGATCGACGGCGGCTACGAGGCGCGCGCCAGCGAGATGCGGGCTTGAACATCGCGCCCGGCGGCTATGTCTACACCCTGCCCTGCATCGCCGGCCATGTCGGCGCCGACGCCGCCGGCGTCGCGCTCGCCGAGGCGCCTTATCTCAGCGACGAACTGACGCTGATCGCCGACGTCGGCACCAACGCCGAAATCCTGTTCGGCAACAAGGACGGCCTGCTGGCCTGCTCGTCGCCGACCGGCCCGGCCTTCGAGGGCGCGCAGATTTCCTGCGGCCAGCGCGCCGCGCCCGGCGCGATCGAGCGCGTGCGCATCGACCGCGAAACGTTGGAGCCGCGCTACAAGGTGATCGGCTGCGATCTCTGGTCGGACGAGCCGGGTTTCGCGGAGGCGACCGTCGCGCTCGGCGTCACCGGCGTCTGCGGCTCCGGGATCATCGAGGCGATCGCCGAGATGTATCTGTCCGGCGTCATCCGACAGGACGGCTTGTTTGACGGCTCGCTCGTCGAGAAAACCAAGCGCGTCGAGGCGGTCGGCCGCTCGTTCGCCTATATGCTTGCGCGAGGGCGAGCCGCGTCTGTTGATCTATCAGACCGACGTGCGCGCGATCCAACTCGCCAAGGCGGCGCTCTACGCCGGCGCCAAACTGCTGATCGACAAGCGCGGCGCCGGGCCGCCGAGCGGGTGACGCTGGTCGGCGCCTTCGGCAGCCATATCGACACGACTTATGCGATGGCGCTTGGCCTGATCCCGGATTGCGAACTCGCGCGCGTCGTCAACGGCGGCAATTCCGCGGGCACGGGGGCGCGCATCGCGCTGTTGAACCTGGCGGCCGCGCCGAGATCGAGGACGTGGTGCGCCGCATCGAGAAGATCGAGACCGCGATCGAGCCAAATTTCCAGGCCGAATTCGTCGCCGCGATGGCGTTTCCGCACGCCAGCGATTCGTTCGACAACCTGGCGCGCGCGATCAAGCTGCCGGAGCGCAAGGCGGCGGAGGGGCCGCGACGGCGCCGGAGGTCGTAGGGTTACAACCAGGGTGTGGGGAGTCTTCCGTCATGGCGAGCGACGCGATTCCAACTAGCGCTAGGTCGCACTGGCTCGTATCTCCGGGATGACTTCGCTTCGCTCGCGATAGCGGCAGGCAAGCCGCGGATATCCCCCCTCACGGCTCCAGCGTGAACGGTTCGCCCTCCATGCATTCTCGCCGCGGCCGATCGCCTCGATCGCCGCGACCATGCGGCCGCCGCGCCCGAGCCGCGCGTCGGCGAGCGCGACGAAGCGCAGGTTCGGCGTCGCGGTCGGCGAGGCCGCCCGTAAGCTCCGCGCGATCTCGTGCTCGTCGCGGTGCGGCGACAGGCGGCACGCGGCGATATAGGCCGAGGCGGTCGAGCGCGAGACGCCGGCGAAGCAATGGATCAGCATCGGCTCGCGCCGATCCCAGTCGTCGACAAACGAAATGCAACGGGTCGAGATGATGCAGTTCCGGCCGCACCTGTCCCGGCAGATGATCGAGAATGTCGGACATGGCGATGTTGAGATGCCGCGCTTCGGCGATCTCGGCCGGCCGGGTTACCGGCGTGCCCGGGGTAAGCAGCGTCACCAGCGAGCGCGCGCCGGTGCGGGCGACTTCCCGTCGATCAGGTTAAGCGAACAGACATGCAGTCGCGGCATGACCCCTCCTCCAGGCGTCGAGTTCGGCGAAGCGGCCGAGGAACCGCGCCTGCGCCTCCTCGGGCCGCCAAGGCTTCGAGATACGGCGCAAAATCGCTCAAGGCAACGCGGGGCGCCGAAGAATTTGCGCGCCTCGCTCGAGCGCGAAGCCGGCGAGTCGGTCGCCTCATAGAAGGCGGCCTCGCGGTCGGCCGCCTTGATCGCCTTGGCGAGATCGGGCGCAAGGACCGGCTTCAGGCCGAAGCGCATGAGGATCGCGGCGAGCAGCCGGCGCTCGATCTCCTTGTAGTCGCCGCCGATCGCCGCCTTGAACGGCGAGATCATGTCGCCGATCACATATTCCGGCGCGTCGTGCAGCAGCGCCGCCAGCCGCGCCGCGCGTGGCGCGCCGGACGCGAGCGCGCCAAAGATCGCCTCGACCAGCAGCGAATGCTGCGCGACGGAGAAGATCTCCGGCCCCGCGCGTCTGGCCGTTCCAGCGCGCGACGCGCGCCAGGCCGTGCGCGATGTCGGCGATCTCGACGTCGAGCGGCGAGGGGTCGATCAGGTCGAGCCGGCGGCCCGACAGCATGCGCTGCCAGGCGCGCGGCGCTCCGCTTCACCACGGCGGCGCTCGCCGAGGGCGGCGCAGGCCGCGTGGCGGTGGCAGTCGACGAGATGGTCGTTGACCATGCCGACCGCCTGCATGAAGGCGTAGACGATCGTCGGGCCGACGAAATTGGCGCCGCGCTGCTTTGAGGTCCTTCGACAGCGCCTCCGCTTCCGCGGTCTCGCGCGGGAATGTCGGCGAGCGTCTTGCGCGGGCGGTTGACGATCGGCCGGCCGTCGACGAAGCTCCAGAGATGGCGCGCGAAGCCGCCCTGCGCCTGCAAATCGAGCTAGAGGCGCGCGCGAGCGCGGGCGCGGCCTCGATCTTGGCGCGGTTGCGCACGATGCCGGGGTCCGCCATCAGCGCCTCGAATTTTCGCTCGCCGTAGCGGGCGATCTTTTCGGGGTCGAAGCCGTCGAACGCGGCGCGGAACGCCTCGCGCTTGCGCAGGATCGTGATCCACGACAGGCCGGCCTGAAAGCCGTCGAGGATCAGCTTCTCGAACAGCGCCCGGTCGTCCCATTCGGGCGCGCCCCATTCCTCGTCGTGATAGGCGACATAGAGCGGGTCGGTGCCCGGCCAAGGGCAGCGGCAGAGGCCGTCGGCGTGGGTGAGCGGTTCAATGAGGCGCGGGGATTTTTCCGGCATGATGCGTCATGCCAAGCCGCGCGTCGGCCGGCAAGCGATTGGGCCGCCGAAATCGCGTTTCGCGGCGAGCTTGGTCAATATTTGACTGGCGCGGCGTCGCTTAGGCGAAACTTCGCGGGTAAGTTTGCGCCTTCTATCCGTCTCTCGCCTCGATGACGACGAAGGCCTGCGCCAGCGGATATTCGTCGGTGATCGTCAGATGGATGAAGGCGATCCGCCCCGCAGGGGTGATCGCCGCCAGCCGCTCGGCCGCGCCGCCGGTGAGCCGCATCGTCGGCTGGCCCGAGGGCAGATTGACCACGCCCATGTCGCGCCAGAACACGCCCCGGTTGAGGCCGGTGCCGAGCGCCTTGGCGCAGGCTTCTTTCGCGGCGAAGCGCTTGGCGTAGGAAGCGGCGCGCTCCGCGCGCCGGTCGCTCTTCTTGCGCTCGATCTCGGTGAAACAACGCGCGATGAAACGCTCGCCGAATTTGGCTAGCGTCTGCTCGATGCGCTTGATGTCGCAGAGGTCGCTGCCGATGCCGAGGATCACCTTCGCCCCTCGTCCATCGCCGCGCGCATCAACCGGACGCTCTCTTTCAACCCGACGAAGATCGCCTCGCCGACGAGGAAATGGCCAATATTGAGCTCGACGATTTGCGGCAGCGCGGAGATCGCCCTCGCCGTGTCGTAGTCGAGGCCGTGGCCGGCATGGCATTCGAGGCCGACCCGCGCGGTTTCCGCCGCCGCCGCGCGGATGCGGGCGAATTC
>CAWIEP010000021.1:0-25211 GCA_963835115.1 uncultured Pseudomonadota bacterium
GAATCGCGGTGGCACCTTCATCGAACCCTCCCAGCAGATTCGACACTTCGGCGTGAAGCTGAAGCTGTCGCCCGTGCGAGAGGTGCTGGCCGGCAAGCGGGTGGTGGTGGTCGACGACTCCATCGTCCGCGGCACCACGTCACAGAAGATTGTCGGGATGATTCGCGGCGCCGGCGCCCGTGAGGTGCACATGCGGATGAGCTCCCCACCCACGGTCGGCCCCTGCCGCTACGGGATTGACACCCCGACCAGCGAGGAGCTCATCGCCTCGGCGCACACGACGGAGGAAGATCCCGGAAGTACGTGGGCGCCGATTACTCGGCTACCTCTCGCTCGAGGGGCTGTTCGCCTCCGTGAACGGCGTCCGCGAAGAGGGGCAGGGGGGGTTCTGCGACGCCTGCTTCTCCAACAACCAGCCGATCAACATCCAGCAGCCGGCCCGGCTGCGGCAGCTCCGGCTGATCAGCGCCTAGGCGCGCAGGCGGAACGAAGGGCCCGTTCGTGGCGACGATTGCCGATTCGGTCGAGGTGGTCGAGGGGCCGTCGCCGGATGCCGAGGCGCTCGACGCCCGCATCGAGGAGCTGCGGCGGCGTTTCCCGCGCGCGGTTCTCGACCGCTACCTGGCGCTGTTGCCCTCGATGGGCGCGCGCGTCCTCATCGCGCCCGGCGCCGCGGTGGTCGGCGACGTCCGGCTGGCCGACGACGCCTCGGTCTGGTACGGCTGCGTCCTGCGCGGCGATTGGCGCCCATCACCGTCGGCGCCCGGACCAACGTCCAGGATGGGACGGTCCTTCACGTCGCCGACAACGGTCCGTGCATCATCAGCGCCAGCATCGACGCCGCCGTCACCGAGGCGATGCCGAAATCGCCGCAGAAGGCGATGAAATGGGTCTGAATGAGCCCTTGAGTGCTCAATCCGCAGATGAAGAAAGTTCCGGCGAGAACCCAGAACGTCGGGTTCGGCGCAACCTCGCGCAGGACCCGGAACGGCGTCGAGAAGGCGGGCGTCGTGAGCGGCTGCGGCGCAAGCGCCTTGGCGCCGAACGGCGGCAGGCCGAGATCGGCGGGACGGTCGGCCATCAGCAGGACCACGGCGAGCGCCGCCAGAGCCAGGCCCACGATCGTCGGAATCAGCGCGGCGCGCCAACCCCAACGCAACTCGATCGCCGCGGCGAGCGGCAGGAACACCAACTGGCCGGTCGCCGAACTCGCGCTCAGGATGCCGACCACAAGCCCACGCCGCTGGGCAAACCAGCGCGTCGAGACGATCGCCGCCATTACCAGGGCCGTCATTCCTGTGCCAAGCCCGACCAGGACGCCCCACAGCGCGACGAGATGCCAAAGCTTGGTCATGAACATCGCCGCGACCAGTCCCGTCGAGATCAGGACGATCGCGGAAAGGATGACGCGCTTGAGGCCGTAGCGCTCGATCAACGCGGCGGCGAATGGAGCCATTAGCCCGTACAAAAGGATGCGGAGCGCCATCGCGCTCGAAATGTCGGCTTCGCTCCATCCGTATTCGCGCTGGAGGGGCCGCAATAGCGCGCCGGGCAGCCCCATGGCCCCGGCGGTCGTCAGCGCCACGAGAAAAGTGACGGCGACGATAACCCAGCCATAATGAAAACCCCGCTCGGCGAGGCGGCGGGACAATGCGGCGGCGAACATCTGGGGCTCCTTGCAACCTCGGCCTTATGATGATAGACATCATCATTAGTCAAGCGGATTTTGAGCATGCGCATCACGAAACAGAGAGCGGCGGAGAACCGCGAGCGCGTCGTCGCCGAAGCGGCGCGGCTGTTTCGCGAAAAGGGATTTGACGGCGTCGGCGTCGTCGAACTGATGGCTGCGGCGGGCCTCACCCACGGCGGCTTCTACAATCATTTCGATTCCAAGGACGAAGTCGAGGCGGCGGCGTGCGCGAGCGTGTTCGACAAGTCGGTCGCGCGCGTCGCCGACATCGCCGCCGACAGCGACCCCACGGCGCGCGAAGCGCGGCTCGCGGACTATTGCGAGCGCTATGTCTCTACGCAAGCGCGCGACGCCGCCGCCGCCGCTTGCCCTATGGTCGCCTTCGCCAGCGACGTCTCACGAAAGAGCGCGCCCGTTCGCGACGCGTACGCGCGCGGCTTGTCTGCGTATCTGGATGCGTTCGCCAAAGCCGGCGGCGGAGGGCGCGAGGAGGCGATCCGCACGTTCGCCGCGCTCGTCGGCGCCCTGACGCTGGCGCGCAGCGTGGCGGCCAGCGACCCCACATTGTCGGATGAAATTCTCGCAGCGTTGCGCGCGCCCGATCTTTAGGCGGTCTTCTCGAACGCCAAGTATTGGTCGAGCAGTTCGGCCACGCCCGCGCCGCGCGGCGCCTGCGTCGTCCAGTCGGCGGCCTGTTTGACCGAGTCCAGGGCATTGCCGACAGCGACGCTGAAGCCGCAAAGTTTCAGGAACGGCAAATCGTTTTCCGCATCTCCGAACGCAATAGTCTCGCTCGCGGCGACGTTGAGCGCCGCGAACGCGGCTTTGAGACCGCTGGCCTTGTCGACGCCGGTCGGCAGGATCATCACCGCGCCCTTGTTGAAGATGATCGAGAGGTCGAGCTCCATGTCCTTGATCGCATGCAGCACGGCGGCGTCATGCGGCTCCCAGGTGGCGACGATGCACTGGCCGACCGACACGGGGCCGACGCCGAGACGCCCGAGTTTTTCGACGAACTCCCGGGGCGGCGCAGCCGCAAGCGCCCGCGTCTCGCCGGATTTCGGCCAATAGAGCAGCGCGCCGTTCTCGGCGACGACGAGATCGAAAACGGCGAGCGCGGGAAACACCGCCTTCAACTCCGGCAATACGCGTCCGGTCGACGAGAATGAGCGTCGCCTTCTCGGCGCTGAACCGCTTGAGCGCCGCGAGCGTCTCGGCGCTGACGGCGCCGCCTTCGGCGAGCGTGCCGTCATAGTCGGTTGCGAGGGCGACGAACCGCCGCGCGCCGAAATCGGGACCCGTCATTTGCGTTTGATCTCCTTGTTGCGGAACACCGCGTTGCCGAGTCCCGTGCCGATCGTCAGCACCCCCCAGCGCTCGACGTCGGCCATGAACGGCGCCTCGCTGAGACCCTGAACGACGGCGTCGTTGTGCAGGACAACCTGCGTCGGTTCGCCGCCGATCTCCGGAATCATCTGACGCAGCCGCGACGGCAGATTGAAGGCGGGGCTCTTCCAGTCGCCCGGCAGGTTCAGCACGCCGCCCTCCAGCCCGCCGTCCTCCAACACCGTGCCGGGTACGCCGACGCCGACGAGCGGAGAGAGTTTCAGGCCCTGCTTGTCGCCGAACTTCAGCGACTCCCGCAACATGGCCGCCAGGCGCTCCATGCAGGCGTCGAGCGAAGCGTTTTTCTCGTCGGCGTGACGCCATAACTGATGGCCAGCCACTTCCGCCTTGCGCAAGCTCCGGTCCGCCTCGCGATTCAACGCAATCAGCCCGCAGCGGAAGTTGGAGCCGCCGATGTCGACCCCCAACATGTGCTCGCAATTCTTGAGAACCTTGTCGGGAAACAATTGCGCCGCGCCGAGAATGCCCGCCTCGTCGGGGTGATGGCGGATCGGCTGCACCGTGAAATCCTTGCCGAGTTCGCGCACCAGGACATTTGCGCGGCCGATGGCGAGTTCGCCGACCCGGCTGTCGCTGACGCCGCCGCCGACGACGATGCGCTCGACCCCGCGCCAGCTCTTGAGCCGCATGAGCGCCTTGACGACCTCGGCGATGTTTTGCGCGAACTTCTCGACGACGCTGACGATCACGCCGGCCTGGGCCGCCTCGCCGTCTTTGAGAAGCTTGTCGATGCGTCCGCGCGTGATCTCTTCGGGTTCGTCCTCGATGGGATCGCCGGCGCCTTCCGCGAGCTCGCCGCGCAAATCGGCGAGCAGCTTTTTCAAGGCGCCTTTGCTGACGAGTTCGCCGAAATAGCCGTCCTTTGTGCGAACGTCCTCTCCGTAACCGTCGACGAAGACGCGCGGCAATTCCCGGCGGCCGTGAATGGAGGAGGCGTCGGCGTCGTCAGACTTCGGCAATTGGACACCCCGACTTGGACCCAAAAGGCAACGCGATCACGCCGCTTCGGTTCCGGCCTCAAACCAGGGCGATGGCCGAGACGAGCCGCCCGTAATCGGCTTCGCCGCGATGGGTCCTGCGGCGATAGCTGAAGAAGCGAGCTTCGTCGGCGTAGGTGTCGAGGCCGAGATCGACGAACGCGCCGACGCCGGCGCGGCCGCGCGCGCAAGCCGATATAGCCGTGCAGATCGAACATCGAGCGGCCGGCGTTGCGGCTTTCGACGAAAAAGCGCGGCGCCTCGGCATCGGCCGCGAAGGCTTCGACGAATTCCGGGCCGACCTCATAGGAGACTTGCGCGATGCATGGGCCGAGGACGGCGACGATCCGCTTGCGGTGCGCGCCGAGCGCCGTCATGGCCGCGACCGTCGCCTCGACGACGCCGTCGCGCGCGCCCTTCCAGCCCGCATGCGCCGCGCCCGACGATGCCCGCTTCCGCGTCGGCGAACAGGATCATGCCGCAATCGGCGCCGGTGACGCCGAGCGCCAGCCCCGGCGTCGCCGTAACGATCCCGTCGCAGCGCGGCCGCGCATCGGGGCCCAGGGCGCGGCGACCGTCGCGACGTCGGGCGAATGCACCTGATATGGGACCAGCAGTCGCTCGGGCGCGACGCCCAGCGCCGCCGCCATCCGCGCGCGGTTCTCGGCGACCGCCTCGGCCGCAGTCCGAGGAGCCGACGCCGCCGTTAAGCGAGGCGTAGACGCCTTCGGCTGACCCCGCCCTCGCGGGTGAAAAAGCGCATGGCGCACGCCCGGCAGTTCGAGCGCGGCGGCGATGCAGAGCGCTCACCGCGCGCCCTCGAAACCCGGCGGCGCCGGCAGATTGCGGTTGGCGACGACCATCGCCTTGAACAGCGCGCCCATCTCGCCGACGTCCTTGCCGACGAGCCGCCGGCGCGCCTGCTCGAATTCCTCGGCCCGATCGGGCGTGCGCTCGCGCGAGCGCCTGCGTGCGCGTGTCGATGCCGATCTCGCGCAGGAAATCGCCCTGGTCGATCGGCCCATAGACCGCCGCGCCGGCGGCGCGCGCGCTGCGCGCCATCGCCGCGAAATCGACATGCGCGGTGATGTCGCACTCGCCGGGCTCGACCAGGGGATCGACCATGCGATGCCCGCGCACCGCCTGCAGCGTGTCGCCGATGCAGGTGATGGCGTGGCCATAGTCGACGAACAGCGCGACGCCGCCCTGACGCGCCAGCCGTCCGGCCAGCTCGTACACCAGCCGGTGGGCCGACGGGCTGGTCTCGAGGATGTCGCCCTCCTCCCCCGGCGCCTGGATGAACGGCTCAGGCTGGCGCCCGGGCGCGAAGGCGAGCTCGCCGCCCTTGTCGACCCAAACCACGCGCTCGCGCCAGCGGTTGTGGCTGCGCACATATTGGCGCACCGGCAGCGCATCGAGGAACTCGTTGGCGATGAAGATCGCCGGGCCTTCCGGCGCCTCGGCGAGCGACGGCGCCCAGGCGATCGGCGCGCCGGCGGTCAGCAGCGTCTCGTGCTGGATTTCGGCTAGCGTCGGGCTCGTCTCGACCAGCGTCACGTCGAGCGCGGCGCGGAATTCCGGCACGATGCGCGCGGCGCGCAGCGCGTCGCTCATCAGCGTGCCGCGGCCGGGGCCGAGTTCGACCAGGCGAAGCGGGTCCGGCCGGCCCATCATGGTCCAGACCTCGGCCGACCACAGCCCGATCAACTCGCCGAACATCTGCGAGATTTCCGGCGCGGTCGTGAAATCGCCGGCCGCGCCGAAGGGATCGCGGTTCATGTAGTAGCCGTGCTCGGGATGGGCGAGCGCCATCTCCATGTAGCGCTCGACCGAGATCGGCCCTTCTTCGGCGATCAGCGATTTGATGTGGGCCTCGAGCTCGCTCATGCGCGGGTCGCGGCTCCCGGCGAAGGCTCCAGGCGAACACGGCCGAGGCCGATGACGACCATCGGCGCGGAGAGCACCATGCCCATCGTCAGACCGCCGCCGAGGCTCTCCAGATCGGGATCGGGATCGCGAAAGAATTCGCAGAAGATGCGCGCGAGGCCATAGATCGACGCCGAAAGCGCCCGTCAACAGGCCCGGACGCCTGAGGCCGCCGCCGCGCGCCAGCGCAAACCAGAGCATGACGAAATTGACGAGGCCCTCGAGCGCCGCCTCGTAGAGCTGGCTCGGATGTCGCGGCAGCCCGTCGCGAGCCCGGAAACACCATCGCCCAGGGGACGTCGGTCGGCCGGCCCCAAAGCTCGGGCTTGATGAAATTGGCGATGCGGCCGAGAAAAAGCCCGATCGGCGCGACGAGGCAGGCGAGATCGAGCACGCGTGAGCCAGGGCGACGTGATAGCGGCGCGCGAACAGAATCACGCCCGCCAGCGCGCCGAGCATGCCGCCGTGAAACGCCATGCCGCCATGCCAGACCATCAGGATTTCGAGCGGATGGGCGAAATAATAGCCGGGATCGTAAAACAGCACCTTGCCGAGCCGGCCGCCGATGACGACGCCGAGCGCGCAATAAACCAGGAGATCGTCGATGCTTTCGGCGCTCGGCCGCGGCGCGCCGCGCCAGTAGCGCTCGTCGGCGACGACGTGGCGGATCAGCGCCCAGCCGGCGACGAGGCCCGCGATATAGGCCAGCGCATACCAGCGAATCGCCAGCGGCCCCAGATGCACGAGCACCGGGTCGATGACGGGATAAGGCAAGGAAGAGCATCGGCATCGGCGGGAGCGGTGATGCGATGCGCGTAAAGCAAGGTCAAGGGGCGGCCGAGCCGGGATCGAAAGTTTCGACAGGCTTCTCGTTCAGGGGTGGCCCAGCCGCGGCGTCCGCGCGTTCGTTAAAATTGCGCTTATTCGCGAAATCGCCTGTAGAGCCGCGGGATTTACGGTCCCGACAGCCATTGCGGGAGTTTGCGATGCGTCGCGTCGCCATTTTGAAAATCGCCGCCGTCCTGGGCGCCTTCGCCTTCGCTTTCAGCGCCTATGCCGAACCTCATCTGGTCGTCGACGCGCATCGAGGCGCCGTCTTCTCGCTGGCGCTCGCCATGCTGGCCTCGGGATTCGCGGCGAAACTGACCGTGCCGGTCGCGCTGTTCGGCTGGCACGGGCGGATGAGCGCGCCGCTGGCGCTGCCCGTCGCCGTATCGATCATCCTGAGATTCGCGTTTTGGGGCGCGCTGGGAAGCGCGCTGGCGGATCGGTTGTCCCGCCGGGCGCGCGAAAGCGCCGCCGCCCCCGCCGCCGGCCTCGCCTTATGCACTGCCGGCCCGCGTCGCGGTGGCGCTGGCGGCGGCGGCGCGGGCGCGCAAGTGACGCTACGGGAGCGGCGTTGCCCGCACTGCCCGCCTCCCCTATAAGGCCGCCTGCGGCCGCTTGGCCGCGACAGAGGCAGCATGTCCTGGAACAATCAAGGCGGTCCGTGGCAACCCAAGGGCCAGGGACCGTGGGGCTCCGGCCCCGGCGGGGCGCCGAGTCCCAACGACATTGAAGACGCCATCCGACGCCTGCAAAAGAATTTCCGCGGCCTGCCGAGCGGAGGCGTGGGCGCCAAAGCGGTGCTGGCGATAGTGCTGGCGCTGGCGCTGCTGTGGCTGGCGCTCGGCACGTTCTATACCGTGCAGCCCAACGAGATCGCGCTCAATCTGGTGTTTGGCCGTTATACCGGCCGCTCGCAGCCCGGCCTCAACGAGAATTGGCCGTGGCCGGTCGGCCGGGTCATCAAGATTCCGGTGCAGGACCAGCAGATCACCGAGATCGGCTATCGCTCGGACGGCGGCGACGTGCCTTCCGAGAGCCTGATGCTGACCGGCGACAAGAATATCGTGCAGGTGCATTTCCGGGTGAACTGGCGCATCGACGCCGCCCATCCCGAGGATTTCGTATTCAACGTGCTGAACCCGCGCGAGACCGTCAAATCGGTGGCCGAGAGCATCATGCGCGAAGTCGTGGGGCAAAAGACCATCGACGGCATTTTGACCAGCGACCGTCGCGAGATGGAGCCGGACGCGCGCGACCGCATGCAGAAAGTGCTCGACAGCTACAAGATCGGCGTGCGCGTCGAGCAGGTGCAGTTGCAGTTGCTCGACGCGCCGCCGCAGGTGGTCTCCGCTTATCGCGACGTCACCGCGGCGCAGCAGGATCAGCAACGCGCCGTCAACGAGGCCGAGATCTACGCCAACCAGATCAAGCCCGAGGCCGAGGGCTCCGCCTCGCGCATCGTGGCGGAGGCCGAAGCCTACAAACAGCAGTCGGTTCTCGACGCCAAGGGCCAGACCGCGCGCTACGATCTGGTCTACGCGCAATACAGGAAGGCCCCGCTGGTGACGCGCGAGCGCATGTATCTGGAGACGATGGAAAAGGTGCTCGGGCCGATGTCGAAGACGATTCTGGACACGAAGTCCGGCTCGGCGCCCGTGCCCTACATCGCCGTCGAGCCGCCCGCGCCCACGGGAGCGGCCAAATGAACCGCCCCGCTTTCGGCATCGGCGTCATCGTCGCGCTCGGCCTGCTTGTGCTGATTCTGCGGCTGGCGCTGTTCACCGTCGATCCCACCGAACAGGCGCTGGTGCTGCGTTTCGGCCAGCCGGTCGGCGACGTGATCGGCCAGTCCGGCCTGCACATGAAAGTCCCGTTCGTCGACAACGTCGTCTATATCGACCGGCGGATTCTCGCCCTCGACAACGAGCGCCAGGAAGTGCTCGTGGCGGAGAACCAGCGGCTCGAAGTCGACGCCTTCGTGCGCTACCGCATCGTCGATCCGCTGCTGTTCTATCAGTCGGTCGGCTCGATCGAAGGCGCCGATGCGCAGCTTGGCGGCATGCTCAATTCAGCGCTGCGGCGCACGCTGAGCGAGGCCTCCATTCTCGACATCGTGCGTTACAAGCGCGACCAGCTGATGTCCGACATCCTCGATGAGATGAAGAAGGGCGGGCGGCGCTACGGCCTCGACACCGTCGACGTCCGCATCAAGCGCGCCGATCTGCCGGAGGAGAATTCGGAAGCGGTGTTCCAACGCATGCAGGCCGAGCGCAAGCAGGCGGCGGCGCTGTTCCGCGCCCAGGGCGCGCAGCAGGCGCAGAAAATCCGCGCCGATGCCGATCGCGACGCCGTGGTGACGCGGGCCACCGCCAAGCAGAAGGCCGAGCAATTGCGCGGCGAAGGCGACGGCGAGCGCAACAAGATTTTCGCCGACGCCTATGGCGCCGACCCGGATTTCTTCGCCTTCTACCGCTCGATGCAAGCCTATGAGAACGCGCTGCCGAACAGTCGCGCGGTGATCGGGCCGACGAGCGACTTCTTCCGCTATTTCCAGTCCCCGACGCCGCCGCTCGCGGCGGCGCCAAAAGCGCAAGCCAGCGCGCCATCGCCCGCGCCGCAGCCCCCCGCAGCGCCGGCCGCCGCGGAGACGCCGGCAGCCAAGTGAACGAGGCGAGACATGCACGATTTCGGCTCGGCGCTGGGCCTGATGCTGGCGATCGAAGGGCTGGCGATGGCGGCGTTCACGGAGCCGATGCGCAAGCGCATGGCGGACGTCGCGCGCGTCGAGGCGCGCCATTTGCGCTGGATCGGCGTCGCGGCGGCGGCGCTGGGCGTGGCGGTGGTGTGGGCGGCGCGGGGGTTCGTCGTTTAGCGATGCGCGGCGCCTGGGCGACGCCGAGCGTCGGCGCTGTTTTGGTGAACGAACGCCGCGCGAACGGCTCTCCCGTTGGCGAACGCTCGCCGGCGCCTGCGGCGCCGCTGGCCGGCCGCCGGTCGCAATATTCCGCTCTCCGCCTCGACAAAACCCGCTTCGCCCTACACATTCGCCCCCTGAACGACCAACGGTCCCGAAATGGCAAAGGATGATTCCTCCATGCGCACACTCCCTCGCGGCGCCGTTGCGCTCGCGCTGATCGTCGGCTTCGCCGGCGCGCCCGCGCCGCTATTGGCCCAGACCAAGCCCGCCGGTCTCGCCGATCTCGTGGCTGAAGTCGCCGAAGCGGTGGTCAACATTTCCGCCACCGAAACCATCGAGGACAAGAGCGAGGCCGCGCCCGAACTGCCCAAGGGCACGCCGTTCGACGACATGTTCGAGCAGTTCTTCAAGAACCACGGCATGAACGGGCCGCCGCGGCCGCACAAATCCTCCTCGCTCGGCTCGGGCTTCGTCATCGACCCCTCGGGCATCGTCATCACCAACAATCACGTCGTCGGCGAGGCCAACGAAATCGTCGTCATCTTCACCGACGGCCGCAAGCTGAAAGCCAAGGTCATCGGCAAGGATCCGAAAGTCGACGTCGCGGTGCTGAAAGTCGAGAGCAAGGAACCGTTCAAGACCGTCAAATTCGGCGACAGCGACAAGATGCGCGTCGGCGACGGCGTGATGGCGGTCGGCAACCCGTTCGGCCTCGGCGAAACGGTGACGGCCGGCATCGTGTCCGCCCGCAATCGCAATATCGATTCCGGCCCCTACGACGACTTCCTGCAAACGGACGCGGCCATCAACAAGGGCAATTCCGGCGGCCCGCTGTTCAACCTGGCCGGCGAGGTCATCGGCATCAACACAGCGATCCTGTCGCCAACCGGCGGCTCGATCGGCATCGGCTTCGCCACGCCGTCCGACACCGTCATGCCGGTGATTGAGCAGTTGCAGAAATTCGGCGAGACCCGACGCGGCTGGCTCGGCGTCCGCATCCAGGAGGTCGACGACGCGATCGCCGACAGCCTCGGCCTGCACGACGCCCACGGCGCCCTCGTTGCCGGCGTCGACCCGCGCGGGCCGGCGAAACCCGCTGGAATCGTCGCCGGCGACGTGATCGTCAAATTCGACGGCAAGCCGGTCAAGGAATCCAGGGATCTGCCGCGCATGGTGGCGTCCGACGCCGTCGGCGCCAAGGCCAAAGTCACGGTTTTGCGCAAAGGCAAGGAGGTCGACCTCGACGTGACCCTTGGCCGGCTGGAGGACGGCGAGAAGCAGTTGGCCAAGGCGGAGGACAACGATTCCGAAGCGCCGAAGGTTGACGCCACCGCCAAGGCGCTCGGCCTCACTTTATCGCCGCTCAACGACGAGGCGCGGAAAACCTTCAAGCTGCGCGAAGGCCTCAAAGGCGTGCTGGTGACCGGCGTCGAAGCCAACTCGCCGGCCGCCGAAAAGGGCCTGCGGCCGGGCGACGTCATCGAGGAAGTCAATCAACAGGCGGTCGAGAAGCCCAACGATGTCGCCTCGGCGATCTCCGGGTTGAAGAAGAACGGCAAAAAGTCGGCGCTGCTGCTGGTCGGCAACGGCGCGGGCGATGTCCGCTTCGTCGCGCTGGCGCTGGAGTGAGGCGGTCTCACGGCTTCGTGATGGCGCGCCACGGTAACCGCATTGGCGCGCCGACGAATAGGTCTCTGCGAGCCCGAGAGGTTCGCTTCTCGCCATACGCACGAGGTTTTTGGATATGAAAACTGCTCTTTCCGCCACGCTCGCCGGTTCGTTGGCGCTGGCTCTCGCCACCGCCGCCTACGCGGGTCCCGCTGCCCCGCAACCCGGCGCCGATAAGTGCTACGGCGTCGCGCTCGCCGGCAAGAACGATTGCGCCGCCGGCGCCGGCACCAGCTGCGCGGGCACCTCGACGATCGACTACGACCCGGGACATTGGAAGTACGTCGCCAAGGGCACCTGCGAGGGCATGAAGACCCCGAAGGGCCACGGCATGCTGACGGCGATGTAAGGTCAGTCCACCCGATATACGTCGAGCCCGGCCGCGCCGCCGATGCGCGTCAGGCCGGGCGCCGACACCGTCGGCGCGCATCCGCCGTGCACGTCAATCACATGCGTAAAGTGTCGACGCCGGTCGCGGTAGGCAGCCGCCCAGGGCGCTTTGAGCATATGGGCGGGAAGTTCGGCCCGCCCCGCCTCGTTGAGCCAACGCGGGTCCGTCGCCAAAGTCGGGCCGCCGTCGAGCGCCCTGGGCCACCGGCTGAAGCCCGCTCTGCGCAAATAGCGTGTTGGAATAAGAGCGGCGGTCGATGACCGCGAAGGGCGCTCCGTCGAATCTAGCGCAATTCCGGAAAATCCTCGATCCGGAATTCTTCCTCGGCCTTGTCGCCCGCCTTCGCCAGGGACGCCTCGCGCGCGCGCAATTCGACGCGACGGATTTTGCCCGAGATCGTCTTCGGCAGGTCCGCGAATTCGAGCCGGCGCACGCGCTTGTAGGGCGCCAGCCGCTCGTGCAAAAACCGAAAAATGTCGAGCGCCGTCGCGCGGTCGCTCGCAAAACCCTCCGCCAGAACGACATAGGCTTTGGCGACCGAAAGCCGCGCCGGGTCGGGCGCGGGAACGACCGCCGCCTCCTGCACCGCCGCGTGTTCGATCAGCGCGCTCTCCAGTTCAAACGGGCTGAGACGGTAGTCGCTGGATTTGAACACGTCGTCGGCGCGCCCGACATAGGTGATATAGCCTTGCGCGTCGCGGCTCGCGACATCGCCGGTGCGGTAGTATTCGCCCTCCAGCGGCCTCAAAGACCCGTCGTCTTCCTGATAGCCACGCATCAGCCCCAACGGGCGCGAGTTGAGGGGCAGCGCGATTTCGCCCTCGTCCGCCTCGAGCCCGTCGGCGTCGAGCAACACGACGCGATAGCCCGGCAGCGGGCGGCCCATCGAGCCGGGCGCGATCCGCTGACCGACGGGATTGCCGACCATCATCGTCGTTTCGGTCTGGCCGTAGGAATCGCGCAACGGGAGGCCCCAGGCGCGCCGCACCTGCTCGATCACTTCCGGATTGAGCGGCTCTCCCGCGGAGTTCAGTTCGCGCAGCGATACTCGCCAGTCTTCGAGCGGCAGCTGGATGAGCTGTCGCCACACCGTCGGCGGCGCGCAGAACGAAGTCATCTCATGCGCGACGAGATCGTCGAGCACGCCGCGGGCGTCGAAGCGCTTGTCGATCGCGACGATGCAGGCGCCGGCGTTCCAGGGCGCGAACACGTTCGACCACGCATGTTTGGCCCAGCCCGGCGAGGAAATGTTGAGGTGGACGTCGCCGGGTTTCAACCCGAGCCCGAACATCGTCGAGAGATGGCCGATCGGATAGCTGGCGTGGCTGTGCAGCACGAGTTTGGGCCGCGCCGTCGTGCCGGAGGTGAAATACAGCAGCAGCGGATCGTCGGCGCCGGTCGGGCCGTCGGGCGCAAAGTTCGGCGACGCGGTCAGCAATTCGGAAAAGTCGCGCCAGCCCGGCGCCGAGCCGCGCACAGCGATGCGCACGATGTCGAGCCCGGCGAAACGGTCGGCGACGGCCGCCTCGGCGATGACGAAGCGGGCGCGGCCGCGGGAGATGCGGTCGGCGATGTCGGCGCCGGTCAAGCAAGGTCGTCGCCGGGATAACGATGACCCCGAGCTTCATCGCGGCGAGCATGGCGATCCAAAGCGCCGGCGTGTTGCCGAGCATCAGCAAGAGCCGGTCGCCGCGCTTGGCGCCGAGCGCGCGCAAGCCGTTGGCGGCGCGCGCCGAGGCCTCGGAGAGTTCGGCGAAGGTCAGGGTCTCGACGGTTTCGCCGAGCACTTTGAGCGCGGGCTTGCGGCCGGATCGCCCTTGGCGAGTTCGGCGTCGAACCAGTCGAGCGCCCAGTTGAAGCGCTTGAGCTTCGGCCACTGGAAGCCGGAGCGGGCGAATTCGTAATTGTCGCGCAGCGCCAGCAGGAGGTCGCGCGCGGCTTTGAAACTGTCGGTGGACATGGGAGCTGATCACTCGGCAAGGCGCGCGATCTCCACCTTGTCGGGGTAGAACGCGAGATGCCCGGAGATCGCCTCAACGCCGGCCTTCGGCGTCTCATAGGTCCAGACGGCGTTGTCGTCGCTGGCGCTTTCGTCGTGAAGATTGAGATAGCTCGCCTCGCCCTTCCAGGGACAAGTGGTGTGGCGCGGGCTCGCCGTAAGAAACCGCATGTCGGCGTCTTCACGCGGCAAGTAGAGCACCGGCGGGTATGACCCCTCGCGCAATTCGAGCGCGCGCGCGGTGTCGACGACGATATGACCGCGCCAGCGCACGACCACGCGGCCGGAAGCCGGAACGATCTCGATATGAGCCATGAGCGCACTCCCTGACGCGGGCTTAACCCCGCGTGGCGGCGGTGTCGAGACCTTACGCCTTGCGCTTGCCCGCATACGGGTTCTCGCCGCCGCCGCGCATCGAAAGCCTTATCGGCACGCCCTGAAATCCGAACGTCTCGCGCAACCCGTTGACGAGAAATCGCTTGTAGCTCTCGGGGATCGCGTCGACCTGATTGCCGAACAGCACGAAGAACGGCGGCCGCGATTTCGGCTGCGTCATGTAGCGGATTTTGACCCGCCGGCCGGAGACCGCGGGCGGCGGCGTCCCCTCGATGACGGGCGCGAGCCAGCGGTTGAGCCGGCCGGTCGAGATGCGCTTGTTCCAGACTTCGTGCGTCTGGATCACCGCTTCGAGCAGCTTGTCGAGATGCGCGCCGGTCAGGCCCGAAAGCGGGATCACGCGCACGCCGCGCAACTGCGGCAGCAGCCGGTCGGCCTCGGCGCGCAGTTCCTGCGCGGCCAGGCTCTTGTTCTCGACCAGGTCCCATTTGTTGAGGCCGATGACGACCGCCCGGCCCTCGCGCTCGGCGAGATCGGCGAGCGTCAGGTCCTGCTTCTCGAACGGGATCGTCGCATCGAGCAGCAGAACGACGACCTCGGCGAACCGCACCGCGCGCAAGGCGTCGGCGACGGCGAGCTTTTCGAGCTTTTCCACTACGCGCGCTTTGCGCCGCAGCCCCGCGGTGTCGAACAGCTTTAGCTCGCGATCGCGCCATTGCGCTGTCGAGCCCGATGGAGTCGCGCGTCAGGCCCGGCTCCGGGCCGGTCAGCAGCCGCTCTTGGCCCAGGATGCGGTTGAGCAGCGTCGACTTGCCGGCGTTCGGGCGGCCGAGCACGGCGATGCGCAGCGGATTTGTCGGATCGACCGGCGGCCCGTCTTCGTCTTCGCCCAGCGACGCCTCCCCGACCTCGGGCTCGGGCTCGTCGGTAATGCGGCGCTCCGGCAACACGGCGCGCAGCGCCTCGTAGAGGTCGGAGGTGCCCTCGCCATGCTCGGCCGAGAGCGCGATCGGCTCGCCGAGGCCCAATTCGTAGGCGTCCAGAATGCCGCTGCGGCCCGCCGCGCCCTCGGCCTTGTTGGCGACGAGCAGGATCGGCTTGTCGACGCGGCGCAGCGCCTGCGCGAAATGGCGGTCGGCCGCCGTGACCCCGGCGCGCGCGTCGATGAGGAACATGATCGCGTCGCAATCGCTTAGCGCCGTCTCGGTCTGCGCCCGCATGCGGCCGGCGAGCGAGGCCGGATCGCCCTCCTCAAGGCCCGCCGTATCGACGATGGTGAATTCGAGATCGCCGAGCTTCGCCTCGCCCTCGCGCCGGTCGCGCGTGACGCCGGGCTGGTCGTCGACCAGCGCAAGCTTTCGGCCGACGAGGCGGTTGAACAGCGTCGACTTGCCTACATTCGGGCGGCCGATAATGGCGACTTTTGCGATCAAGGCTGTTTTCGCAAGCTCGCGGGCGACTGCGAGGCGACGAGGCCAAGCAACGTCTCGGCGGTGCGGCGGTCGGCCTGCGGCGCCTGCGACATCGCCGATCACTTCGTCGAGCCATTTGGCGGCGCCAGGATAATCCTTGGCGGCGAGCGCAAGCGAAGCGAGCGTGAGCCGCGCGGTTTCGCGATAGGCGCCGCTCGCGGCGAGCGGCTCCAGAGCCGCCTTGGCGGCGTCGACATCACCTGCGTCGAGCCGCGCCAGCGCCGCGCGCAATTTGGCGGTGTCGCGCAATAGCGGGTCGAGCGAAGCGTCAGCGGCGAGCGCATCGTAGGCGGCGACGCCCGCCTTCGGGTCTTTCTTCAGCGCAAGCGCGGCGTCGATGAAACGGCTCAAATGCGCATAGCCCTGCGGGGCTGCGCTTTGCATTTTATCGAGCGCGGCGCGCGCTTCGTCCGGCTTGCCGTCGGCGTCGAGGCGCATCGCGTCCTGGAACGCCGCCCCGGCCGCCTCCGCCGCCTGCGTCTGGCGATATTGCCAGAAGCGATAGCCGCCGGTCGCCAGCACGACGAGGATTGCCGCCGCGAGGATGACGTTCTGGTATTTGGTCCAGAATTCCAGCGCCTTATCGCGCCGGACCTCCTCGTCGACTTCCTGGAAAATATCGCTCATGACGACTTGAACTCGTGCGGACGGCGCCGCTTTTCGAAGCAGGGCCGCCGGTTATCACGCTCGGCGGCGGAAAGCGAGAAGCGCGTGCTTGCCGACGTAGTGAGATGGACTCGCAACTGGTCGAATGTCGTCTTGCCGCGCTCAAACCCTCCGGCGGCGAACTGTGCTAGCGTTTCGCTTGCAAATTGCTGGATCTCGCCCTAAGTGCTTGCATGAATTGCAAGCATCGCGCCACGCTTTCGGCTGTCTTCGCCAAGCCCACGTCGGGAACACTCGTCTGGGCGGAGATCGAAAGCCTACTCGTCGCCGTGGGTTGCCGTGTCATCGAGGGCGACAGCTCCCGGGCCCGGTTCGAGAAAAACGGGGTCGTCGCCTCTTTCCATCGGCCCCACCCTACAAAAGAGGCCAAACATTACCAAGTTCGCGACGCGCGCGACTATCTCGCCAAGATCGGAGTAGCGCCATGACGGCGATCAACACCATGTCCTACAATGGATATTACGCTCGCGTTGAATTTGACGGCGACGACGGGTTGTTCGTCGGGCGGTTGGCCGGCATCAACGACGTTGTCGGGTTTCATGCCGACAGCGTCGCGAATCTCGCCAAGGCGTTCCATGACGCAGTCGATGATTATGTCGCGACTTGCGAACGGGCGGGGAAGGCGCCGGAAAAGCCCTATTCCGGCAACGTCATGTTTCGCATCTCCCCCGAGGTTCACGCTCGCGCGGCCCTAGCCGCGCAACTGGCCGGGAAGAGCCTGAACCAATGGGGTGAGGAGGCTTTGGCGGCTGCGGCTGATATGGACGGCGTTTAGACGCATTGCATGAAAAGGACGTTATGCGACCCTGACATTGCTTTGACTTGCGTCCACGTTACGAAGTATAGATAGGTTTGATCTTCCGCACGTTTTCGAGTTCTCGGAGGCCGATATGCGACAAAGGGAGGCCGCCGCTCAACCATCCGCCCCTATCGACGAGACGCATCGCGTCGTCGAGGCGTTTACGACCCTTCCGCTTTCCAACTTCGAGCGCCGCGTCGTACAGGCGTTGCTCAACTTTCCTGGGCGGACGTCAGCAGCGTTGACCAAAACGCTTGGCTGGAAGGGCCTTGCTTAGCAGCTGCACTTCGGCAAGATTTGCAGTAAGCGAAAGGGCCGACTCTGGACGGGACCCTTCGCGGCGAAACGGCGCAATGAATTCTATTCCGGCATCCTCGCCGACTTCGACGATCGGACTCGCGGTTTCACGATGAAACCCGCAGCGGTGGACGGCTTCCTTGCCATCGGCCTGAAACCTGACAAGCCGCAATAGGCCCCGACGATCAATAACCTCGCCAGACTTTCCTGATCGCGGCGGCCGATTCTTGGCAAGGCGCGCCGCGTCCACTCCCCCCTCACGCCGCCGCCCGCTTCGGCTTCAGCCAGCCGCGATTGACGATCACTTCGGCGATCTGCATCGCGTTGAGCGCCGCGCCCTTGCGCAGATTGTCGGAGACGACCCAGAGATTGAGGCCGTTGTCGATCGTCGGGTCCTCGCGGATGCGGGAGATATAGGTCGCGTCCTCGCCCGCCGCCTCGTGCGGCGTGATGTAGCCGCCGGGCTCGCGCCGGTCGATGACCAGGCAGCCCGGCGCCTCGCGCAGGATTTCGCGCGCCTCGTCGGCGGTGATCGGGTTCTCGAACTCGACGTTGACCGCCTCGGAATGGCCGATGAACACCGGCACGCGCACGCAGGTCGCGGTCAGCTTGATCTTGGGATCGAGGATCTTCTTGGTTTCGGCGACCATCTTCCACTCTTCCTTGGTCGAGCCGTCGTCCATGAAGACGTCGATCTGCGGGATGACGTTGAAGGCGATGCGCTTGGGGAACTTCTTCGGCTCGACCGGATCGGAGACGAACACCGCGCGGGTCTGCGAGAACAATTCGTCCATCGCGTCCTTGCCGGCGCCGGAGACGGATTGGTAGGTCGAAACCACGACGCGCTTGATCTTGGCGTGATCGTGCAGCGGCTTCAGCGCGACGACGAGTTGCGCGGTCGAGCAGTTCGGATTGGCGACGATGTACTTCCTGGCTGAAGCCCTTGGCGGCCTCGGCGTTGACCTCCGGCACGACCAGCGGCACGTCGGGGTCCATCCGCCAGGCCGAGGAATTGTCGATGACGAGGCAGCCCTGCGCGCCGATCCGTGGCGACCATTCCTTCGACACCGCGCCGCCGGCCGACATCAGGCAGATGTCGGTCGCCGGAGAAATCGTAGTGGTCGAGCGCCTTGCACTTCAGCGTCCTGTCGCCGAACGAGACTTCCCTGCCGATCGACTGGGTCGAGGCGAGCGCGACGACTTCCGAGACGGGAAAACGCCGCTCGGCGAGAATGGCGAGCATTTCGCGACCGACATTGCCGGTGGCGCCGACGACCGCGACCTTGAAGCCTGACATATTGAAAACCCCTGCCCCTCCCCTCGCGTTCGACCGCCGTCGACCCCGGCGCCCCGCCGGGGGAGGTGTCCGGAGCGGAGGCGCGTCTACCCGTTCGTCCCGCCTTTGGCGGTCCGCGTTTTCGTCGTCGGTTTGACGATGCGCGACATCGGACGATCCGGCGCGGGGGAACCCGCCAGCGAGCGGGTGGCATAAATGGGGCTTGAAGTCAACGACGAAACGCTCGTTCCCGGCGCTTCGGCGGCCGTCTCCAGCGTCAGGCGGCCTCTCGCAAAACCCCAGCGGAACCGGCGTTCGCCTCGACCCAAAAGAGCGGCTCGCCGACGAGCCGCACAGAAATCTGTCGCCCGCCGACGGGCAGCGAGGCCGAACCGTCGCTCCAGCGCCACTCGTGGCCGTCTTCGGCCTCCAGCGGATGCCAACCCGCTTCCAACGCGGCGAGATCGATATTTCGGCCGTCGTACAAAACCTCCGCGACCGCCACGCCGAGATGGCGCTTGTCGCCGCTCGCTCCCGCATCGGCCGGGCGCCAGCTACGTGACGCCAGTTTCAGCGAACGAACGTTCGCCGGCGCCACGAAATGACGCCAGCCGTCGTCGCGCTCTTCCGGCCAGACGATCTCGCCGTCGGCGAGAAGGTGCAGGCCGGGATCGCAACTTTGCTCGAATCCGAGCCTCTCCGCCTGCGCCAGCAGACGCCGCCTGTTGGCTTCCACCTCTTCCCCGTCCTGCATAAACGGCGCGCAAGCGTCGTCCCAATTTAGCGGCTTGAACGTCGGATGCAGTTCGACGAAGCCTTCGCAGTTGGAAAATCCGGACCGGCTGCCGCAATCGAGGAAACTTTCCGCCGGCAGCCCCTCGGCCAAGAGCACGTCGTGGCTTTCCAGCTCGACATGGAAATAAGAGACCGTCTCGACGCGCATCTGGGCGACGCTGGCGCCGTTGGCGAGTTGGACAATCGGAATCAGCACTCCGCCGAGATAGACGGCGTGTTGCGGGCTGAGCCAGAGATCGCGATGCGGCAGGCCTTGCCCGAACGCGCCCTTGCGCACGCGGACGGGGAGGATCTCCACCGGGAAGGCGTGGCGGGCGACTTCGATCTCGCGATAGCCGATCCAGACGATCGGCCGGAGTTCGGCCGACGCCGTGATGACGAGATCGCCGATGGCGAGGTCTTCGACCGCGATTTCGCCGCGCTCGGTCAAAATGCGCGCGCCGCGGCAGTAGCAGGGGGCGTTGTGCGGCGTCAGTTCGATGACCGCGCCATCGCCATTGGCGCCGCCGGCCGAGGTCGTCAACAAGAGGTCGCCGGCGCTGTTGAAAATGAGGTTGGCTTCGGGATTGGCGCCGTCGGTTCCCGAGAAGCTGAAGAGCACGGTGGGCGTCGCAGCGTAGCCGGTCGTGCTATCGTACGCGATCTCGAACACGACGCCGTCGTCATTGACGCCACCGTGCGCGGTCGTCCCGAAAAGGTCGCCCTTGGAGTCCATAAGCAGCTTGTCGTCGGGGCCCTGCCCGTCGCCGGGGTTGGCTACGGTCCCGATGCCGTCGAACGACGCGAGCACCGTAGGCGTCGACGCGTAACCGCTAACGGTTTTGGCGATTTCGAACACCACGCCATGGCCGGTCGCACCGCCGGAATAGGTGGTGCCGAACAGATCGCCGCTGGCGTCCGTGATCAGCGTGTCGTCTGGAGAGCCGCCGTGCGCGTCCCCAGTGAAGCTGTAAAGCACCGTCAACGTCTTGTCGTAGCCGGTCGAGGAGCTGTCGTCCTTGACGAGTTCGAACACTTCGCCTTCGCCGCCCGCGCCGCCCGTCCTGGTCGTGCCGATCAAGTCGCCGGCGGCGTCGCGGATCAATCCGCCAAAAGGTCCGCCGCCGTCCGTATTGCCGGGCGCGTCGTCGAAGCTGAACAGCACGGTCGGCGTCGAGGCGTATACGCCCCCGGATTTGACGATCTCGTACACCACCCCATCGTCGTAAAGGCCGCCCTGCACCGTCGTTCCAAACAAGTCGCCCGCGGCGTCGTCGATCAGGGTGGATGTGGGCTCGGCCCCGGTTCCGGAAGCGCCGTCACCCGAAAAATAGGCGACCGCGGCGGGAGCGTCGAAACCTGTCGACGTCTTGGCGATTTCGAACACCTCGCCCTTGCCATTGCCGCCGGCGAAGGAATTCGTGCCGAACAAGTCGCCGGCGGCGTCCATGATCAGGCCGCCGATCGGGAAGCCGCCGGCGTTCGTGAAAGACGCCAGCACAATGGGCGTCGATGCATAGCCCGTCGGAGTGCTGGAATCCTTCTTGATCTCGAACGCCTCGCCGAAACCGTTCGCGCCGCCAAACTCTGTCGTCCCGAACAGATCGCCGGCGGCGTCGGCGATCAGGCCGGAGTACGGCAAATACCCATCGGAGTAGTTGAACGAGACGACATCATCGTCGGTATAAGTCGTGCCAGGCATGGATATTGGCCCCCTAAGTATCCACGTCGAATCGCTTTACTTTGGGATAGCATTTCAACCAGTCGGCCGCTAGGGAAGCACAGGACGGATCCGCATGAAAATTTTGGCGAGAAATGCGGCCCCGTTGGAACAAAAAGACGTCACGCCACGCGCAAATCGGCTCGCGAGCGCAAACAAACGTCAACGCCGTAAGCCTGTGCGAAAATTCGCTGGACGAACCCGATCCACCGTTTAGGCTGAAGCCGTGAATGTCGACGGCGTCGCGAAGCCCGAAAGCCCAAACAAGTCGACACGGCGAATACAAGGGAGGACTACATGCTCGACACGACCCCGCAATCCCGCGCGCAAGCCGTCTTGTCCAAGTTCGAAGCCGCGCTTGTCGCCGAAGACGCCGAAGCCGCCGCCCAAATGTTCGCCCCCGAAAGCTATTGGCGCGACCTCGTCTCGTTCACCTGGAACATCAAGACGGTCGAGGGCCGCGACGAAATCAAGGACATGCTGCGCGCCTGTCTGCCCCGCGTAAAGCCGCGCAACTGGGCGCTGGCCGATAACGAAACCGTCACCGATGCGGGCGGCGTCTTGGAAGCGTGGTTCACCTTCGAGACCGAGGCCGGACGCGGCTATGGCCTGATGCGAGCCAGTTCCGGCGGAATTTGGACGCTGCTGACGACGCTGGTGGAGCTGAAAGGCCACGAAGAGCCTCAGGGCTTTACGCGGCCTCTCGGCGCCAAGCACGGCATCAACCGACACGGCAAAACCTGGAAGGAGCGGCGCGAGGAAGAGGCGGCGAACGCTCGGCCATAGCGAGCAACCCTATTGCCTTATCATCGGCGGAGGCCAGGGCGCGATCGGCCTCGGCGCGCGGCTGAAGCAGCTCGACGTGCCGACGCTCATCGTGGAAAAGAACACGCGCCCCGGCGATTCCTGGCGCAACCGCTACAAGTCGCTCTGCCTGCATGATCCCGTCTGGTACGACCATCTGCCCTATATCGATTTCCCCAAAAATTGGCCGGTGTTCTCGCCCAAGGACAAGATCGGCGACTGGCTCGAAATGTACGCCAAGGTGATGGAGCTCAACTATTGGGGCTCAACCACCGCCAAACACGCCGAGTTCGACGCCAAGACGAAGGAGTGGACCGTCACCGTCGAGCAGAATGGCAAGACGATCACGCTGAAGCCCAAACAGCTGGTTTTCGCCACCGGCATGTCGGCGAAGGCCAACATGCCGAAATTCAAGGGTATGGAGACTTTCAAGGGCGATCAGCACCATTCCTCGAAACACCCCGGCCCCGACGCCTGCAAGGGCAAGCGGGTCGTCGTCATCGGCTCCAACAATTCCGCGCACGACATCTGTGCGGCGCTGTGGGAGAACGACGTCGACGTGACGATGATCCAGCGCTCGTCGACGCATATCGTGCGTTCGGATTCGCTGATGGAGATCGGGCTTGGCGACCTCTATTCCGAGCGCGCGGTGCGCTCAGGGATGACGACCAACAAAGCCGACCTGATCTTCGCCTCGCTGCCCTACCGCATCCTGCACACCTTCCAGAAACCGGTCTACGACAAGATCCGCCAGGTCGACGCCAAGTTCTACGCCGCGCTGGAGAAGGTCGGCTTCAAGCTCGATTACGGCGACGACGAGTCGGGCTTGTTCATGAAATATCTCAGGCGCGGCTCCGGCTATTACATCGACATCGGGGCGTCGCAGCTCATCATCGACGGCAAGATCAAGCTGGTGTCCGGCCAGGTCGAGGAGATTGTGCCCGACGGGGTCCGCCTCCACGACGGCCGCGTGATCCCCGCTGACGTGATCGTTTACGCCACCGGCTACACCTCGATGAACGGTTTCGTCGAGGACATCTGCGGCCGTGAGATGGCCGACAAAGTTGGCAAATGCTGGGGCCTCGGCTCCGACACGACCAAGGACCCCGGCCCTTGGGAAGGCGAGCAGCGCAACATGTGGAAGCCGACGCAGCAGGAAGCGTTATGGTTTCACGGCGGCAACCTGCACCAGTCGCGCCATTATTCGCAATTCCTGGCGCTGCAACTGAAGGCGCGGCAGGCCGGAATTGCAACGCCGGTCTACGGGTTGCAGACGGCGCATCATAGGAGGTGAGCGAAGCGGCGGACAGCCTTTCGCGACAAGCACAAAAGCGAGGCGCCGCCCGCCAGCAGAATCGACTCCGCCGATTTCCTGCGAGACGTAGAAACTCTTGTCGAGCCGAGGCGGATCGATAACATCGTGGTGGCCAAAACCGATAGTTTGGCAAGCCGGAATATATTGCTTTTCCAATTCCTCGCGACCTGAGCCGAACAGACCGTCGCCAATTCTAACGCACGATTGGGGCCATGCTCACTCTGATCCGCTCCACAAGGTTCGAAACGTGGCTTCGTCGTCTCACCGACCAGAAAGCCCGTGCGCAAATCCTAACCCGCCTGACGAGCGCCTCGCAGGGCCATTTTGGCGATTGCACGCCGGTCGGCGCGGGCGTCTCGGAAATGCGAATACACTTTGGGCCCGGATATCGGTTATACTACACACGAACCGACATCGCGATTTATGTCTTTCTGGTCGGCGGCGACAAGTCCACGCAGCTGCGAGATATTGAAGCGGCAAAAAAGATGGCCAAGAGCCTCGGAGCGAACGTAAATGAACGATGAATACGCCACGCTCGACATTGCCTCACACCTCGACAACGAGCAAGTGATCGCGGAGTACCTGACCGCGGCGGCGGAGGAGGAAGATTCCCGCGTGCTTCTCGCCGCTATTGCCGAAGTCGCCAAATCGCGGGGGCTTGCGCAAGTCGCCGCGGCGGCCGGGATCGGGCGCGACGGCCTCGTGGCGGCCTTGTCCGGCCAAGGGCCCCCGAGTTTCGAAATCGTACACGCGGTTCTGCGCGGACTGGGCGTCAGATTGGCGATGGAGCCGGCGCGGCGTGGCGACGTCGAGACCGCAATCTGATGGAGATAGGCGCCGCGAAATCTTATTGACGCCTTACGATCCCCGCCGCACGGGAGGGCAGCTGAACCGAATCGCCCGAGGCCCCCGTGACCGACGCCCCCGCGCTTTCCCTTTCCAAGGACAAAATCCGCGTCTTGATGCTCGAGGGCGTCAACGACAGCGCGGTCGCCCGCTTCAGCCAGATCGGCTATTCCAACCTCGAACGGCTGCCGAAGGCGCTCGACGGCCAGGCGCTGCTCGAGGCCGTCAAGGGCGTGCATATACTCGGCATCCGCTCGCGCACAAAACTCAGCCGACAGGTTCTGGAGGCCGCCGATCGGCTCATCGCCGTCGGCTGTTTCAGCGTCGGCACCAACCAGGTCGATCTCGACGCCGCCGAATCGCTGGGCGTGCCCGTGTTCAACGCGCCCGTTCTCCAACACCCGCAGCGTCGCCGAGCTGGTCATCGGCGAGATCGTCATGTTGCTCCGGCGCATACTACCGCGCTCGGCCTCGGCGCATCGAGGCGGCTGGGACAAGTCGGCCGACAACAGCCACGAGGTGCGCGGCAAGACGCTCGGCATCGTCGGCTACGGCAATATCGGCTCGCAGCTCTCCTATCTCGCCGAGGCGATGGGCATGCGGGTGATCTTCCACGACCACACCGACAAGCTGCGCCACGGCAACACCGAGCCGAGCGCATCGTTGCACGACCTGCTGGCGCAGAGCGACGTCGTGTCCCTGCATGTGCCGGAGACGCCGGCGACCTATCGCATGATCGGCGCGGCGGAGATTTTCGGCGATGAAGCCGGGCGCCTATTTCATCAACAACGCGCGCGGCACCGTCGTCGATGTCGACGCGCTCGCCGCCGCGTTGCGGTCGGGCAAATTGCGCGGCGCGGCGGTCGACGTGTTTCCGCACGAGCCTGGCTCCAACGCGGAGCTTTTCGCCTCGCCGTTGCAGGGGCTGGAAAACGTCATCCTGACGCCGCATGTCGGCGGCTCGACGGAGGAAGCGCAGGAGCGCATCGGCGAGGAGGTGGCGCGCAAGCTGATCGACTATCGCGACAACGGCTCCACCGTCGGCGCGGTCAATTTCCCGCAGGCGCAATTGCCGCCGCGGCCGCGCGGCACGCGCTTCATCC
>CAWIEP010000022.1:0-52934 GCA_963835115.1 uncultured Pseudomonadota bacterium
CAACGCGCTCGGCTTCATCCTCGCCATCATGTGGCCGGTGTCGCATATCTTCATCCTGATTCTCATCAACGGCGCGCTCGGCCGACCGTCGCCCTACGGCGACAGCGCGCCGCTGTTCTTCGCCACCGGGCTGGTCCCGTTCATGTGCTTCAACTACATGTCGCGCTTCGTCGCCCTCGGCGTTCTGATGAACAAGCCGCTGATCGGCTTTCCGATCGTCAAGGTCGGCGACATCCTGATTGCGCGCGCGATTCTGGAGGTGCTGAACGCCGCCGTCGTGGTGATCGTGACGGTTTTCATTCTCACGGCGATGGGAGTGAATGTCTGGCCGCCGCGGCCCATCGAAGCCATGTACGCCATGCTCGCGTGCTTCACGCTGGGCCTCGGCTTCGGCATCGTCAACGGCGTCATCGTCGGCATATTCCCGTTCTGGTTCACGCCGTTCTCGCTGTTCCAGGTCATTCTTTGGATCGCTTCGGGCGTCGTCATGGTGCCTGACGAATTGCCCGAGACTGCACGCTATTGGCTGTCCTTCAATCCCATCCTGATCGGCGTCGAATGGATGCGGTCGGCCTTCTACGAAGGCTATGGCCTCAACGAATTGTTGGACAAGCCCTACCTTCTCGGCTTCGCCGCCGTGTCGATCCTCGTCGGCCTGACGATGGAGCGAACGATGCGCGGGGTCATCATGCAAGGCTGAGGCGGCGGCGCGCATTTGTTGCGTCTGCCCGGCTTATCCGTATAGACAACCCAGGAGCGGCTCGCGCGAAGGTCGCGTCCGAGAGCGAAACGACCCCGTGAGACTGAGATCCACACCCGTCATGGGGCCGAAGCCGGTCGAACCTGATCCTCCTCCGGCCGTTGATCCCGCCCTCAGAGCCTGCCTCTCGCGCCTGTTCGACGCGGCCTTCTATTCAAACGCGCTGGCGGCTCGCGGGCTTTCGCTCGGCGACGCCGATCCGCTTGAGCACTATCTGCGCGAGGGCGACGCCGCGCTGGTTCCGCCGCATCCGCTTTTCGATCCCGCCTTTTACGCCGAACGCAACCCGGATGTGGCGGCGGCCGGCGCTAACAAACTGCGCCACTATCTCGCCCACGGCTACCGCGAGGAGCGCGATCCGCACCCGCTTTTCGATCTCAAGCTCGTCAAGTCGCAGCTCGCGGCGGATTTCGGCGGCGATCCGCTCATCGCTTATCTGCAATCGCGAGGAGCCGAACTGACGCCGCATCGGCTGTTCGATCCGGATTTTTTCGACGCGCAGCTCCGGCGCTTGCGGCCGAACGACCAGCGTCCGTCGCTGCTCGCATATTTCGCCAGCGATCCCGAGCTGATCAACCCCAGCGCCGATTTCGACGGCGCCGCCTATCGACGCCGCTATCCCGAGAGTGAAGGGCTCAACCCGCTCGTCCATTACGTCCTTTTCGGCGAAGCCTCGGGGTTGCAGGCGTCGGCCCATGGCGGCCCGCTCGGCGCGGTCGTAACGGACATTGAGGCGGCGGCCGGCCTCGACCCCGATATCGTCAAGCCGTTCGCCGATCCCCTGGCGACGCCAGTGTTTCCCGGATACGACATCGTCCGGCGCGAGTTGCGGCTCTACCGCTGCCTCGTCCAAGCCGCGGGGCGGCTGGCCTACTCCCATGTCATTCTCACGCCTTGGCTGAAGCGCGGCGGGGCGGATCGCGCCGTGCTGCATTTGACGCGCGCGCTGCTGGAAAACGACGCCGAAGCGCGCGTGCTGATCGTCTGCACGCAGGACGACGCGCTGGAAGCGCTCGACTGGGCGCCGCCGACACGCCGGCTCACCGTCGCGCGGGTCGCCCGCTATCTCGACGAGCGCCACGACACATTTGCGGCTTTCTGCAACTTCCTGAGGTTCGCCGAATGCCGGCATCTCTATGTGGTCAACAGCCGCTTCGGCTGGGACGCGATCGAGAAATACGGCCACGCGCTGCGGCCGAGGATGCGCCTCTACGGCTTCGCCTTCTGCCACGATTACGACGACGCGGGACGGCGCGCCGGCTACGCATGGACGCGGCTCGGGCGGGCGATCGACAACCTTGACGCGCTCGTCAGCGACAACGGCCGCACGATCTCCGAATTCGCCGCCGATCACGCATTCGACGCCGTCGATCTCGCGAAATTGGCGGTGCTGCCGTTGCCCGTCGACGAGCGGCTCTACCGCGCCGCGGAGCAGTCTTTCGCCAATCTCGCGCAAGGCGAGCGCCGGCGCCATCAGGTGTTTTGGGCCGGCCGGTTCACCACGCAAAAGGCGCTCGACGTCGCCATCGAGACGGCGCGGCTCCTGACGAACGTCGATATCTGCGCTTTCGGCGGCGACGACGCTTCGGGGCCGAGCAATTTCCGCGTCGGCGGCGCGTTCGACGACTTCGCCGAACTGCCGCTCCATCAAGCCTCGCTGTTCCTGCACACCGCGCGCTGGGAGGGCTTGCCGAACGTGGTGCTGGAGGCCGGCGCGGCGGGACTGCCAGTCATCGCCCGCGACGTCGGCGGTGTCGGCGAACTCATCGACGAGACCACCGGCTGGCTTATCCCGCGCAACGCCGGCGCAAGCGCCTTCGCCGAGGCGATAAGCGACGCGCTGGCGCGTCCGGAGGAGGCGATCGCGCGCGCCCGGCGCCTGCAACAGCGCATCGGCGAACGGCACACGCCAGCGGCGTTTGCGCGTGCGGTCGAACGGCTGCTGACGTTTCGCGCGGGGGCTGCGTGATGGACGTCAGCGTCGTCGTCAATCTGCACCGCGAAGGCCGCATCGCCATCGCGGCGCTGCGCAGCGCCGCCGCCGCGATTGCCGCAGCGCCGGATTTGCGTTGCGAAATTCTCGCCGTGCTCGATCGCGGCGACGCCGCGACCGAGCGCGCGCTCGCCTGCTTCGCGGGGCCGTTCAGAGTCGAGACCTGCGATTGCGGCGACCCCGCGCTGGCCCGCAATTTCGGGGTCGAGCGCGCCCAGGGCGCGTTCGTCGCGTTCCTCGACGGCGACGATCTCATGGGGCGATCTTGGCTGCGACGGGCCGCCGAGGCGGTTCGGGCGCGCGCGGGGCGTGACATCATCGCCCATCCCCGCTTGAACTACGTGTTCAGCCGCGACGCGCCGCCGGTGGTCTGGACCCATCCGGACTTGGAGACGGACGCCGTCGACTTGATCCTGCTGCGCGCCGGCAATTTCTGGACGAGCGCGAGTTTCGCGAGCGCCGACCTGCACCGGCGCTTTCTGTTTCGCGCCAATTCGCTCGAGGCCGGGCTCGGCCACGAGGACTGGGCGTTCAACCTGGCGACGGCCGAGGCCGGAGTGACCCATATCGCGCCCGAGGGGACAGTGCATTTCATCCGCCGCAAGGAAAAGGGCGGAAGGCTGTCGATGTCGGAAACGCTGCGGCTGCTGCCGAATTTCGCGGTCTAATCGAACCTCAGCCCAGCGCCCTATCCAAATCGGCGATCAAGTCCTCGACGTCTTCGAGCCCGATCGACAGCCGCACCACGTCCGGCCCGGCGCCGGCGGCGATCTTTTGCGCGTCCGACAACTGGCGGTGTGTGGTGGACGCCGGGTGGATCACCAGCGAGCGCGTGTCGCCGATATTGGCGACGTGGCTGAACAAATTCAGCTTGGCTACGAGATCGATCCCCGCCTCCCAGCCGCCCTTGACGCCGAAGGTGAACACGGCGCCAACGCCGCGCGGACAGAGTTTTTGCGCGAGCGCATGATCTTTGTTGGTCGGCAGACCGGCGTAGGAGACCCAGCCGACCTTGTCGTGGCTTGCCAAGTGTTTGGCCACGGTGAGCGCATTGTCGCAGTGCCGGCGCATCCGCAGCGATAGCGTCTCGATTCCATTGAGGATGAGGAATGCGTTGAACGGCGACAGCGCCGGCCCGAGATCGCGCAAGCCCAGTACGCGGCAGGCGATGGCGAAGCCGAAATTGCCAAACGTCTCGGCCAGCACCATGCCGTTGTATTCCGGCCGCGGCGCCGAAAGCATGGGATAGCGCGCATCGCCGAGCCACGCGAACGAACCGCAATCGACGATGATTCCGCCCATCGAATTGCCATGCCCGCCGAGGAATTTTGTCGCGGAATGGACGACGATGTCGGCGCCGTGCTCGGCCGGGCGGAACAGATAGGGCGTGGCGAGCGTGTTGTCGACGATGAGGGGAATGCGCGCATCGCGGGCGATTTCAGCGATGGCGTCAACATCGCAGACGAGGCCGCCGGGATTGGCGATCAACTCCATGAAGATCGCCCGCGTCCTGTCGGTGATGGCGGCTTTGAAACTGTCGGGCTCGTCGGGATTGGCCCATTTGACGCGCCAATCGTAGTTCTTGAACGCGTGGTTGAACTGGTTGATCGAACCGCCGTAAAGCCGGGTCGAGGCGACGAATTCGTCGCCCGGCCGCATCAGCGTATGAAACACCAGCATCTGCGCGGCGTGGCCGGAGGCCACGGCCAAG
This sequence comes from uncultured Pseudomonadota bacterium, assembly GCA_963835115.1. GTDB lineage: Bacteria > Pseudomonadota > Alphaproteobacteria > Rhizobiales > Beijerinckiaceae > Roseiarcus. The sequence continues at coordinate 4,465 of CAWIEP010000022.1, forward strand.
GCCGCCGGCGCGCCTTCGAGCGCGGCGACTCGCTCCTCCAACACCGCGCAGGTCGGGTTGGTGATGCGGCTGTAAATGTTGCCGAAGGCCTGAAGCCCAAACAGCGACGCCGCGTGATCGACGTCGTCGAACACGAAGGCGGTCGTCTGATAGATCGGCGTGATGCGGGCGCCGGTCGTGGGGTCCGGCCGCGCTCCGGCATGGATGGAGAGGGTCGAAAAGCCGGGTTCGTCGTTGCTCATATGCGCTCCGCTGCCGAAGCCGTTTTTAGCCCGCCGCGGCGGAGCGGCGCAATGTTTGAGGCGGCGTGCCGAATTGGGTTACGGTGATCCTGATTTCTGGCCGCCGGCGATCGCTCGGGTCGGCGCTCGGCGATGCCCCGGCCATCAAGTCTTTGTAGGGAGGAAAGCTATGACGCCGAAAGCCGAAAGCGCCGCGATGGCGACAGTATTCGCGGCCGCCAATAATGACGAATTGGAGAAAGGCTACGCCGATTGGGCGGACAGCTATGATTTTGAAAACGCCGCCGCAGGGTTTCGAATGCCGCAGATGTGCGCGGGCTATTTTGCGCGCCACGCGCCGAGGGACGCGGCGCCGATTCTTGACGCCGGATGCGGCACCGGAGTCGCCGGCGATTGCCTCAAAGTGCTGGGATATCACCGCCTCGTCGGCATCGACCTTTCGCGGGCGATGCTGGCGCACGCGGCGCGGCTAGGCGTCTATGACAGCCTCGACAAGATGATCCTCGGCGAAAAGCTCGACTTCCCGGACCGCCATTTCGCGGCCGTCATTTCCAGCGGCGTGTTCACCGAAGGTCATGCTCCCCATTCGAGCTTCGACGAACTCATCCGTGTGACGCGCAAAGGGGGCGTGCTGGTTTTCAACGTCCGTGACGACATCTACGAACAGCGGGGTTTCCGGGAACGTCAGGATCGGCTGGAGTCCGAGGGACGGTGGCGCTTGAGGGAGCGAAGCGAGCCGTTTCGGCCGTTCACCCTCAAGGAAGGGGGCATCCGGGCGCGCATTTTCGTCTACGAAGCGGCCTGATCGCCTGCGATCAACGTTGCTAGCGCGGGGCGGACAACCTGATCCTGACGCGCCGGTTCTGCTTGCCCTTTTTCTCGATGCCCGCCACTTCGATGCGGCCGATCTCGGAAAGGCGCGCGACATGCGTCCCGCCGCACGGCTGCAAATCGAGGCCGTCGATCTCGACGAGCCGCACCCGGCCGGTCCCCGTCGGCGGCTTGACCTTCATGGTCTTGACGAGGCCGGGATTGGCCTCGAGTTCGGCGTCGCTGATCCAGCGCGTCGTCACGGCGGCGTCGGTCGCCACGAGCTCCGCGAGCCGCGCCTCGATTTCGGCGCGGTCGAACGCGGCCTCGCCGGAATCGAAATCGAGCCGCCCTTCCCCCTCGCCGACCGCGCCGCCGGTCACGGGGTAAGGCAGCGCGACGGACAATAGATGCAGAGCGGTATGGGCGCGCATGCGCGCGTAGCGCGTCGTCCAGTCGAGCCGCGCCGTGAGCCGCTCGCCGGGCGCGGGCAAAGCCTCGCCCTCGGCGGGGATCAGCAGAATTCCGGCGCGGTCGGCGTCGTAGATCGCGTCCGCGATGGCGATGCGGGAACCGTCGGCGCGCACGAGTTCGCCCCGGTCGCCAGGCTGGCCGCCGCCGCGTGGATAGAACAGCGCGACGTCGAGGACGATGCGGCCTGGGGCGGCGTCTTGCACAGTCGCCGCGGCCTCGCGGGCATAGGGTTCGGCCCGATGCAGCGGTTCGGTCATCCGTCGACCTCTAGCACGTTGCGCAGACGCCAGGAAAGGCGCGGCTTGACGGCTGTCGCGGCGCGAATCCCCACAGGAAACTCAGTAAAGATTTCGAAAAACGTTGTATATCCAGAAAATATTGTGGAACCTTTAACTGATTTTCGACTGTTTACGATCATAGAGGCAGACCACACCTGCCGGGTTTTTGACCCAAGCTGAGGCGACGACGTGCGCTGGCCGAACCTGAAAACGCTGCGCGACTTGCTTACCGTGCCCGGCGACGACCTGGACCTCGTCGAAGCGCAGTATCGTGTGTTCATAAAGCAGATACCCTTGCTTTATCTCATTCTGACGGTGAACGCCCTTTCGATCATCTCCACTTTCGTAAGGTTCGGGCATCATTGGATCACCCTCTATCTTCCAGGCGTGCTGGTGGCGTTCTGCGTCGCGCGCGGCTGGGTCTGGTGGCGGCGGGGCGGCCATCCCGTTCCCGCCGCCGAAGCCCTGCGCATGATGCGCGCAACGACATGGCTGGCCGCAGGGCTCACGGGGCTGTTCAGCTTCTGGGGCTTCGTGCTGTATTCCTATGGCGACCCCTACGCGAAGATGCAGGTCGTTTTCTTCCTCGCGCTGACCATGATCGGCTGCACCTTCTGTCTGACCCAGTTGCGGCCGGCGGCGCTCAGCGTCGCCGCCATCGGCGTCGGACCCTACAGCGTGTTTTTCTTCATCGCCGACAAGGGAAATTTCCGCGCCGATGCGCTCAATCTCGCGTTCGTCTCGGTCGGCATGGTGGCGACGATCATGCATAACTACCGCGATTTCGCGAAACTCGTGGTCTCGCAGCGCGCGCTCAGGGAAAAGCACGACGAGGCGCTGCGGCTCAGCGACGAAAACTTCCGGCTCGCCAATCAGGACACGCTGACAGGGCTCGCCAATCGCCGCGCCTTCATCGCCAAACTGAGGGAGCTGATGCGACCGCGCGGCGAAGAGTGCGAGGTCGCCATGGCGCTGGTCGATCTCGACCGCTTCAAGATCGTCAACGATGTCTACGGGCACGAGATCGGCGACGCCCTGATCGTCGGCGTGGCGCAGGCGTTCGCCCAGCAATTGCCGCAGGGCGCGCTCATGGCGCGGCTTGGCGGCGATGAATTCGCCGCGGTGGTCTCAGGGGCCGAGGCGAAGACGCAGATGCTGGCCTTCGCGCAAGCCGTCGGCGAACGGCTGTCGCACCCGATCGCGGTCGGCGAGCGCGCGGTGAGCGTCGGCGCGGGCATCGGCGTCGCGGCGGCGATGAGCGGCGAATGCGAAGGACAGGAGCTGCTGCGCCGGACCGACGTTGCGATGCATCAGGCCAAGGCGAGCGGCAAGCCCGGCGTTCAGCTCTATTCGTTCGACCTCGACGCCGAGCGCCGACAGCTATCGGCCTTGAACGACGAAATCCGCCTGGGGCTGCAGCGCGACGAGTTCGAAGTGTTCTATCAGCCGATCGTCGACGCCCGCTCGAAGGCCATCGTCTCCGTCGAGGCGCTGGCGCGCTGGCCGCGCCGGCCCGGCGGCGCGTTGGGGCCGGACGATTTCATTCCCGCCGCCGAAGCCGACGGGTTGATTGATCGGCTGGGACAATTCGTGCTGCGACGGGCTTGCGAGGATTTTCGCGACCGCGACGGCATCAGCCTCAGCGTCAACATATCGCCGGCGCAATTCCGCAATCCGGCGTTCGAAAGCGAGGTCGCGAAAATCCTGTCGGAAACCGGATTTCCGGCGCCGCGGCTGTGCCTTGAGGTGACGGAGGGCTATCTCATCGACAATCCGGAGCGCGCGGCCGCCGCGATCTCCTCGCTCAAGGCGATGGGCGCCAATGTCGTGCTCGACGACTTCGGCGCCGGCTACACCAGCATCGCTTATCTCAAGACCTACGGCTTCAGCGGCATCAAGATCGACCGCTCGCTGTCGTCGCGGATCGGCGTCGACGCCAAGGCGCAGGTATTGGTGACCGGCGTTGTCTATCTCGCCAACGGGCTCGACATGCAGGTGACAGCCGAGGGGATCGAGACGGACGAGCAGGCGCGGCTGCTCAAGCTCGCCGGCTGCCAGAACCTGCAGGGCTTCCGCTATTGCAGGCCGAAGCCGATCGACGAATTGCTGGCCGACGAACTGCGACCGCCGGAGAACGCGACCGTCGCGGCTTGACCCGCGAGACTTCGACGTCGTTTCGAAAGCAATCCTACACCTTTCTCCGCTGGCGAAACGACGCCCATTGCCAATGAGCGTTCGCCGGCGCCCCGAGCGCCGGCGTCGTCAACCTTTGCGCCTGTTTTGCTGTTGTCGGGCGCGGGCGGCGCCAGAGCTCGGCGATGACAGCGTGGTTCCACCTGATCGGAACCCGTTCTGGCTCAGATTCACTCCAATCGCCGCCGGCTCTAGACGCCTCCCCACACTTCCGTCGCCACTTCGACGCAACGGGCGAGCTTCTTCCACTGGTCCGCCTCGGTGAGATCGTTGCCGTGCGCGGTCGAGGAAAACCCGCATTGGTGAGAGAGCGCGCATTGCTCAAGCGGGGCGTAGCGCGCCGCCTCGTCGATTCGGCGTTTGACCTCGTCCTTGAACTCGACGGCGGCGTGCTTGGAGGACATCAAGCCGAGCACGATCGTCGGACCCTTGGGCGCGAAGCGCAACGGTGCGAAATCGCCGGAGCGCTCGTCGTCGTACTCGAGAAAGAAACCGTCGATCTTCATTTCGTTGAGCAGGATTTCCGCTACTGGCTCGTAACCGCCCTGCGCCACCCACGCGCTCTTGAAATTGCCGCGGCAGAGATGAACCGTGACGACCATGTCGCTCGGCCGGTCGCGGATCGCGTCGTTGACGAGCTTGCAATAGAGTTGGACCAGCGCGTCGGGGTCGTCGCCGCGCGCACGCGTGCGCTCGCGGATCGCGGGATCGCAGAGATAGGCCAGATTCGTGTCGTCGAGTTGCAGGTAGCGCAAGCCGCGCTTGGCGAGATCGTTGACTTCGTCGCGGTAAGCGGCCGTTAGGTCGGCGTAGAAATCCTCCAATCGGGGATAGACTTGCGCGGAGATCGCTTCGCGGCCGCCGCGAAAATGCAGCATCGAGGGCGCGGGGATGCACACTTTCGCGGTGCGGGTGACAACGCCCTTCAGGAATTCGTAGTCGGCGCCCTGGATCGGGCTTGCGTGTTTGATTTTCGACTCGACATGCATGGTCGGCGGTTTGAAGCCGACCTGGGTGCCGTCGTCCTTGCGAAAGGCGGACGCAAACTCGCCATAGCGCACTTCGACGCCATCGAGCTTTTCCAGAAAATCGACATGGAAGTAGGTGCGCCGGAATTCGCCGTCGGTGATCCCCTTGAGACCGACGTCCTGCTGCCGCCCGACCACCTCCCGAATGCACTTGTCCTCGACTTCGCGCAACGCTTCGGCGTCAATCTCGCTGGCGAAGAATTTCTGCCGCGCTTCGCGCAAAACGGCGGGGCGCAGGAAGCTGCCGACGTGATCGGCGCGGAACGGCGGGGACATGGCTTCTCCGAGAGAATGGCGGTGCCGGTTTATCACCCGCCCGCGCTTGCGCCAACTTCACATGCCGCTCCGGCGTCCGTCCGGCTTAGGCGAAGCTTTACCGCTCGGGTCTAGGCTGGCGTTCCGTAGCTCCGTCGAGGTCTGTCCGCGTTGCCTTCGCTAGTGGATATGCTAGCCCGCACCTTTTTCGCCCCGTTCGGCCCGCAAGGCTCATCGGGCCAAGGACGACTGTCGGAATTCGACGGCGTTCGCGGCTGGGCGGCTTTGAGCGTCGTGTTCTATCACGTGTTCTGGGAGACGATGTATGCGCGCGCGCCGGAGATGCGCAATATCGTCACCGGCGCCGTGATGGACGGGGGCTTGGCCGTCTCCATCTTCTTTGTGCTGTCGGCCGAGGCGATCAGCGCGCCGTTCTTTCAAGGCAAAGGCGACCGTGTCCTTCGGGCGCTCGCGCTCAAACGCTATACTCGGCTCACCGTTCCCATACTTGCCGCCACCGCGCTGATCTGGCTGCTGGCGACGGCTGGCGGGCTGGCGCTCGACGCCGCAAGCCCCGTGGTCGGTCGCGATGTTTGGATGCGCAACTGGCTGCAATTTCCGCTCACGCTGGCGGGGGTCTTTCGCTACAGCCTGGTTGAAGTCTATTTGCTTCATCGGCCGGCCCAGGAGTGGAACCCGTTTCTGTGGACGATGGGCTATGAGTTGTATGGCTCGTTTCTGGTGTTGGCGATCCTGTTGTTCGCGCGCAACTTGCCGGGGCTAAGGGCGGCTTTGCTCGCCAGCGCCCTCTATCTCGCGTTTGGGCCGACGCGGATGATGCAGAACTTCTCCTGCTTCCTCGTCGGTCTGCTGTTCGCCGATTTCCGCGCCCGCGGAGGATTTGCGGAGGTCGCGACGCCCGAACGCCAGAAAGGGTTGGCGCTCGCGCTGGCCCTGGTGCTGCTGAGTGTGGGCGTCGCCAACTACAACGGCCACCACGATCACAAGAACCTCAAGGCCATCGCGCTTCTGTCGCTGTTGTTCTCGATGCCGGCGGCGGGGGCGTTCTTCCGTAGCCCCCTGTCGCAGTTCCTCGGGCGGATCTCGTTCCCGCTCTATCTCGTGCAGTTCGCTGTTATTGTTTCGCCGCTGAGCGCGGCAATCGGGTTCGTCGACCGCCACGGCGGCCTCGATCGCCCGATGGCTTACCTGCTCGGGATAGGCGCGGTCGCCCTGACGATCGCAATGGCGTGGGCGTTCCTGCCAGTGGAGCGGTTCACCGCGCGGGTGGGCGCGGCGATTGTGCGGTTCGCGCAAGGCGAACCCGCCGTCGCGGTCGCGCCCGTCGCAACCCCCTGACGAATCTATTCCGCCGCCTGCGACGGCAGCATCGCCTCGGGCGCCAACGCGGTCGGCAGGCCGTCGAGGCTAGCCATGTTCTTCTTCGTCCAATACTTGCGCAAGCCCTCGACCCCCTGACGGGTCCAATGGCGCACGAGGTTTTGCCGCTCGTCGCGATAGTCGAATAGCGGCACGGCCATGCCGCAGGAGGTCTGGACGAGGTCGACGTCGAGCCGCACGATCTGCCGCGCGCCAGGCATCTCCTCAAAATGCGGGAGCAGCGCGGCATAGTCGGGGCCGCCGCGCAAATAGGACTCGCCGCGGCCGTACAGCCTGAGAATCAGCGGATCGCCGTCGAAGGCGGCGAACATCAGGGTCAAGCGCGGGCTGACGAGCAGATGCGCGCGCGTCTCGTTGCCGCTCCCGGTGCAGTCGAGATAGGCGACGGCATTGTCGCCGAGCACCGCGAACGAGGCCATGCCTTTCGGCGAGACGTTGACGCGGCCGTCCGGCGCCGCGGAAGCGACGAAGAAGATCTTCTGATGCGCGATGAAGGCTTTATGCTCAGGCGCGAGGGCGGAGAATTTTTGCGACATGGCGGCGCTCCGCCGACGGTATTGGCGCCGGGAGAATGAAAGCGCAAGTTGCGGGCGTCACCGTGCTCGGAGCCCCCATGCAGTTCATCGCCTCGCCCGACGACGCCGCTCTCGGACTACCATTCTCGGCCGCCGTCAGGGTCGGCGACATGCTTTATCTCTCCGGGGTTATCGGCAACAAACCCGGGTCGCTGACGCTGGTTGAGGGCGGCCTCGCCGGCCAAGCGCGACAAGCGATGGACAATATCGGCCGCGTGCTGACGGCCTGCGGGCTCGACTTCGCCGACATCTTCAAATGCACGATCATGCTTGCCGACATGAACGAGTGGCGCGCGTTCAACGAGGTCTATGTCGGCTATTTTGCGCGAGACCGCCTGCCGGCGCGTTCGGCGTTCGAGGCCAACGGGCCTAGCGCTCGGGGCGATGGTCGAGATCGAAGCGCTCGCGCGGTTCCGCTGAGGTTCTTGGCGGGCGCTAACGCCAACCCGCCAATCGGCAACGGACCCGCCGGAAACACTTGAACCGCATCGCGCCCCTCGCGCGACCCGCGGCCTCGGGGCCCTCGCCCAAGTCGATTGCGCTAAGCGCGCTTGCGATTCTGGCCGAGGCCGATCTTCTTGGCGAGCGCCGAGCGGGTCGCTGCGTAGTTGGAGGCGACCATCGGATAGTCCGCCGCAAGATTCCACTTAGCGCGATACTGGTCCGGGCTCATGCCGAGCGAAGCGAGATGCCGCTTCAAAGACTTGAACTTGCGACCGTCGTCTAGGCAGATGAGGTAATCGGGCGTGATCGACTTGCGAACCGGCACCGCGGGGGTCAAAACCTCCGGTTCTGCCGGAGCAGGTATCGACGTGCCCCCGGAAATCTTAACCAGAGCCGCATGAACCGAAGTTATCAACCCCGGAAGTTCGGAAACCGGCAGCGAGTTATGCCCGACAAACGCAGACACAACCTCAGCCGCCAAAGCTACATAGTCGCTCGACGGCGAATCACTTACCGACATGACTTTCCCCCAAGTGGACACCACTAAAACATCTATACTATTATCTTTAAATCGCAATAGGGAAACGATGTGATTTGCAAAAAGAATCACAACTGCGCGAACTGGGACCTCGCAACCCGCCAAAACGCGCAATATTGCGCGTGCGTCAGTTTGCCGCTTCCCCCATCACCGACAGTTCGAGCCATGTCTCCTCGGCGGCAAGCAGGGCTCGTTCAAGTTCCAGTCGCTTGGCGGCAAGATCAATTGCCTGCGAAGACGCCCCACCCGCGGCCGCCGCTTTGGCGAGCGCTTCGTCTACACGTGTCAAAAGCTCTTGGAATCGCCGCATTTTCTGTTCGGCGAGGGCGACCTGCCGTTCTCGCGAGGGCTGTTGCGCTCTGACAGGCGGCGGAATCTTTGGCGGCCTCGATTTCGACTCGGTCGGCTGGCCGAGCACTAGGCGGGCGTAATCGTCGAGATCGCCGTCGTAGTTGCGCACCTGGCCCCCCGCGACAAGCCACAGCCGGTCGGCGCAAGCCTCCAGCAGCCGGCGGTCATGCGAAATGAGGATGCAGGCGCCTTCATAGTCGTTGATCGCCTCGACCAGTTCGGCGCGGCTGTCGATGTCGAGATGGTTCGTGGGCTCGTCGAGGATCAGCAGTTGCGGCGCCTCGAATGTCGCAAGCCCCATCAGCAGCCGCGCCTTCTCGCCGCCGGAAAGCCGGTCGATCGGGCGTATCGGCGCGGCCGGCCGAAAAGCCGATGCGCGCCACCCGCGCGCGGATCTTGGCCTCCGGCTCCCCGCGCATTTTCGCCGCGACATGGGTGTAGGCGCTGCCGCCGGGGTCGAGATCGTCGACCTGATGCTGCGCGAAGAAGCCGGCCTCCAGTTTCGCTGCGCGCACCATCTTGCCGGACATCAGCGGCAGCCGGCCGCCCATCAGCTTGGCGAAGGTCGACTTGCCGTTGCCGTTGGCGCCGATCAGGCCGATGCGGTCGTCGGCCTGCAGGCTGAGGTCGAGCGCGACAGCACCGCGCGGCCGTCGTAGCCGACCGCCGCGCCCTCCAGCGCGACCAGCGGCGAGGCGAGTTTCTTGGCGACTGGCGGCCAGCGAGAACGGCAGCACGCTATCGTCGACCGACGACCGCCATCGGCGCCATCTCGCCAGCATTTTCAGGCGCGACTGCGCCTGCCGCGCCTTGGTGGCGCTGGCGCGGAAGCGGTCGACGAAAGCTTTGCAGGTGCTTGCGCCGCTCCTCCTGCTTCTTCGCCGCCTTGCCCTGCAGCGTCATCATCTCGGCGCGCTGGCGCTCGAAACTGGAATAGCCGCCGCTCCACAGGCGTCAGCTTGCCGCGGTCGAGATGCAGGATGTGGTTGGCGACGTCGTCGAGCAGGTCGCGGTCGTGGCTGATGACCAGCACGGTCGCCGGATAGGTCTTGAGATAGTCGACGAGCCACAGCGCGCCTTCGAGGTCGAGATAATTGGTGGGCTCGTCGAGCAGCAGCAGATCGGGTTCGGAGAACAGCACCGCGGCGAGCGCCACGCGCATCCGCCAGCCGCCGGAGAATTCTGAGAGCGCGCGCTGCTGCGCCGCCTCGTCGAAGCCGAGCCCGGCGAGGATGCGCGCCGCCCGCGCCGGGGCGGCGTGGGCGTCGATGTCGGCGAGGCGGGTCTGGATCTCGGCGATGCGGACGGGATCGGCGGCTGTCTCGGCCTCGGCGAGCAGCGTCGCGGCGCTCGACGTCGGCGTCGAGCACGAAGTCGATCAGGGTTTGCGCGCCGCCGGGCGCCTCCTGCTCGACCGAGCCGATCCGCGCGCCTCGCGTCGTCGCAGATCGTCCCCGATTCCGGCGACAGCTCGCCGCGCACGATGCGGAACAGCGTCGTCTTGCCGGCGCCGTTGCGGCCGACCAGGCCGACGCGGGCGCCGGTGGGGATGGCGACGGTCGCGTGGTCGATCAGCAGGCGTTCGCCGATGCGATAGGTGAGATCGTTGACATGCAGCATGGCGGGCTTTTGCGCCGGCGCGTCGGCTCGGGCAAGAGCCTACGGCTTCAGCATCCAGGCGACGCCGGCGAGCGTTGCGTGACATCCCTCGGCGTCGCCCGCGCTTTGCTGCGCCTTGGCCTTGGCGAGCATGGCGACGAGGTTTTCGCGCGAGTCCTGCTTGGCCTTGGCGACGGAATCGCGGGTCGGCTGATGCATGAGTTGCGCGTCCTTGGTCTGGCGCCGCGTGCCGGACGCCTGCGGATGCGCGCTCAGATAGGACTGGAGGCCGCTGACCATGTCGGCGCAGGACATGGGCGCCGCGGCGGCGGCGTGCGCGCCGGCGACAACTCCAGAGCAAGTCCGAAACCAAGCAGCTCGAAACCTCCGCGGATCATCAACCCCTCCTCGCGCCCTGCCCCAGACTAACGGCGTTTCGCGCCGGGGCGCAAACCTGTTACGCCCGCCGCCCGTCACAATTCCGTCGCGCGCATATTGTCCACGGACCAGGCGCCGTCTAGACGAGACGGAGGGGACTCTCCATGAACTATTTCCAGCGATTCACCTTCCTGTTCTCGGCGCCGAATTTCGACGCCGACGATCTCGAAGGCAATGCGCGTCGCGCAGATCATCGCCGCCATCGACCGCATGGGCTTCCAGGTGGTGCGCGCCCGCCGCGTCGACGACGCCGAGATCGCCGTGCAGACCGACGCCGCGATCGGCTGCATGGTGGTCGACTGGGGCAAGAAGGGGCTCGAAGGCAAGGCCGCCTCGCTCATCAATCTGATGCGCAAACGCGGCCTCGAAATGCCGATCGTCATTCTCGTGCGCGGCAAGCGCTTCGAGGACATTCCGGTCGAGGTGCTCGACTTCATCGACGGCTATGTATTCCTGGCCGAGGAAACGCCGGAGTTCATCGCCAAGAACCTGGTCTCGCGTCTCAAGCAATATGCCGAGACGCTGAAGACGCCGTTCTTCGGCGCGCTCGTCGACTACGCGGAGGAAGGCAACCAGCTCTGGACCTGCCCCGGCCACAACGGCGGCATTTTCTACAATCGCTCGCCGATCGGCCGCATCTTCATGGAGCATCTCGGCGAGGCGATCTTTCGCGACGACCTCGACAATTCGGTGCTGGAGCTCGGCGACCTGCTGACCCACGAGGGCCCGGCGCTGAAGGCGCAGAAGGAGGCGGCGCAGATATTTGGCGCGGAAAAGACCTATTTCGTCCTCAACGGCACCTCTTCGTCCAACAAGATCGTGCTCGGCAATCTCATCGCCGAAGGCGATCTCGTGCTGTTCGACCGCAACAACCACAAGGCGGCCCATCACGGCGCGCTGCTGCTTTCCGGCGGCGTTCCCGTTTACTTGCCCGCGGACCGCAACGCCCACGGCCTCATCGGCCCGATCTACGCCGACGCCTTCGATGAGGAGCGATTGCGCGAGCGCATCCGCACGCATCCGCTGGTGACCGACAAGGAGGCGTGGAAAAAGCCGCGACCCTTCCGCGTCGCGGTGATCGAGCAATGCACCTATGACGGCACGATCCTCGACGCCGAGAAAGTCGTCGAGCGCATCGGCCATCTCTGCGACTATCTGCTGTTCGACGAAGCCTGGGCGGGCTTCATGAAGTTTCATCCGCTCTACGAGCGGCGCTTCGCCATGGGCCTGCGCGCGCTCGGCCCCAATTCGCCGGGCATCGTCGCGACGCAATCCACCCACAAGCAGCTCGCCAGCTTCAGCCAGGCGAGTCAGATCCACGTGCGCGACCGTCATATCAAAGGCCAGCGCCGCCGCGTCGAGCATCGCCGCTTCAACGAAGGTTTCATGCAGCACGCGTCGACGTCGCCGTTCTATCCGCTGTTCGCCTCGCTCGACGTCGGCGCGCAGATGATGAAGGGCAAATCGGGCGAGGTTTTGTGGGACGACACAATCCGGCTCGGCGTCGAATTGCGCAAGAAGCTGCGCGCGATCAAGCGCGAATTCGAGGAAAAGGAGCGCGATCCGGCGCGGCGCTGGTTCTTCGATCCCTTCGTGCCCGATCGCATCGAGATCCCTGACGTCGCGGCGCCAGGACGCGCGCACAACGTCGCCTGGGAATCGATCTCCACCGACCAACTTTCTCGCGACCCGCGCTACTGGATGTTGCAGCCGGGCGCGGCTTGGCACGGCTTTACGAAGGTCGAGGCCGACTTCGCCATCACAGATCCCGCCAAGCTGACGTTGTTGACGCCGGGCTTTGACCGCAAGACCGGCCGATACGCCGACCATGGCGTGCCGGCGCCCGTCGTCGCGCAATTCTTGCGCGAGGACGGGGTCGTCCCGGAGAAGAACGATCTCAATTCGCTGCTGTTTCTGCTGACCCCCGGCGTCGAATCGAGCAAGGCCGGCACGCTGGTCTCGGCGCTCGCCGCCTTCAAGCGCCACCACGACGACAATGCGCTGCTCGACGACATCGTCCCGGAGTTCGTGGCCAAGCGTCCGCAGCGTTATCGCGGTCGGCGTCTGCGCGACCTCTGCGCCGAAATGCACGCCTATTATCGGGAGGCCGACATCTCCCGGCTGCAGCGCGCGCAATTCACGCCCGAGCATCTGCCCGAGATCGTGATGTCGCCGCGCGACGCCGCCAAACATCTGGTGCGCAACAATGTCGACTATCTGCCAATCGACGAGATCGAGGGCCGCATCGCCACAACTTTGTTTGTCGTCTATCCGCCCGGCATCGCCACCATCGTGCCCGGCGAGCGGCTCGACGCGCGCGCGCGGCCGATGATCGACTATTTGAAGGCGTTCGAGCGCGCGTCCAACCTGTTCCCCGGCTTCGAGGCGGAAATCCAGGGGCTTTATCGCGAAGCGCAACCGGACGGGAAAATCCGGTTCTACACCTATGTCGTGCGCGACGGCGCAGACGATTGAGTGGCGCGCTCCTGCGACGCGCCCGCCTGGCGACGACGCTGGTGTTTGGCGTCAACGGTTTCGGCATCGGCGCATGGTCGGCTTCGGTGCCGGCGCTGAAGGCGCGATATCAACTCACCGACGGAACACTTAGCCTCGTGCTGCTCGCGTTCGCGGCGGGCGCCGTCATCTCCATGCCGCTCGCCGGCGCGGTCGCGCCGCGCTGGGGCGGGGCCGGCCGGATCGCGGGCCGCGCGGGCGTCGCCTTCGCGCTGGCGCTCGCCGCTCCTGCGTTCGCACCTAACGACGTCGGCCTCGCCTGCGCGGCCTTCGTCATCGGCGCGACCAACGGCGTCACCGACGTTTCCATGAACGCGCATGCGGCCAATATCGAGCGCGCCTATGAGGCGCCGATCATGTCCGCGTTTCATGCCGCTTTCAGCGTCGGCGGGCTCAGCGGCGCGGCGTTCGGCGCACTGGCGCTGGCGCTGGGGCTCGGCGCGCAAGGCGCGCTCGCCTCGGCCGCCGTCATCGCTGTCTCTGCGATGCTTGTCGCGGCCCCGCGCCTCGGCGAAGGCGAGCGCGTCGGCGCAGGGGCCCCGCTCGGCTGGCCCGAGCGCGCCTTTGTCGGCCTCGCTGTTGCGGCCTTTCTTTGCTTCCTCGTCGAAGGGGCGATGGTGGACTGGAGCGGCGTCTATCTCTCCTCGCGCGGCGCCTCAGTCGCGGCGGCTTCGTTCGGCTTCGCGGCGTTTTCGGCGACGATGGTGCTCGGACGCCTCGTCGGCGACGCCGCCGTCGCGCGCATCGGCCGCAAGACCGCCGTCGCGGGGGGCGCGTCGATCGCCGCGGCGGGACTGGCGCTGGCCGCAGCGCTTCCCTCCTTGACCAGCATCATCATCGGCTTCGCCCTGGTTGGCGTCGGCCTGGCCAATGTCGTGCCGGCGCTGTTTACGCTGAGCGCGCGGCTCGCCTCTTCGCCGCAACGGGGGGTCGCGGCGGCGGCGACGGCGGGCTATTCCGGCCTGATCGCCGGGCCGCCCTTCGTCGGCGCTATCGCAACGGCGAGCGGCCTGCGCGTGGCGATCGCGACATTGGCGGCGACCGCGCTGGCCGCGGCGGCGATTTCGGCGGCTTCGCTGTGAGCGGCATAGTGAATTTCATCAGCTTAGACGGAGGCGCCGGCGTTGCATCGCCAGGGTTTCTATGGTCAAGGAGCCGGAATTGTCGGCGCGGAGATCCATGGATTCGAGCCTGTCCCCCGATCCCGTCGTGGTGCGCAATTCGCGCGACGCCGACGTGCCGGCGATGCTCGCGATCTATCTCCATCATATCCGCAAGGGCGTCGATCCGCGCCATCACGGCGACATCGAGACCCCCGACGCCGACGACCTCAAGCGGCGGCGGAAATCCATGCTGCGCCGCCGGATGCCGCATATCGTCGCCGAGCAAGCCGGCGTCGTGCTCGGCTACGCCTACGCCGTGCCGTTTCGCAAGCGCCCGGCCTATCGCTACACGGTCAAGCACTCGATCTACATCCATCACGAGCACCTGCGGCGCGGCCTCGGGCGGCGGCTGATGGAGGCGCTGATCGACGCGTGCGCGGCGGCGGGGTTTCGGCAGATGATCGGCTATGTCGACGCCGCCAACGAACCTTCGCTGGCGATCCACGAAAAGTTCGGCTTCCGCAGGGTCGGACTCTGCCGCAGGTGGGGTTCAAGTTCGGCCACTGGACCGACTCGGTGATGGTGCAGCGAACCCTCGGGCTTGGGGCGACCACGCCGCCGGACCCATGAGCGAGCCCGAAAACGAGCCGGATCGGTTCTGGGCGCGCCCGTCGTGGACGGGCGAAAACTATCGCGCCGTCTTGAAGCGCTTCCACGAGGCGCTGAAGCCTTCGACCTATATGGAGATCGGCGTCGACAAAGGCGGCACGCTGGCGCTGGCGCAATGCGCGACGATCGCCGTCGATCCCGAGTTCCCGCTCGAATCGGCGGTGATGAACAACAAGCCGAGCTGCTTCTTCTTTCGCTGCAACAGCGACGCCTTCTTTCGCGAACGCGATCCGAGCCGCCTGTTCGGTCGCCCAATCGACCTGGCGTTTCTCGACGGGCTTCACCACTACGAGGTGTTGCTGCGCGATTTCCTCCACACTGAAAAGCACTGCCGGCGCGGCTCGATCATCCTCATGCACGATTGCCTGCCGACCAACTCCCATATCGGCCGCCGGCGCGTTGGCGACAGGCGCTTTCGCGAGCGCACGGCTGAGCCGACCCATTGGGCGGGCGATGTATGGAAGACGGTCGCCATTTTGAAAAAGGCTCGCCCGGACCTCAAGGTGGTCGCTTACGACGCCGCCCCAACCGGGCTGATCGCCGTCACCAACCTCGACCCGAACTCCACGGTGTTGGAGGCGGGCTACTTCGGGCTGGTTAGGGAGATGGCCGGGCTCGACCTCTACGCCGGCGGCGAGGACTATTACGCAGCGCTCGGCGTGCGAAATTTCGACGAGCAACGCCATTTGAGCGCGCTCAGTATCGAATTCTGGCTTTGAGCCGGGGCGCTTAGCAGGTCGGGCGCCGCCGGCTATAGTTTGTTTCCCATCCGCGAAGTTCCGCGGGCCCGGTCACGGTTTGCGGCACCGGTCGGAGTCGACAAGCGCCGCTTCGTGGTACCAGGCGCCGCCGCCCATTGCAGTTCCCGCCGAGAATAGATCGGATTTTTGCTTTGAAACTGCTTTCGCCGACAGCCCCATTCGCGCCCGCGCCCCGGGAGGCGGAAATTGGAAAATCTGGGCCGTCTGTTGCCGATTTTGCGTATTCATGGATCATTTTCCTTCGATTCTGGCTCCCGGAATCATCCGGGCTAGCCTTCTAGCACCCTTTTTCCCATTTTTCCGTTCACGTCGCAGTGAAAGTTTCAATATTTTTGATATTGCGCCGATATTGCAACGCTCTAAAAAATTACTGCGAAGCAACATTTGTTTTGCTTTGCGGCAAAAACCCGTCGCACACGCGGCTGAATGTTGCGGCGCCCGAACATGGCACGCCAAATGCTTCCAAAGTTCGAACTCAAGGCGCCCTTGAGGGTTCCGGCGGGGGAGGCGTTTCGCCAGCCGGACGCATCAACGACGAGAGAACGCGATGACGAAGTACAAACTCGAATATATTTGGCTGGACGGCTATACGCCCGTCCCCAACCTACGCGGCAAGACCCAGATCAAGGAATTCGACGCGTTCCCGAAGCTGGAGCAGCTCCCGATGTGGGGTTTTGACGGTTCGTCGACCCAACAGGCGGAAGGGCACAATTCCGACTGCCTTCTGAAGCCTGTCGCGCTCTATCCGGACGGCGCGCGCAGCGACGGCGTGCTGGTGATGTGCGAAGTCATGGAGCCCGACGGCAAAACCCCGCACGCCTCCAACAAGCGCGCGACGATCCTGGACAATTCCGGTGCTTGGTTCGGCTTCGAGCAGGAATATTTTTTCTACAAGGACGGCCGTCCGCTCGGCTTCCCAACCGAAGGCTACCCGGCGCCGCAAGGCCCCTACTACACCGGCGTCGGCTACAAGAACGTCGGTTCGATCGCGCGTGAGCTCGTCGATAAGCACCTTGATCTCTGCCTGGCCGCCGGCATCAATCACGAAGGCATCAACGCCGAGGTCGCCAAAGGCCAGTGGGAGTTCCAAATCTTCGGCAAGGGCTCCAAGACCGCGGCCGACCAGATGTGGATGGCGCGCTACCTGATGATGCGGCTGTGCGAGAGCTACGGCGTCGACATCGAATGGCACTGCAAGCCGCTCGGCGACACCGACTGGAACGGCTCGGGCATGCACTGCAACTTCTCGACCGAATATATGCGTACGGTCGGCGGCAAGGACTATTTCGAGGCCATGATGAAGGCTTTCGATAAGAACCTGATGGACCACATCGCCGTCTATGGCCCCGACAACGACAAGCGTCTGACCGGCAAGCACGAGACCGCGCCGTGGAACAAGTTCAACTACGGCGTGGCCGATCGCGGCGCCTCGGTCCGCGTGCCGCACTCCTTCGTCAACAACGGCTATAAGGGCTATCTCGAGGATCGCCGCCCGAACTCCATGGGCGACCCCTACCAGATCGCCTCGCAGGTGCTTAAGACGATCGCCGAGGTTCCGATCGCCAAATCCGCGGCCGCGTAAGTTAGGCTGAGCAGGCGAAACCAGCGCGGGGGCTTAAGCCTCCGCGCTTTTTTTATGCGGCTGCTCAAAAATTGACCAGGGCGGCGCGAATTTTGGCGGCGATCGGCTCCAATTCGGCGGTGGCCGCCATCGCCCCGCCCGGAGGCTTCAGCGGCACGCCGTCGAAGCGGGGAATCACGTGGAAGTGCAGGTGGTAAACCACCTGTCCGCTCGCCGGTTCGCTGAACTGCATCGCCGCTATTCCGTCGGCGGCGAGCGCGGCCTTGGCGGCGCGCGCGAGTTTTTGCACGGCGGGCATGATCGCGGCGAGCGCCGTGGGCGAAATGTCGAGAATGTTGCGCGCCGGCGTCTTCGGGATCACCAGGAGATGGCCCGGCGCGCGCGGCATGATGTCCATGAAGGCGAGCGCGTGCTCGTCCTCGTAAAGCCGCACGCAAGGCGCTTCGCCGCGCAAAATCTTGGCGAAAATGTTCTGGTCGTCATAGGCGGCGGACATCTGGGCTCCTTATCGGCGTCTGGCCGGCGCGGCGGGGTGAGCGCCGTGGGCTTCGCGCCGAGTTTTAGCGCGCGTTGACCGCGGCCGCACGCACCCCCTCGGTCGGCCGTTCCAGCGCCGGGTCGTGCCCCAGGATCATCACGATGATCGCGCCGATAAGGGCGCAAACTGCGAGATAGATGAGGCTCGCGAACTCGCCGCGCGTATCCTTGAGATAGCCGAAAATCTGGGGGCCGAAATAGCCGCCGAGATTGCCGATCGAATTGACCGCCGCGATCCCCGCCGCCGCGCCGCTGACGCTTAGGAACGACGTCGGCAACGTCCAGAACACTGGCAGCACCGCGAAGAAGCCGAAGCCGGCGACGCAAAGGAAGATCATCTTGATCGTCGGCGTTGGCGCGCCGGCCGCCGCCAGCAACGCGACGGCGATGATCGCCAACGGGATGACGGCGTGCCACTTGCGCTCTTTGGTCGCGTCGGAATGGCGGCCCCACAAGATCATGCCGACCGCGCCGACGGCATAGGGCAGCGCCGTGACGAATCCCGCCTGCACGTTGGTCAGTCCGAACGCCTTGACGATCTGCGGCAGGAAGAAGCTAAGGCCGTATTGCGGGATGTTGCAGCCCATATAGACGAAGCCAAGCGCGATCACGCGCGGATCGAGCATCGATTGGAACCAGGAGGCCGCGCCATGGCGCTCGCGCGTCGCCTGCTCGCCGGCGAGCCGGTCGCGCAGCCATTGCCGTTCGTCGGGATCGAGCCAGAGCGCGTTGGGCGGCCGGTCGGTCAGGTAGAAGAACACCACCACAGACATCAACAGCGCCGGCACGGCTTCGATGATAAACATCCATTGCCAGCCCTTGAGCCCCATCCAGCCGTTGAGGTTCAACAGCGCGCCGGAAATCGGCGCGCCGATCACCGTGGAAATAGGAATGGCGAACATGAACATGCCGATGATGCGCGCGCGATAGGCCGCGGGAAACCACAGCGTCAGAAAGAAGATGATGCCGGGGAAGAAGCCGGCTTCGGCGATCCCGAGCAGCAGCCGCACGGCGTAGAGGCTGGTCTTGCCCTGCACGAAGGCCTCGGCCCCGGCGATGAGCCCCCAGGTGAACATGATGCGGGCGATCCAGATGCGCGCGCCGATGCGGTCGAGCGCCAGATTGCTCGGCACTTCGAAGATGAAATAGGAGAGGAAGAACACGCCGGCCGCGCCGCCGAAGACAGCGTTGGAGAACCCGAGATCCTTGCTCATCGGACCGCCGGCGAAACTGAGATTGACGCGGTCGAGATAGGCGATGAAATAACAGACCATCAGAAACGGCACGAGCCGCCGCGAAACTTTCGCCATCGTGCGCGTTTCGATCTCGCTCAAGACGCCCTCCCCTGTTTCGCGCCGCTTCTTGCGACGCGGTTGGCCGCAGCCTTACGCAATCGCCCAATCCGCGCAAGAGCGCAGACCCCATTTTTGCAAGCCCATATGTGCGCGCCCGCTCGCCAGGATGCCGCCGACTGGATATAGAACGGCAGCATTCGCGCGTTCGACGCGCCCGGTGGAGCGCAAGAGATGACGAGACAGCCTGCGATCTTCCTGCCGCACGGCGGCGGCCCCTGCTTCTGGGTGGACGCGCCGCCGCCGTTCGGCCGCCAGGTCTGGGAGAAGCTGCGGGTCTATCTCTCGGGGATCGCAGCCAGCTTGCCGGCCCCGCCGAAAGCCTTTCTGGTGGTGACGGCGCATTGGGAGGAGGCCGCGGTTACGGTGAGCGTCAACTCCGCGCCGGGCATGATCTTCGACTATTACGGTTTCCCCGCCCATACTTACGAGTTGAGCTACAAGGCGCCGGGCGCGCCCGACATCGGCCGGCGCGCCGCCGAACTGCTGCGCGCCGCCGGCTTGGAGTGCGCCGAGGATTCCGAGCGTGGTTACGATCATGGCGTGTTTGTGCCGATGTTGATCGTCGACCCGGAAGCGCACGTCCCCGTGGTCATGGTTTCGCTGCAGCGGGACTTGGACCCCGGCCAGCACATTGCGGTTGGCGAGGCGCTGGCGCCGCTGCGCGACGAGGGCGTCGTGATTGTCGGCAGCGGCATGAGTTATCACGACCTGCGCCATTTCCGCGACGGCGTCGGCCACGACGCCGAAATTTTCGACGTGTGGCTCGCCGAGGCCGCGTGCCTGCCGCCGGCGCAGCGCGACGAGGCGTTGCGCGGCTGGGCCGCCGCGCCGTCGGGCCGCGCCTGCCATCCGCGTGAGGAACACCTTTTGCCGTTGATGGTGGCGGCGGGCGCGGCGGGTATGGATGTCGGGGTCCGCGATTTCCGCGACATCATCGGCGGCAAGGCGATCTCCGGCTTTCGTTTCGGCTGAAGCGCGAGGCGGTCGCGTTGACTTGGCCGCGCGTCGGCGCGTTGACTTGGCGGCGCGAGGCGGTTTAAGAGCGGCGTTGCTGCTCCCATCGTCTAGCGGTCCAGGACGTCGCCCTCTCACGGCGAAAACAGGGGTTCGAGTCCCCTTGGGAGCGCCATGAAAATCAACGGCATAGATCGCGGCTAGGGTGCGGACTGAGATTTGCGTCCAACTCCTGCTCTATATAACGTAGCGAACGCGGGCGAGCGAACGTGGCGACGGTCCGGGGCTGAAGGCGGCCCGCGTGACGGTGTCAGCCTGCTCTGCTGCTCTTCCGGCCGCCGTCGGCGGCTCGAATATGAGGTTGACCCGGCGACTACCGCAGCGCGGACAAATCATGCGTGTTGAAAGGCCTGCGAGGGCATGTTGCGTCCTCGCGTCCAGACGAGCGTTTCAAGGGTCTGTCAGGAAATTCGTGTGTGAGCTGGGCGGTTGAACATATTCAGGCAGCGGCCTTAGAGAAGCGCTCGCCGAAGAACACGGCGAACTGGGCCTTGGTCATACACCACTCACGAGCCGGCATAGTCCATTCTTTCTCCGATCGGTTCAAGACCAGAAAGAGCAATTTCATCGCCGCCTCATCGGTTGGAAAATGCCCTCGGGCGCGAACGGCGCGACGCAATTTGGCGTTCAACGCCTCAATGGCGTGGTCGTGTAGATCAGCCGACGCACGTCTTTGGGGAAGGCGAAGAACGGGACGACCTCGCTCCAAACGCGCCGCCAGGCCATGCCGATGGCTGGATATTTCCGGCCCCAGTGGCTTGTCTCGAAGGCCCCAAGAGAGGCCTCGGCGGCATTTGCGTGAGCGTCTGATCGATCGCGATCGCGGGGTCATGTCCCGGCCCGTGGTGTAGCTGGTCGGGAGCAAGCCGCTTGCGAAGCGCGCTCACGATTGCGCCGTAGCGAGCGAGCGGCTTGCGGCGGCCATTGGCGGTTCCCCGGTTAGGGTTGGGTTGCGAACATCAACGCAACCAAGGACCTGCCAATGACCGATGAGATGATGAACCTTCGCGCGCTCGTGGAGAAGGCCCCCGACGCCGATATTCTGCGCGACATGATCGCCTTCGCCGCCGAACGACTGATGGAGATGGAAGTGGGCGCCAAGGCCGGAGCGGCGCATGGCGAGCGATCCGCCGACCGCCTCGCCCAGCGCAACGGCTACCGGGATCGCGATTGGGAAACGCGGGCTGGAACGGTCGAACTGCGCATCCCCAAGCTGCGCAAAGGCTCGTATTTTCCGAGCTTTCTGGAGCCGCGCCGCATGGCGGAGAAGGCGCTGACGGCGGTCATACAGGAAGCCTACGTCCACGGCGTTTCGACCCGCTCGGTTGATGATCTCGTCAAGGCGATGGGGGGAACCGGCATCTCCAAGAGCCAGGTCAGCCGATTGTGCGAGGAGATCGACGCGCGGGTGAAGGCATTCCTCGACCGCCCGCTTGAGGGCGACTGGCCCTATGTCTGGCTTGACGCGACCTATGTGAAGGTTCGCCGCAACCATCGCATTGTCTCGGTCGCTGTGATCGTCGCCGTCGGCGTCAACACGGACGGGCGGCGCGAGGTGCTCGGCATGGACATCGGTCCCTCGGAGGCCGAGACCTTCTGGAGCGAGTTCTTGCGCAAGCTCAGGCGGCGCGGCCTGCGCGGCGCAAAGCTCATCGTCTCCGACGCTCACGAAGGCATCAAGGCCGCCGTCACCAAGCAGATGAACGCGACATGGCAGCGCTGCCGGGTCCACACGATGCGCAACGCGCTAGCCCACGCCGGCAAAAGCAGCCGGCGTGTCGTGTCGGCCTTCATCGCCACCGCTTTCGCGCAAGACAGCGCTCCGGCCGCCAGCGCGCAATGGCGAAAGGTCGCCGATCAACTCAGGCCGAAGCTGCCCAAGCTCTCCGCCTTCATGGACGAGACCGAGGTAGACGTGCTCGCCTACATGGGTTTTCCCGCCGAGCACTGGCCCAAACTCTATTCCACCAACGGCTTGGAGCGCCTCAACGGCGAGATCAAACGCCGCACCGAGGTTGTCGGCATCTTTCCTAACGAGGAAGCCATTGTCCGCCTCGTCGGCGCGATCCTGCTCGAACAGAACGACGAATGGGCCGTACAGCGCGGGCGCTACATGACGCTGGAAACCATGGCGACGTTGAGGGATGATGCCGTCGTCGGATTGCCCGCCGTGGCCATCTGACCGATCCGGCCCCAGCCGGAAACCGTGGTGGCCAAACCGTCAGCTACACCACGCCTCGGGACACGATCCAAACCTATGGATCACCGCCTCCTCATCGTCACTGCTATTCCAAACTTCGGCGATCGTGTTCTTGATCCCTTCTATAAGGATTCTGTGGCCCTCCGCAGCCTCCGGTCCGTAATCCTGAAGCGCTTCGTCGAGCTTCAGATCGGTGATCGAAAGCGTCTGGACGGACGCTTTCTGGGTCGAAAACACACCGAACGCCGTCCAGATCAACAGGCCGAGCACGAGTGCGAGAAGAAGCGTCATCAGCCCGACGACAGCGCCGGTTAAGTCTTTGGGGCCTCCGGTCGTGTAGCTCTCCGGCAAGGCGCGCTGCAATTCCAGTCCGACCGCCCCACCTATGAAGACGATTGCGAACACGATGGCGGCCAAAGTCAACGATCCCATTGCCCCTCCCAACGGTCGGGTGCGGCCGCCCTATCCGAGCCTTTGCGACATCTACTACACGCGACGATTGTCCAAAGTCGGGAGCGACGGTCTCATCACATAGTTCCCGGGATAAACTCAGATTTCGCCGCACGATTTCACTTAGCGGACGCGCGGCTTTCCGGAAAACGGCTGATTGCGGCGAATGATGGTCCACGGGCGTTTGTCAACATTCCTCCGCAATCCCCAATTCGGTTGACTCAAACCCAGTGCGCCGTTGCTTTCCTTTGATGGTGCTTCGCAAAGCTCCCAATTTTTGTGAAAAGAAGCCGATATTCTGAACGTCTTAACTTCCTGAAGGTGAAGATAATCTCCGCAATCACGGCTCTGTCGCTCAGGTCAAGTTCAGTTGAAGCGCCTCGGACTTGACAGGTCTATTCGGCCGCGCGACCATTCTCGAAATGGGAGCAGGGAGAGGCATAATGGCGCAGACCGGAAAGCCCAACATTCTCGTCATCTGGGGTGATGACATCGGGCAATCGAATTTGAGTTGCTATACGCACGGTCTGATGGGCTATCAGACGCCCAACATCGATCGCCTCGCCAAAGAAGGCATGAAATTCACCGATAGCTACGGCGAACAATCCTGCACCGCCGGCCGGTCCGCGTTCATCACCGGACAAAGCGTCTACCGCACTGGCCTATCGAAGGTCGGTATCCCGGCCTCGCCGATAGGCATGCCGGAAAACATCGTGACGATCGCCGCGCTCCTCAAGAATCAGGGCTACGCGACCGGCCAGTTTGGAAAGAACCATCTCGGAGATTTGAATAAATTCCTGCCGACCGCTCACGGGTTCGACGAGTTTTTCGGAAACCTTTATCACCTCAACGCCGAAGAGGAGCCTGAGCGGCCAAACTATCCCCCTGAGAAGGACTTCCCGAATTTTCGAAATAAATTCGGCCCTCGCGGCGTAATGCATTCTTGGGCCACGGACGTCGACGACTCGACCGAGGAGCCACGATGGGGACGTGTCGGCAAACAGAAAATCGTGGATACCGGGCCGCTTACCAAAAAGCGCATGGAGACATGCGACGATGAATTTGTCGCCGCCTCCAAGGACTTCATCAAGCGCCAAAAGGATGCGGACAAGCCTTTTTTTGTCTGGCTCAACTTCACGCACATGCACCTCTATACGCATACGAAGCCGGAAAGCCTGGGCCAGGCGGGTCGCTGGCAGTCGCCGTACCACGACACCATGGTTGATCACGACAAGAACGTCGGCCAAATTCTCGACTACCTCGACGAACTCGGCATCGCCGACAATACCTTCGTCATGTACTCCACAGACAATGGCCCGCACTCGAACTCCTGGCCCGATGGCGGCACAACGCCGTTCCGCAGCGAGAAAAACACCAATTGGGAGGGCGCTTTCCGGGTGCCGATGTTGGCGCGCTGGCCCGGCAAGATCAAAGCGGGATCGAACGCCAACGGGATCGTGCAGCACCACGATTGGCTGCCCACCTTCCTCGCCATGGCCGGAGAACCCGACATCATCGAGAAACTGAAGAAGGGGGATTACCAAGCCAACGGACGGACGTTCAAGAATCACATCGACGGGTACAATCTAGTTCCGTACTTGACGGGTGAGAGGCCGGACAGCCCACGGCAGATATTCTTTTATTTCAGCGACGACGGCGATGTTCTGGCGATCCGCTACGACAACTGGAAAATGGTGTTCATGGAGCAACGCGTCCAGGGAACTCTGCAAGTCTGGGCGGAGCCGTTCGTTCCTCTCCGCCTCGCGAAGATATTCAATCTGCGCACCGATCCCTATGAGTTCGCTGACATCACATCGAACACCTACTGGGAATGGGTCATTGAAAACGTCTTTATGGTCTATCCCGCTCAGGATTTGGCCGCCCAGTTCATCGCGACATTCAAGGAGTTTCCGCCTTCGCAGAAGGCGGCGACGTTCACTCTTGGCGATGCGCTGGAGAAGATGAGCAGTCTCGCCAGCGGGGCCCACCACTGATCGCGCGGCTCAGTCCCGACAACGGGCTCCCGATCCGTCGTCGGCTTGATCAGGCGTGATTCCCGCTGAAGAATGATCTGTTCGGCCTGTTCGAGAGTGACCAGGTCATTGCGGCGATCATACGACTTGGCGGCGCGCGCTCTCCTGCGCCGCCATCTTTTCGCGCGGGCGACAGGGAAGACGTCGGCGGACGGAAATACGAACGCCGGACCGCTCCGCGCATAAGCGGCTGCGGCGGCCCTGATCAGAGATTATCCGTCTGCGGGGGGCCTGATTCAATTCTGCTATTGATCAGCGGCCCCAGCCAAACCAGCGCCAAACTATGCCACAGGGCGAAGTTGTCGCTCGCGAATCTCGTCGAGATCGCGGTCAAGAAAGAAATTGAGGAACGTCCGAATGCCTGCGATCGCGGCAAGTCGACCGATCTCATCCCATGTCGGCGCGATAGACGTCCCGACAATATCGGCGGCGAGCTGGAACGTGAGCCCGGCGACCAGCCAGCGAGCCAAGCGTAGCCAAACGTCGCGCTTTTCCGAATTCGTTGCGGAGCGCTTGATAACGAGGCGAAGCGTTGAAACGAAGGCTTCCACGGTCCCAACGGCGATGATCGCGAGCGCCATCGCGTCGATGATCAGGGCTACAACCTTCGATGCAGCGATGAGCCACACTTCCATTGGTCCCCCCTTTCGTTCATCGACGCAAGACCGACTGGCAGCCTGCGCGGCATGTCCAGTTATCGAACGGCTGCGTCGTGCGCGCAGCCGCTCTGTATCGACTGCAGAGGTTCGGCCGCCAATTGCTCACGATCCGTTTTCGACATTTCGCGGTCTGGAAGTCTGGCGGCGCGGTCCCTTTCGCATCGTGTCCGGCAAGAGCCTTTGCGTCAAGGCGATACGTAGCGATACCTTGACTCGTCGCATAAAGCGCCGCTTCCAGCTCAACACTGCTCTAGCCCTTCTGTAGCGGCCACGACCTTCCAGCGCTCGCCAACGGTTCAGGTCTCCCGCGCCGTGAATACGACTTCGCGCAGTCGATCGGCGTCTCCTTGTGAACCGAGGCGATTGATAGTTGATCGAGTTCGTCTCCTAGCCCTCGTCGCCGAGATAGGCCGCGACCACGGCGGGATTGGACCGCACATCCTGGGGCGAGCCGTCGGCGATCTTGCGGCCGAAATCGAGCACGACGATCTTGTCGGAAATGTTCATGATGACGGGAATGTCGTGCTCGACGATCAGGACCGTGACGCCGAGATCGCGGCGGACCCGGCGGATCAATTCCGTCATTTCGCCTTTTTCGGCGGCGCCCATGCCCGCCATCGGTTCGTCGAGCAACAGCAGTCGTCCCTTCTGCATCAAGGCGCGGCCGAATTCGATCTGTTTCTGGCGGCCATAGGGAAGCTCCGAGGGCGAAAGGTCAGCCGCATGTTGCATTCCCAAGGAAGGCCAGCATTTGTCGCGCCGCGCTTTCGAACATCGGCCTCAAGCAACTCGCCACCTCAATCATGGGCGCCTGTCTGGCCTTCGAGGAAAAAGGCAACGCTTGCGCCGACCATCAAGAGGCCGTCTCGGCATTCCGGGACGGCCGCAAACCGAAGTTCACGGGGCGATGAGCCGTGGAATAGACCTGCCGAGGGGGATTCGGCCGCGGCCGCGCAACTTTGGCGGCACGCTCAAGGTTTCCGGGTCAGCAGCTTTTGGCCGGTCGTCTCGACAACGGGGACGAAACGCTTCGCAAGCAGCCGGATCAGGGTCGGCAGCTGAGCCCGCAATTCCACGTAGTCGTTTTCGACCTCAACGGCGCCCGTTATCCTTTGGGCGAGCGCCGTCAGGTCGAAAACCAGGCGGTTTTCGACCCAGGCAAGCTCAGTGATCTCGATGAAACCGCCGTACTGAGTTCTCGTCGCGGACACTCCGCTTTCAATTCGCTTCTTGGCCTCCGCCGCGCCAAGTCCATGCGGAATGCGAAGTACGAGTTCTTTGTCGTTCATATCCATTCCTCTCGCCAGCGCCGACCTTCGCATTCCGCGCTTTTGCCCCGAACCTAGCCGTCCAATCCGGCCGAGCGCGTTTGAATAACGCGCTCGGCCGGCGATCGGCCCGGCGCCGTCACACAAAAATCCAGCCAAGAACGCCGTCGTTTGCGGCTGCTGCGCCCCGCCCCAGGCTGCCAAAGCCTCGCCAGTGGTGTAGGATGCCGATGTTCGCCGTGAGGGTCCGAATGCCTATCCAAGCCAATGTTATCGACGCCATCGGCCACACGCCGCTGATCCGCCTCAAAGCCGCCTCGGACGCCACCGGCTGCGAGATCCTCGGCAAAGCTGAATTCATGAATCCCGGGGGATCAGTCAAGGACCGCGCCGCGCTCGCCATCATCAACGACGCCGCCGCGCGCGGCGCGCTGCGCCCCGGCGGCGTGGTCGTCGAGGGCACCGCCGGCAATACCGGCATCGGTCTCGGCATGGTCGCTTCGGCGCTCGGCTTTCGCACGGTCATCGTCATCCCAGACACCCAATCCCAGGAGAAGAAGGACCTGCTTCGCATGTTCGGGGCGGAACTCGTCGAGGTCCCCGCCGTCCCCTACGCCAATCCCAACAACTACGTGAAATATTCCGGCCGTCTCGCCGAGACGATGGCGAAGACCGAGCCTAACGGCGCGATTTGGGCCAATCAGTTCGACAATGTCGCCAACCGGCGCGGCCATTACGAGACCACGGGTCCGGAAATCTGGGAACAGACCGGCGGCCGGATCGACGGCTTCGTCTGCGCGGTCGGCTCCGGCGGCACGCTGGCCGGGGTCGGCATGGCGCTGAAGGAACGCGACAGAGACGTCAAAATCGCGCTCGCCGATCCCCGTGGCGCGGCGCTCTACTCCTTCTACACCGCGGGCGTGCTGAAATCCGAGGGCTCGTCGATCACCGAGGGGATCGGTCAAGGCCGCATCACCGCCAATCTCGAAGGCGCGCCGGTCGATTTCGCGTATCAGATCGAGGACGAGGAGGCGGTCGGCATCGTGTTCGATCTCGTCGAGCGCGAGGGGCTGCTGCTCGGCGGCTCCTCCGGCGTCAATATCGCCGGCGCCATTCGGCTCGCCCGCGAACTCGGACCAGGGCGTCGCATCGTCACGGTGCTGTGCGACTCCGGCGCGCGCTACGCCTCGAAATTGTTCAACCCCGCGTTCCTGCGCGAGAAAAGGCTGCCGGTCCCCGCCTGGCTGGCGCGCGCCTCAACGGCGCCGGACGTCCGCTTGTGACAAACGCCGGCGGCCGATCTCAGAAGGCGGCTTCGAGGGTCTCCTCACGCATGGCGACGTCGATCCGAGAATAGTCGACCTTGTAGAAACCGGACTCGTCCAAGATCACGGCGTCGGGGCGCAGCTTGAGGAGATCCTGCGCCATGACCCCGCTGTAGCGCGGGCCGCCCCAGACATACTGGAACGCGTAGATCGGCAGACCGCTGGGCGAGACGCCCAGGCGGACGAGGTTGCGTTTCAGCCGCCGATCGGACCAGCCGCCGCCACCGCCACCACCGCCTCCGCCGCCGCCTCCAGCTCCGCCCCCACCCCCACCGCCGCCGGCTCCTCCGCCGCCGCCGCCACCGCCCGCTCCGCCGCCGCCGCCCGCCCCGCCGCCGCCGCGCGTGGAGCCGTTATCGCCAGAAGGAGCGCCATACCCGCTCGACGGTCCCGGGGACGTCACATTGTGACTTGGCGCCGTGGAATGGGCGGCGTGGGTCGACGACGCGTGCTCGTGCGTGCGCGACGAGGAATGGGAATGAGCCGTGTGAGCGTGCGCCTTATGGGAGTGAGTCTTGTGGGAATGGGCCTTACGGTGGTGCATCCTATGCGGCGGCCGCTGAGTTTGCTCCGCGCTTTCGGCGTCCGCCAGCGTGAACAGCCACGCGCTCCCACCGAGCAGCAGAGACAACAATCGGCGCTTCGTAAGGTTTGCACTTTCAGACATTTGCCCCTCTCTCTATCGGTGACATGCCAGACATTACGGTCCGGTTTCAGAACAGATCGAACCGAGGGTTGCGGCTGCGCCAGGCGCGCGCCTGCGTCTCGATCAATTGCGCCTCGACATTGGCGCCGGGCGCGACGGCCGCTGCGCCGAGCGAGGCGGCGAGTTGAGCCAACGCCCGTTTCAAATCGGCCGGCGGCAGCTTGTCGATGAGCTTCTGCGCCTGCTTGTCGGGATCGTAATTGTCGCCCTCGCGGTTCAGCGACACCGCCAGCGCCAAATACTTTGCGGCGACCGCATTGTCGCTCTCCATCCGCGCGCGGTCGAGCGCGCCCCAGTAATCGCCGCGCTCGGCGGCGAGTTCGAGCCAGCGGGCGGCGGCGCGCGGATCCTTCGGGCCGCCGACGCCGTCGCGCGCCATGCGGCCGAGATTGGTCGGCGCGAACGGATGGCCGCCGGCGGCGGCGCGGGTGAAATAGGCGAGCGCTTTGCCGGCGTCGGGCGCGACGGCCGAGCCCGCGCAGATAGACAAGGCCGAGATTGTTGAGCGAATAGATGTCTTCGCGCTCGGCCCCGGCCTCGTAGAAGCGGAAGCCGCGCTCCGCGTCGACCGGCGCGCCCTTGCCGTAGAGAAAGATATAGCCGAGTTCGTTCATCGCATAGGTGTGGCCGAGCGCCGGCGGCGCGCAGCATCAGGGTCGATGCCGGTCTTGACGGTCGGCGGCGACGCCGCGGCCGTAGAACAGGTCGCGCCATAGGGCCAGTGAAGCAATAGGCGTCGCCGGCGTCGGCGCAAGGCTTGATAAAAGACGTTGGCCTTGACGAGATCGGCGGCGCCAGGGCGCCGAAAGCTTCGAGATTGCCGAGCTCCCAGACCGCGCGCGTATGTTTGGCCGCGCCGCCTCGGTGATCCGCGCTTCGCCTCGGCCGTCTCGCCCTTCGCCAATTCCGCGCGCCCGAGCTGATAAACGAAACGCGCAACGCCGGGATAGGCGCGCGACCGCCCGTTCGCACGCCGCGATCGGCTTGCGTCGGGTCGATCTCGTTGGGCAATTTGCCGGGCCCACCCCCTGCAAATCGAGCGGGCTCGCCGCCTCGCGGTCGCAGGGGTCGAGCGTCGGCGCGACGACGATCTTCGCCGCCGCTTTCTGGCGTCCGGTCAGGCGCGAGAACGAAGCCGTCCTTACGCCCCTCCGACCCCACGGTCGGCTGGTAGGCGAGCCGGCCGAGATCGGCGAGCGCGAATTGCTGGCGCGCGGTCAAGGCGCGCTCGCCCAGCCGCAGCAAGCCGAGCGTCGGCGCGCGCTCGGCGATCAAACCGCCGGCGCTCTTCGACCGGGGCGACGTGCGAGCGCTGAGATCGACGGGACAGCCGACGGCGATCGGGGTCGGTCGCTCGCGTTGATCGATTGTGCGGAGTCCGTCGAGCGCCGGTGGCGGCCAGCGTCGCGCAGGGTCGCTGCGCTGCGGGGCGGCGGGCGCCGCCGGCGCGGCGTCGACCGTGACCGCGAGCACGCCGCGCACGCTCTGCTGCCAACGGTCGGCACGAATAGGTCGTCAGCGCGATCGCGCCCTGGACGGAGGCGCGCTCGGCGTCGAAGGACAGATGCTCGAATTTCGGCCACGCTGAGCGGCGCGTCGTGACCGACCGGCTTACCGTCGATCATCAGCTTGCCCTGATCCGGCACTTGCTCGATCGGACGCTCAGACCCTCGTCACTGGCGGGCTGCGGCTTCGGCAGCTTTATCGGCGAACGGCGTCGAGCGGCCGGGAGGGACAGCGAGCCGCACCATCGGCGGCGACTTTCGGTCCCGGCGGCGCGGGCGTCAGATAGAGATCGTCGGTCAGCGACGAATTCTCCCACGGCACCTGCATGCCGTCGGTCGCCGCGATCACTTCACGCCGCACCAGCGTCAGCGCGCGTCGGATTTCCTCGTTGGGCGCGGTGATGTGGCGAACCAGCGCCGATGTGTAGGGGCTCAGCTGGCCGTTTCCGTCGTAGGCGACCGCGCCTGGCTCGGTGGAGAAGGCGATCAGGCTGCCGACGCCATAGCTCGCGCGGGCAAGGCCGGTCTTGACGCTCGCCGACTTTCAGCGTGTCGCCGATCCAAAAGCGGTCGATCTTGAACGGGTTGTTGCGGCAGGCGTCGAGAAAAATCACCTGCGCGCGCGAATGCGCCGCCAGAATAATTGAAAATGTCGCCGACTTTGAGCGTCTGCTGTTCGATGTCGTAGGGCGTCGACAGTTTGGCGTCGACGGGGACGATGAAATTGTCGCCCGCCGACCTGCACGCCATGGCCGGAATAATAGACCAGCGCGATGTCGGAATTGTCGACGTCGCGGAAGAAGTTCCGTACCAAGTCCTCGATCTGCAAATGCGGTCAGGTTTTCGCCGTAGAAGGTTTCAAAGCCGGCGTCGCGCAAGGTGTCGCGCAACCGGCCGGCGTCGTTGACCGAATTCTCCAGCGGCGGAAGCGAGGCGTAAGCGGCGTTGCCGATAATGAGCGCGACGCGGCGCGAGGCCGCGCAGGCGACATCTGCCGCGCAAATCGTTGCGACGAAAGCGATCGCAGCGGTCAGCGCCCTGCAAAACCGTCCGGGCTTGGCCATCGGCGACCCATAGCGCAAAGGTCGACGCCGCGCCACCGAGCGCTCGCCTCGCGACCCACAAGCCGCGCTCAACCTATTTTGAAATTGGCGGCGGTCAGCACAGTCGTTCCGCGGAAATCGACCGCCCCGTCGGCGCCGAGCGACAATTTGAGGCCGCCGGCGTCGTCGCCGGTCAGCGCGGCCAAGGCGTCGGTCGCCGTGGCGTAGCCGCCGACGCCGTTGAGGAGGTCGATGACGCCGGTCGAATCGGTTCCGAAATTGTTGAACGTCGTCGCGCCGACGTTTCCACCGACGTCGAACACCGTGCCTAGGCCGCCATCGTTGATCACATCATTCGCCCCCAAAAGGACGCGATTGGAATCGCCCCAGAGGATCGAGATCGTGTCTGAATCGCCGGCGGTGATCGTATTGTTCGACCGTTGGACCGTCACGGTGTCGTCGTCGCCGAGACCTGCGCTGGCGCCGAACGTGCCCAGCGCCACATTGGCGGACGACGACACTGTGAGGCTGAAATAGGCGCCGGTGACCGTGTCGAGCGCACCCGTTTGACCGTTGCCGCCGAGCACGACCTTGGCGTTGCGGCCGAAGTGGGTGAACAGACCCGCGCCGTCGAGGGTCACGTTGGAATTGCCGCGAACCGCCAACGTGTCGTCGTCGCCGGTCAACTGAATGTTGGAATTCGCGCCGACCCTCACCGTGCCGTTGGAGAGCTCGACGACATCAGCGGCGCCGGCGGCGCCGGTGCCGCCGATCCAAAAATCCGCGCCGCTGGCGGCCGACACGTTGAAGCCCGCGCCGACAAGGCGCTCGTTGGTCCCGGTCACGCTCAGCGACGAGCCGGCGACGAAATGCGCGTAATTGTTAGCGCCGTCGATGACGACGTTCGAGCCCGCCGCAACTATGGTTCGATCGCCCGCGCCGGTGACGACATCCTCGCCAGCGCCCGTCCCGCTGACATAGATCTTGTCGTCGGAGGCCTGAACGGCGTCGGCGGCGCCCGTGGCGAAGAGATAGGATTTGGTGCCGGCGTCGAGGACGACAGCGTTCCCGTCGCCGTTCAAATAAACCTGCGAGCCTGCGGCGACCGTGACCTTCGCGCTCGTTCCATTGACGACATTGGCGGGACCGCCGGGGTCGCCGAGCGAGATCGTGTCATTGGCAGCCTGGATCGTGTGGCCGCCGCCCGTCACGCTGAGCGCAGCGCCGGCAGCAACCACGATGACGTCATCGCCGCCGTTCACCGTGGCGACCGCGTCGGCCAGCACATTGATATGAGCGCGGGACCCGCTGACTGCATCGGCCGCGCCGCCGCTATTGCCGCCAATCGTGATCGTATCGTCGCTCGCCTGGATCGTGTTGCCGGCGCCCATGACGCTGAGGTTGGCGCCGACGCCGCCGACCAGGACGTTGTCGCCGCCGTTCACCGTGGCGCCGGCGCTGGCGAGCAGAGTGATTTCGGCGCCGGACCCGTTGACGACATTGGCCGCGCCGCCAATCGTGATCGTATCGCTGGCGCCTGTCACATTGAGAATGGCCCCTGCGCCTTCGACTATGGAGTCGTTCGACCCATTCACCGTGACGACTGCGCCCGCCAGAACGTCGATCTGCGAGCCGGACCCGTTGACCACATCGGCCGCGCCGCCCGTGTTGCCGCCGAGCGTGATCGTATCGTCGCCCGCCTGGATCGTATCGCCGACGCCCGTGACGCTCAGCGTGGCGCCGGAACCCGCGACGATGGCGTTGTCGTGGCCGGTCACGGCGACAACCGCATTGGCGAGCACGTTGATTTCTGAGCCGGAGCCACTGACGGAATCGGCCGCGCCGCCGACGTTGCCGCCAACGGTTAGCGTGTCGTCGCTCGCCTTGATCGTATTGTCGGCCCCCGTCACGCTAAGCGTCGCGCTGACCCCCGACGTAATCGTGTTGCCGCCGCCGCTGACTGTGACGACGGACCCGTCGATCACGTCGATCTGCATGCCGGCGCCGGAAGCCTTGTTGGCCGCGCCGCCGGAATTGCCCCCGAAAACGATGGTGTCGTTGGTCGCCTGGATCGAGTTGCCGGCGCCTGTCACGGTGAGGAACGCGCCGGCGGCGGCGGCGACGGTATTGGAATTGCCGCTCAGATACGCCACCGCGTCGGCGAGCAAGGTCAAGCTCGCCTTGGACCCGTTCACGACATCCGCCTGGCCGCCGGCGTCGCCGCCGATCGTCACGGAATTGTTCGCGCCGCCGACGATTGAGATGATGTCGTCCGCGCCGTTCAACACCACCGCAGCGCCGGTGAGATTGATCTTCGCCCCGGCGCCGGTCACGCTCGTCGCCGCCGTTTGGCCCGCCAAATTCAAAGTTCCGCCGGCCGACGCGAAGTCGACGGCGCCGCCGACCGAGCCCCCGGATTGCACATTGACGACGCCGCCTGCGGTTGCGCCGGATGAGCCGTCGATCGTCAGCGGAGCCGCGACCGAGCCGCCGGAGACAATGTCGAGGACGCCGCCGGCCTCGACGACCACGCCGCCCGCGGTCGAGGACGGAAAAGCGGTGTTGCGCACCGCTGCCGCAATATTCGCCGAGCCGCCTGCGCCGACCAGGATTTCGCCGGCCGCGTTCGCGGAGGCGCCGGCGATGTTCACCTGGGAGTTGATCGTCAGGGTTGCGCCGTTGAGCGCTTCCAGCACGCCGCTGTCGCCGATCGTGTGCGACCCCGTGTCGAGCGTCAGCGTGACGCCGGCGCCCGTTGCGGTCGTGGTTCCGGAATTGATAAAGGTGAGGTCGTCGTAGCCGTCGTTGGCGTCGCTGATCTGGCTGCTCTGCGTGGCCAGAATCGCGCCCGCATTGGTGAACGTCGAGATCGTTCCGTCGCTGGAAATGGCGGCGCCTTTGCTCATCAAGTCGATGGCGCCGGCGCCCGAAATCGTGAAGTCGCCGGCGATCAGCAGTTGTGCGCCGCTTCCCGCCGTTCCGCCCTCATAGCCGACTTCGATCTTCCCGCTGTTCGTCATCGTGCGCGCTTGGCCGTTTTGGCCAAGTTCGAGGAGCGCGCTGCCGGCGATCTCAAACAGCCCCTCGTTGGACAACTGGCCGACGTCGATAATGAGATCGTCGACATAGGCCTGACTGGCGACGATGACGCCGCCGGCCCGATTGTCTAGCGAGTTGAGCGCAATCGTCCCCGCCCCGGCGATGTCGTTGTCGACGTTGACGAGACCACCGCCCGTCACGTTGGCGGTCGTGCCCGCGGCGCCTTGTTGATAGCCGAGGTCGATCTCGCCGCCGCCGCTGAGCGTGACGTCGCCTATCAGGCTCAAGGTGGCGAAGTCGGCAAGCGACGAGCAGCCGAGCTTAACCGTGCCGGAATTTACGAAGGCGTCGCCGATGGCCAGGGTGGAGTCGTCAACTACGTTGATGATTCCGGCATTGCCCGATCCCAGGCTGGCGCTGTCGCTGGCGCTCAGCACGGTTCCGTCGGTGGCGGTGAACGTGCTGCTCGCGTCTATGGTCAGCGCGCTCGCCTTGTTGAGCGCGATGCTGTTGACGACGACGTTGGCGTCGCTCGACACCGAGGCTGCGCCCGATGCGCCCGCGCCGATGAAAGCGTCCTCGGTCGAAGTCGGCGCCGCCCCAAGGGTCCAGTCCAGGAGGTTCGTCCAGAAGCCGTTGATGGCCGAAAAGACGACTTGCACACTCATTGCCATTCCCCAGCCGTCTTCGCGGACGGCTCGGCGTCGGACCTGCTCCCAGCTGACGCGAAACCAGGACCCGCGAAGACCGCCGAGGAAGTACCTCGGCGTCATAAGAAAAGACTTAAGTCGTTTTTTTCAATTTGACCATCCGCTAGGGTAAATCCTGATAACCTTTACGGGATTTAAACAATACTTGTGAAATAGACGTGAGGACGTACCTCATAATATCTTTCCGTAATACTTTGCCGCCCGCACCGATAATGTTGAGATCGTTGGCGTAGCGCGGCGTTGGGGGACAACCGCCGTCTTCGCCTCGACGCGGCCCTCCTCTCGCGCTTAACTGCCGCATGGACTCCTCGATTCTGAAATCCGTCGGCTTCATCCACACCCATGTTCACAGCGCCTATTCGCTGCGCGAGGGCGCCATTTCCGTCGAGACCCTGGTCAAGCGCGCCAAGGCGGACGACGCCCCCGCGATCGCGCTCACCGACACCAACAACCTGTTCGGCGCGCTGGAATTTTCCGAGAAGGCGGACAAGGCCGGCGTGCAGCCGCTGATCGGCGCGCAAATAACGGTCGACTTCGGCGATGCGCCGACCGGCCTCCGCGCGGCCCGGCTCGCCCGCGCGCCGCTCGTGCTGATCGCACAGAACGAGCGCGGCTATATGAACCTGATGCGGCTGGTCAGCCGGGTCTGGCTCGATCCGACCGACGGCGACGAAGCCCATTTGCGCTTCGACGCGCTCGACGAAGCCGACGGCCTCATCGCGCTCACCGGCGGCCCCGCCGGCCCCATCGACCGGCTGCTGGCCGCCGGCGCCGACGATCTCGCTCGCGCCCGGCTCGAACGCTTGGCCGCGACCTTCGGCGACCGTCTCTACATCGAAGTGCAACGCCATGACGCGGAGCGCGCCCACGAACCGGCCCTGCTCGATCTTGCCTATAACAGAGGCCTGCCCCTGGTGGCGACCAACGAGCCCTTTTTCGCCGCCGCCAGCGATTTCGAGGCGCAGGATGCGCTTTTGTGCATCGCCGAGGGCGCATTGATCACGACGTCCGATCGCCGGCGCCTGACGCCGCAGCACCGCCTGAAAACCCGCGCCGAAATGACGGCGCTGTTCGCGGATCTGCCGGAGGCGACGGAGAACAGCGTCGAGATCGCCCTGCGCTGCGCCTATCGCCCGCGCACGCGCAAACCGATTTTGCCGCGCTTCTCGCTGCCGGGGGGCGAATCGCTCGACGAGGAGGCCGAACTACGCCGCCAGGCGGCCGTTGGCCTCGAAAAGCTGATGGCGCGCTATGGCCTAGCGCCCGGTTTCGCCGAGGCGGATTACCGCAAGCGGCTCGAATTCGAGCTTTCCGTGATCGTGCGGATGAAATTTCCCGGCTATTTCCTCATTGTTTCCGACTTCATCAAATGGGCGAAGGCGCAAGACATTCCGGTGGGGCCCGGACGCGGCTCCGGCGCGGGCTCGCTGGTCGCCTATGCGCTCTCGATCACCGATCTCGACCCGATGCGTTTCGGCCTCCTGTTCGAGCGGTTCCTCAACCCCGAGCGGGTGTCGATGCCCGACTTCGACGTCGATTTCTGCCAGGAGCGGCGCGACGAGGTGATCGCCTATGTGCGCGACCGCTACGGCGCCGACCGCGTCGCGCAGATCATCACCTTCGGCTCGTTCCTGGCGCGCGGCGTGATGCGCAATGTCGGCCGCGTCCTCGAGATGCCGCTCGGCCAGGTCGACCGCCTCGCCAAGCTGGTGCCGCAGAACCCAGCAAAACCGGTTTTGCTGAAAGACGCCGTGCGCGACGAGCCGAAATTGCAGGAGGCGGCGGCGAGCGACCCGAAAGTCGCGCAAATGCTCGCTATCGCCGAGAAGCTGGAGGGGCTCTATTCCAACGCCTCGACCCACGCGGCGGGCGTCGTCATCGGCGACCGTCCGCTGGTGGAGCTGGTGCCGCTTTACCGGGACCCCAAGTCCGACATGCCGGCGACCCAGTTTAACATGAAATGGGTGGAGCCGGCGGGGCTCGTCAAATTCGATTTCCTCGGCCTGAAAACCATGACCGTGCTGCGCCACGCGCAAAAACTCATCGTGCGCAAGGGTGTGGAGATCGAACTCGGCGCGATCCCCCTCGACGACAAGAAAACTTACGAAATGCTCGGCCGCGGCGAGACCATCGGCGTGTTCCAGCTGGAAAGCGCTGGGATGCGGCGGGCGCTGATTGACATGCGGGCTGACCGGTTCGAGGACCTCATCGCTCTGGTGGCGCTCTATCGCCCGGGGCCGATGGCCAATATCCCGAGCTATTGCGCGCGAAAGCTCGGCCGCGAACCGATCGAATATCTGCACGAGAAGGTCGAGCCGGCGCTCAACGAGACCTTTGGGGTCATCATCTATCAGGAACAGGTGATGCAGATCGCGCAGCTGCTCTCCGGCTTTTCGCTGGGCGAAGCGGACTTGCTGCGCCGCGCCATGGGCAAGAAGATCAAGTCGGAGATGGATGCGCAGCGCGCCCGTTTCGTTGACGGCGCCGTCGAGCGCGGACTTTTCAAACCCAAAGCCGACGAGATCTTCGATCTCCTGGCGAAATTCGCCGACTACGGCTTCAATAAGAGCCACGCGGCGGCCTATGCGCTGATTTCCTATTGGACAGCCTGGTTCAAGGCCAACCACACCGCCGAATTCCTCGCCGCCTCCATGACGCTCGACAAGGGAAACACCGACAAGCTTGCCGAATTCCGAACCGACGCGCGTCGCCTCGGCGTGCGCGTCGCCCCGCCTTCGATCAACCGCTCCGGCGCCGATTTCGACGTGCGCTACGACGCCGAAGGGTCGACGATCCTCTATGCGCTCGGCGCGATCAAAG
The DNA here is from genome assembly GCA_963835115.1 of uncultured Pseudomonadota bacterium. Classification (GTDB taxonomy): domain Bacteria; phylum Pseudomonadota; class Alphaproteobacteria; order Rhizobiales; family Beijerinckiaceae; genus Roseiarcus. The sequence continues at coordinate 42,384 of CAWIEP010000022.1, forward strand.
GCGTCGGCGACGCGCAGGCGCGAGCGGCGGCGGAGGCGCGCGCAAATGGCGGCGCCTTCCGCTCGCTGTCGGATTTTGCGCGCCGCGTCGATCCCAAGCAGGTCAACAAGAAGGCGCTGGAATGTCTCGCCAGCGCCGGCGCCTTCGATGACATCGAGCCCGAGCGCGCCGTCGCTTTCGCCGCCGTCGAGCCGATGCTGGCGTCGGCGCAACGCGCAGGCGGAAGAGCGCAGCCAGGGCCAGGCCGCGATGTTCGGCGACGCGCAGGAAGCGCCAGTCAAGGTGAAGGCGGCGCCGTGGTCTTCGAGCGACCGTCTACAGCGCGAGTTCGACGCCATCGGCTTCTTCCTGTCCGGCCATCCGCTTGAGGCGCACGAAGCGGTCATCAAGCGGATGGGCGCGATCCGCTGGGCCGAGTTTGTCGCGCGCGTGCGCGCCGGCGAAACCTCGCGCCGGCTCGCCGCCAACGTGCTCGATCGCATGGAGCGGCGCACAAAGAGCGGCAAGAAGATGGGCATCATCCAATTGTCCGACCCCTCGGGGCAATATGAGGCGGTGCTGTTCGAGGAGGGTCTGGCGCAATATCGCGATCTCCTGGAGAAGGGGACCGACGTGCTGGTCACGCTCAACGCGCGCCTGGAGGGCGAGGACGTGCGGGCGCAGATCGTCCATGCCGAGCGGCTGTCGGAGGCCGCCGCGCGCAGCCACAAGGGCCTGCGCGTGTTCCTACGCGACGAAGCGCCGCTGCCCTCGATCGCCGAGCGAATCCGCGGGCGCGGCGAGGGTGAGATTTCGCTGGTGGTGATGCTGGGGCCGGATGCAGGCGAGGTCGAGGTCAAGCTGCCCGGCCGCTACGCCGTCACCGGCGCGCTCGCGGGGGCGCTTAAGGCGGTGGCGGGGGTGGTGCAGGTGGAGCATGTTTAGGAGGCCGCGATGCAACAGACTTGGCGCTGGTTCGGCGCCGACGATCCCATCACCCTGCCCATGATCGCCGAGGCCGGGGCGATCGAAATCGTCACCGCCTTGCATCAGCATAATCGCGGCGAAGTCTGGCCCGCCGAGGAGATCGGGCGCCGGCACGACACCATTCAGGCCGCGGGGCTGAGCTGGGACGTTGTCGAGAGCATCGGCGTCGGCGAGGAGATTAAGACCCGCAGCGGCGATTGGCGCGGCAAAATCGACAATTACAAACAATCGCTCCGCAACGCCGCCCGCGCCGGGGTCACGACTTTTTGTTACAATTTCATGGCGATCACGGATTGGACGCGCACCGATCTGATGTGGCCCGCGCCCGGCGGCGGCTTCGCGTTGCGCTTCGACGCGCTCGACTTCGCGGCCTACGACCTGTTCGGGCTCGAACGCGAAGGCGCCGAGAACGACTATTCGCCCGAGCGCATCGCGCAAGCCCGTGCGCGCTTCGCGGCCATGTCGGCGGAGAAGCGCGCGGAGCTTGAGCGCAACCTCATCGACTGGCTGCCGGCGCGCGACTTCACCTACGACCGCGCCAGCTTTCGTCAGGCGCTCGCCCGCTATCGCGACATCGGCGTCGAGGATCTGCGCGCCAACCTGATCGCCTTCGTGCGCGAGATCGCGGAGGTCGCGGAGGAGGAAGGGGTGCGCCTCGCCATCCATCCCGACGATCCCGCCTTTCCGCTGTTTGGCCTGCCGCGCGTGATGTCGAGCGCCGACGACGTGCGCCGCCTATTCGCCGCCGCGCCCTCGCCGGCCTGCGGCCTCACGTTTTGCGCGGGCTCGTTCGGCTCCAATGGCGCCAACGACCTGCCATTCCTGTTCGCCGAATTCGCCCCGCGCGTGCATTTCGCGCATCTGCGCAGCGTCAAGCGCGAGCCCGACGGTTCCTTCCACGAGGCCAACCATCTCGAAGGCGACGGCGACCTGATCGGGCTGGTCGCCGCGCTGATGCGCGAAGAGGCGCGACGGCGCGGCGAGGGCCGCCGTGACGCGGAAATCCCGATGCGCCCGGATCACGGCCCGCTTATCGGCGGCGACGATCCCCGCCGCTCCAATCCCGGCTACTCCTATGTCGGGCGCTTGAAGGGGCTGGCGGAATTGCGCGGCGCGATGCGAACGATCGAGAGATTCCGATCCGGACAATTGAACTGAGCGTCAGCGCCGCATCGGCCGGCGCGGCGCCAGCATGGCGCCGAGGTCGAACCCAAACCGGTCACGGCGGCGACGCCCCTAGTAAAGCGGCGGCCCCATAGCCAGCCGCGCGGCCATCGCCACAATCCCGGCGACGGCGAACACGAGCGCGACCCGGACCAAGACGAACACGAGTTCGCGATGGGCGCTCTTGGACGGCGCGACGCGATCAACGAGCGACATGAGCGAAATCTCCTAACGACGCCCAACGAGGCGCCGCTGCGGGATATGGGCCGCAACGCGTAAAATTTCGCGAGGGATTTCGGGGCGCCGGAATCAAGACCGCATAAAGATCGCAGGGACTAGCGCTCCACCGCTTCGCCCCCGAACCAGACGCCGCGCAGCTCCAGATCGTCGCCGAGATGCACGAAATCGGCGCGCGCTCCCGACGCCAAAAACCCGTGCCGATCCTCGACCCGCAGCAACCGCGCCGGCGTCGAAGTCGCCATCCGCAGCGCGTCTTCGAGCGACGCTCCGAGATGGCGCGCCGCATAGCGCACGGCGTCGAGCAGCGTGATGACGGAGCCAGCGAGCGTGCCGTCGGAAAGCGTCAGTCGCAAATCGCGCCGGCGCACCTCGCGCCCGTTCAATTTATAGACATCAGGGCCGCCCGCGGCGGGCGGCATCGCGTCGGAAACGAGCGTCAGCCGCTGCGCGCCCTTGAGCCGGTAGGCGAGCCGGCCGGAACTCTCGTGCGTATGCAGTCCGTCGGCAATGAAACCGGCGTAGATGCGGCTATCCTCAAGCGCCGCGCCAACGACCCCCGGCTCGCGCGACCCCAGCGGACTCATAGCGTTGAACAGATGGGTGACGCAGCGCACGCCCGCGTCGAAACACGCGCGCGCCTCCCGCGCCGTGGCCTCGGAATGGCCGAGGCTGACGATTATGCCGCTCGCCGCCAGCCGTTGCATGAAATCGAGCGAGACCGACGCCGGCGCCAGCGTCGCCACGCGCGGCTTCGCCGAGATCAACAGCCGGAGGTCCGACTGGGTCATCGCGCGAATGTGCTGCGCGGGATGCGCGCCCTTGCGCCGAGCGTCGATGAACGGCCCCTCGACATGCACGCCGAGTGAGCCCGGGCAAGGCTCCGCGCCCAGCCGCGAGCGCGGCGCGCAGCACCGGCGGCGGCGTCGGTGATGACCGTCGGCGCCAGCGCCGTCGTGCCGAAGCGCCTGATGCGCGGCGACGATGGCGCGGATCGTCTCCGGCGTCGGCGCGTCGTTGAACAGGTGGCCGCCGCCGCCATTGACCTGCCAGTCGACAAATCCCGGCGCCAGCACGCCGCCGCCGAGATCGACGGCGTCGCCGGATGGACGCTCGGCGTAGTCAACGAGCGCGCGAACATCGCGCGCCCTCGGTGACAAGCGCGCAATCGTCGCGGAACCGCTCGCCGTCAAACACGCGCGCGCCGACAAATATTGGCATCAGCGCGTCTCCGTGATTTTTCGCAGGTTTTGCGGGTGGTCGGGATCGCGGCCGAGCGCCACCGCCGCCGCCTCCGCCAAGCGCGTAGAAACGGTGGATCATGGCAATCGGCGCGAGCAGCGGATGGCCGGCGTCCTCCGCGCCGAGCCGCGCGTCGCCGTCGTCCGCCCCCGCCGTCGATCGACGATGACACGGGCGCCCAGCGCGGCGAAATTCGCCAGCGCCGCGTCGAACCCCTCCGCCGCCTCGTCGCTCGGCCGGAAGGCGAGAACGAGAAAACCCGGCGCGCACGATCTCCGGCCGGCCCATGCATGACTTCGGCGGCCGAGAACGCCTCGGCATGGAGCGCGCAGGTCTCTTTCAGCTTCAGCGCCGCCTCGGCGGCGATGGCGATAGGTCGAGCCGCGCCCCAGCACGAAGGCCGAACTCCGCTTGCGCGATCGCCGTCAACCAGCGCGGCCGGCGGCGGCCGCGGCGCGCGCGAGCTTGCGCCGGCAGCAGCGGCGAGCGCCTGCGCTGAGCGCGTCGTCGTTCGCCCAGGCCGCCACCAGCGCCGCGCCGGCGACAAGCCCGGCGATCATCGATTTGGTCGCGGCCACCGAGCGCTCGACGCCCGCCTGAAGCGGGAGCAACGTGCTCGGCCGCGCGCGCCAGCGGCGAATCGACATCGTTGACGAGAGCCAGCGTCTGCGCGCCGCCGGCGCGCGCGGCGGCCTGCGCGGCGACGATGTCGGGACTGCGGCCGGATTGCGAAATCGAAATCGCGACGGCGCCGGCGAGCCGCAGCGGCGCGCGATAGAGCGAGGCGATCGACGGACCGAGCGAGGCGCAGGGCACGCCCAGCGCGATCTCGACCAGATATTTCAGATAGAGCGCGCAATGATCGGAACTGCCGCGCGCGTTGGTGACGACGACGGCGGGATCGCGCGTCGCGCAAACCGCCGGCCGAGCGCGGCGAACGCCGCCGCGTTCGCGGCGAGACAGCGCTCGAGCCGCCGCGCCGCTCTCGGCGATTTCGCCGGCCATGTGAAGGTCATGCGCGCGCCTCTGTGGGCGCGCGCCGGCGTCACTTCGGAGACGAACTCATAAGTATCCGACGCGATAGTAGGAGCGCGTGAACTCGACGCCGCGCCCGTCGGCGAGATAGGCGATGCGCTGGATGTAGAGCACCGGCGAGCCCGGCGGCACGCCGAGCAGCGCCGCGTCGTCGTCGGCCAGCAGCACCGCGCGCAACCGCTGCAGACCGCGCGTCGGCGGATGGCCGGCCGCCGCCAGCGCGTCGTAGAGCGAGGGGCCGATCTGGTCGATCGCCGGCAAAAAGCGCGCCGGCGCCGCCGTGTGTTCGATCGCCATCGGCACATCGTCGGCGAGCCGCAGACCGCGACAGCCGGACGACGCTTTCCTCCGGCCCGACGCCGAGCGACGTCATCTCCTCGGGCGAGGGCAGGAAAACACGCCGACGTCGAGATTGCGCGAACTCGGCGTTGAACCCGCGCAGCCGCATCAGCTCGGAGAAGCCGGTGAGCCGCGAGAACGGTTGATCGACCATCGGCGACGCGCGGCGAATGAAGGCGCCGGCGCCGTGGCGATGAACGAGCAAGCCCTCGTCGACCAACACGGCGACCGCGCGCCGCAGCGTGGCGCGCGAGACGCCGAAGCTCCGGCGAGTTCGCGCTCGCCGGGCAGCCGCTGCGCCTTGGCGAAGCGGCCCTCGCCGATCTCGCGCCGCAGCGTCCTCGGCGACGGCGCGAAACCGGCCGCTCATGTCGCGCGGTCGCGGCAACACGCCGCCAACCAGCGCAATCGCGCCGTCGGTGCGGATCAAACAACGGCGTCTGCAGCCGCGCCGCGCACGATCGCCGCCAGAAAAGGCCGCAGCGGCCGCGCTCAGGCCGCCGACCATCGCCACGCGCTGCGCGCCGAGCGCCTCGACGCGCGCGACCAGCGCCGCGACGGCGCGGCGGCGGCCTGCGCGAGCGTGCGCGCCACGTGATCGCCAGCCGCCGCCGCCTCCACACCAGCGGCGCGAGATCGCCGTAGTCGCGCGGCGTCGCCGCGCCGCCCAATGCACCATCGCCAAGGGCGTCGGCGAAGCGCGCGCGTATGTGTTGGGTGAGATCGCTTTCGGGTCCAAGCCCGTCGGCCGCCCGCATGGCCGCGCGCGCGCCTTCGAGCCCCAGCCGCGCCGCCGAACCGTCGTCGCCGAGATGAAAGCCACGCCCGCCGACAATCGTGTCGCGCCCAGAGACGCGCGCGACGCCCGCCGACCCCGTGCCGACGACAATCAAGCCGCCGTCCTGCCCGCCATGCGCGCCGATGCACGCCGCCACCGCGTCGTTGACCACGCGCACGCAACCGAATCCGACGAAACCGGCGGCGAAAGCTTGCGCCTCCTCTACGCTGCCGACGCCGGCGACGCCGAGGCCCAGTTGAACGCCGCTGGTATCGTTTACATCGAGCCCGGCGCGCGAGAGAGTCTCGGCGACCACCGCTTGGGCGACTTCGACCGCGCGCTCGAAATTCACGTAGGCGTTGGCGGCGGGGCCATCCGCTTGCGCGACAAGGGCGCCGTCAAACGCCCGCAAACGTGCGCGACAGCGCGTCGCGCCGGCGTCGACGCCGAGGCTCCACGATCCCTGCCGTTCGCCCATCGTCGTTTCCCATCGAGGCGCCGTTCGCCCGCGATATTTCGTTACGGCGCCTCTGGACAAGTGGTATACATTCTGTTTAGAGTTGTGGCAAGTGGTCTAGACCACCGGCCCGGCGGCCGAAGCCGCGGGCGAGACACAGGGAGAGATGAATGGCGCGATCAACCAAAGCTTGGAGCTGTGCTGGGCGTAGCCGCCGCAGCGCTGCTGGCCTCGCTCGCGAGCGCATCGGCCGGAAACATCAAGATCGAAAGCTGGCGCAACGACGACGCGGACATCTGGAATTCGCAGATCATCCCGGCGTTCAACAAACATTATCCCGACATCAAGGTCGAGTTCTCGACTTCCGCGCCGACCGAATACGACGCGGCCGTCAACGCGCGCCTGGCCGGCGGCACGGCGGGCGACCTCATCGCCTGTCGGCCGTTCGATCGGTCGCTCCAACTTTACAAGAACAAGAATCTGGTCGCGCTCGACGATCTCAAGGGGATGGAGAATTTCTCCCCCGTCGCCAAGGCCGCTTGGTCGACCGACGATGGCAAGACCACGTTCTGCGTGCCGATGGCCTCGGTCATTCACGGCTTCATCTACAACAAGGACGCCTTGAAGAAGGTCGGCGCCTCCGAGCCGAAGACGACGGAGGAGTTCAACGCCTTGCTGGAGAAGCTGAAGAAGGATGGAACGTATACGCCGCTGGTGATGGGCACGGCGGACCAGTGGGAAGCGGCGACGATGGGCTTCCAGAATATCGGGCCCGATTATTGGAAGGGCGAAACGGGCCGCGAAGACCTCATCAAGGGCACGGAGAAATTCACCGATCCCGAATATGTCGACGTGTTCAAGGAGCTCGCCAGTTGGGCGCCGTTCATGGGCAACGGCTATCAGGCGCAGAAATATGCCGACAGCCAGAACCTGTTCTCGCTCGGCAAGGGCGCGATCTATCCCGCCGGCTCCTGGGACATCTCGACGTTCCGCGCCAACGCCAAATTCCCCATGGGCGCGTTCAAGCCGCCGCTGCCGGCGGGCGACACGCAGTGCTACATCTCCGATCACACCGACATCGGCATGGGCCTCAACGCGGCCTCGAAGGACCCGGCGGACGCCAAGAAATTCCTGGAATGGCTGGCGACGCCGGAATTCGCGACGATTTACGCCAACGCCCTGCCCGGCTTCTTCCCACTGTCCTCGGCGCCGGTGGCGATCAAGGACGATCTCGCCGCGACCTTCGTCTCCTGGCGCAAGGACTGCAAGTCGACGATCCGCAACTCCTACCAGGTTCTCTCGCGCGGCACGCCGAATCTGGAAAACGAACTGTGGAACGTGTCCGCGCAGGTCATCAACGGGGCGATGACGCCGGACGCCGCCGGCAAACAACTGCAGGCTGGCCTCGACAAGTGGTACCATCCGGCCAAATAAGCGCCGCCGCGTGGCCAGGCGCGCCCCGGCCACGCGGTTCCCGTTGTTTGAACGCGATCTGGGCTCGATGGCGTGGATGCCCGGGACAAACCCGGGCATAACGGCGCCGACCTCTTCAGGCTGACGCAAATGGCCGCTTCCCTCGCCGTCTCAACTCCGCGCGCGCGGCGCCTCGGCCTTATGCTGTTCTTCCTCGGTCCCGCCATCGCCATCTATAGCGCGATTTCCATCTATCCATTGTTCGCCACCATGGCGCTGTCGACCTATCGGATCAACACGACCGGGCAACCGTATTTCGCCGGTTTCGCCAATTTTGTCACCTTGCTCACGGACTCCGACTGGTCGACGCCGTTCTGGAACGCGTCGTGGAACAACCTGAAATTCTTTATCGTGCATATGCTGGTGCAGAACCCGATCGGCATTGCGCTCGCGGCGCTGTTGAGCCTGCCGCATCTGCGCTTCCGCGGCTTCTACCGCACCATCATATTTCTGCCGACGATGCTCTCCGTCGTCATCGTCGGCTTCGCCTGGAATCTTATCTTGTCGCCGCTGTGGGGCGTGGCGGAAGGGGCGCTGAAATCCGTCGGCCTCGGTTCGCTGTTCGCGCCGTGGCTCGGCCTGCCCTCGACCGCGCTGATTACGCTGGCGCTGATTTCCGTCTGGCAGTTCGTCGGCATCCCGCTGATGCTGATCTACGCGGCGCTGCTCAACATCCCCGAGGAGTTGGTCGACGCGGCTCGAGTCGACGGCCTCGGACAAATGCGCATCTTCTGGCACATCAAGCTGCCATTAATCGCGCCGACCATCGGATTGATCTCGATCCTCACCTTCGTCGGCAATTTCAACGCCTTCGATCTCATCTACTCGGTCAAGGGGGCGCTCGCGGGCCCCAATTTCGCCTCCGACATTCTCGGCACCTTCTTTTATCGCGCCTTCTTCGGCAATCAGTTGCAGCTCGGCGACCCCAACATGGGCGCGGCGATCGCGACCGTGATGTTCTTCATCATATTGACCGGCGTCTGCATCTACCTGTTCCTCGTGCAGCGGCGCATGACGCGCTACGCGTTCTAGGGGGCCGGATGCGCCAAGGCCTCTCCCGCGCCGCCGTCCACGTTGCGCTCATTGCGTACAGTGTGCTGGCGTTCGCGCCGATCCTGCTTGTCGTGATGAACTCGTTCAAGACGCGCAACGCCATCTTCGGCGCTCCGCTCGCGCCTCCGGACCCGACGAGCTTTTCGTTGATCGGCTATGCGAAGGTGCTCCGCAACGCCCATGTCGGAACATGGTTCGCCAATTCGCTGATCGTCACGCTCGGCGCGATGGCGTTTACGCTGCTGTTCGGCGCGATGGCCGCATGGGCTCTGACGGAATACCGGTTCCGCTGGACCAACGCGCTTGCGCTCTACATGTCGATCGGCATCATGGTGCCGATCCGCATCGGCTCGATCGCCATTCTGACGATGATGCGCGCCGCGCATCTCAACGATACGCTGTTTGCGCTGATCCTCGTCTACATCGCGCAAGGGCTGCCGATGGCGATCTTCATCTTGGGCGAGTTCATTCAGCAGATACCGAAAGACCTCAGGGACGCCGCGCGCTGCGACGGCGTGCCAGAGACGCGCATCTTTTTCGAGGTGATCCTGCCGTTGCTGCGTCCGGCGATTGCGACCGTCGCGGTGTTCACCATCGTGCCGATCTGGAACGACCTGTGGTTCCCACTCATTCTCACCTCCAGCGAGAGTACGCACACGATCACGCTCGGCGTGCAGCAGTTTCTTGGACAGTACGTCACCGACTGGAACAGCGTGCTGGCGGCGCTGTCGCTGGCGATCCTGCCAGTGGTGGTCATTTATGTGATCTTCTCACGCCAACTCATCAGCGGCCTCACCGCCGGCGCCGTCAAATAGGGACTGCTCATGGCGACGCTCAATATTGCGGGGCTCGAAAAAGCGTATGGCGAGGCGCGCGTGCTCAAGGGCGTCGACCTCGACATCGCCGACGGCGAATTCGTCGTGCTGGTCGGGCCGTCCGGGTGCGGCAAATCCACGCTGCTGCGGCTGATCGCCGGGCTCGACGCGCCGACGAGCGGCGACATCCGCATCGGCGACCGGCGGGTCAACGATCTGGAGCCGGCGGCGCGCAAGATCGCCATGGTGTTCCAGTCCTATGCGCTCTATCCGCATATGGACGTGCGCAAGAACATGACCTTCGGGCTCAAATTCTCAGGCATGCCAAGGACTGAGATCGACCGCCGCGTCGCGGAAGCGGCGCGGATGTTGCGGCTGGAGCCGCTGTTGAACCGCCGGCCGCGCGATCTCTCCGGCGGCCAACGCCAGCGCGTCGCCATCGGTCGCGCCATCGTGCGCGAGCCCGAGGTCTTCCTGTTTGACGAGCCGCTGTCCAATCTCGACGCGGCGTTGCGCGTCTCCACCCGCGTCGAAATCGCCAAGCTGCACCGATTGCTCGGCGCCACAATGATCTACGTGACGCACGATCAGACCGAGGCGATGACGCTCGCCGACCGCATCGTGGTCATGAATCAAGGCGAGATCGCGCAAATCGGCCGGCCGCTCGATCTCTATTACGAGCCGGCCAACCTGTTCGTCGCCGGCTTCATCGGCTCGCCGGCGATGAATTTTTTCGAGGCGAAGGCCGACGGCGGCGCCCGGCTGAGCAGCCCGGCCTTTGAAGCGCTCGATTTGCCTGACGCGAAATTCGCCGCGGGCGCAGCGATGACGCTTGGCGCGCGGCCGGAGCATTTGCGCATCGGCGCGAAGGGCCTGTTCCAACTCACGGCGACGGTTGAGCTGGTCGAACGGCTCGGCGAGATTTCGTATGTCCACACGCGCGCGCGCAACAATCAGGCGGTCGTTGCTGAACTGCGCGGTCAGCAATACAT
>CAWIEP010000023.1:0-34014 GCA_963835115.1 uncultured Pseudomonadota bacterium
CCTCGCCCACCGCGACGAAGTGCGCGACATCCTGTTTTCGGCCAGCTACATGGTGCTGGGCCTGGGCGACGTTTATCTCGGCGCGCCGTGCGCGGTGCCCGTCGATCCGCGCCATCGGCTGCTGACCTCGAAATACAATCCCGCGCGCACGTTCACCGTCGAAGGAACGTGTCGGCATCGGCGGCGTCTACATGTGCATCTATGGCATGGAGGGCCGGGCGGCTATCAACTTGTCGGCCGCACGCGCGCAGGTCTGGAACACCTATCGCCCCACGCCCGAATTTCAGCCCGGCAAGACCGTGGCTGTTGCGCTTCTTTGACCAGATCCGGTTCTTTCCGGTCTCGGAAAAGGAGCTGCTCGATTTCCGCCAGGCGTTCTTGCGCGGGCGGGCGCGGCTCGACATGCAGGAAGAATTTCAGCTTCCCGGAATACCGAAATTTCCTCGAGCGACGAACCGAAGCATCACGGCATTCCGAATCGCAGCAAAAAGCCTTTGCCGAGGAACGCGAACGCTGGGCCGCCGATGGCTCCGCGCGGTCTGACGAACCATCGTGGAAGCGAAACCGATGAACTCACCGCGCCGCCGAACGGCCAGCTTATCGTCTCGCCCATCACGGCAATATCTGGACGGTGCTGGCGAAAGGAGGGCGAACGCGTGGCTGCCGGCCAGAAGGTCATTGTTGTCGAGGCGATGAAAATGGAGGTCGCCGTCGAGGCCGCCGTTTGCAGGGGCATAAAAAAAATGGCCACCGTGCCGCCAGGCCGGCTGGTCAACGCCGGACAACCGCTCGCGGTCATTGAAAAGGATGGCTGCATGAGCGCGCGATTGCGTTCGATTATGACCACGCTCGCGTCCGACGCCGGCTACGCCATCGGCGCGCTGACGCCGGAGGAGGTCGTCGAGGAAGTTTGCGCCGCGCCGACGACGCCGCGACGATCCCGAATGTTTGGATCGACGAAAACCGCCGAAGAGCATGCTCGAATGGCCGCGCGCTCGCCGCTCGGCGACCGAGCCGGTCGCTAAGCCGCTGTTCGGCGTGCCCTTCGCGGTCAAGGACAACATCGACGTCGCCGGCCTGCCGACCACCGCCGCCTGCCCCGCCTTCGCCTACCAGCCCGCGCAGATCGAGCTTCGTCGTCGAGCGGCTCGAGCGCCGCCGGCGCGATCGTCGTCGGCAAGACCAACCTCGATCAGTTCGCCACCGGCCTCGTCGGCGTGCGCTCGCCCTACGGCGTCTCCGCGCAACGCGTTGCGCGCCGATCTCATTCCCGGCGGCTCGAGCTCCGGCTCGGCGATCGCGGTCGGCGGCCGGGCTCGTGCCGTTCGCGCTCGGCACCGACACGGCGGGCTCGGGCCGCGTGCCGGCGGCGCTCAACGGCATCGTCGGCCTGAAGCCGACGCTCGGCGCGCTTTCGGCGAGCGGCGTCGTGCCCGCCTGCCGCACGCTCGACACGATCTCGATCTTCGCGCTCGACCGTCGGCGACGCCTTCGCGGCGCTTCGAGATCGCGGCGGGCTACGACGCGGCCGACGCCTATTCGCAAGCCGTTGCCCGGCGCCGCGCCTCGCCTCGCCGCCGCCGCGCTTTCGGGTCGGCGCGCCGCCGGCCGCGGCAGCGCGTCGTTCTTCGGCGACGCGGAAGCCGGAGCGCGCCTTCGCGGCCGATCTCGACGAGCTCGCCGCGCTCGGCGCGGAGATCGTCGAATTCGACATCGAGCCGTTCTTCGAGGTCGCGCGGCTGCTCTATGAAGGGCCCTGGGTCGCCGAGCGCTACGCCGCGACCAAGCGGCTGATCGAGAGCGCGCCCGACGCGCTGCTTCCGGTGACGCGCAAGATCATCGAGGGCGCGCGCAATTTCGACGCCGTCGCCGGCCTTCGAGGCGACCTACAGGCTCGCGGCGCTGCGGCGCGCGACGAGGCGGCCTGGGCGCGATTTCGACGTGATGGCGGTTCCGACGATGCCGCGCTTCTATACCCGCGCCGAGGTCGAGGCCGATCCGATCGAGACCAATTCGAACCTCGGGACCTACACCAACTTCGTCAATCTGCTCGATCTCTGCGCGCTATCGCTGTGCCCTCGGGCGTGCGCGGCGACGGCCTGCCCTCGAGCGTGACGCTGATCGGCCCAGCCGGCGCGCGACGGGCTGATCGCGGCGATCGCCGCGCGGCTGCACGCCGCCTCCGGCGCGCCGATCGGCGCGACCGGCCGCGCCGCGCCGCCGGCGCCCGACGGCTCGACGTCGCCGCGACGAGCGGATCGAACTCGCGGTCGTCGGCGCGCATCTCTCGGGCCTGCCGCTCAACGGCGAATTGAAGGCGCTCGGCGCGCGGATTCGTCCGCGAGGCGCGGACCACGGCCGACTACCGGCTCTACGCGCTGCCCGACACCGCCCGGCCAAGCCCGGCCTGCTGCGCGTCGCGCCGGGGAGGGCGCGGCGATCGCGAGTGGAAGTCTGGTCGCTCGCGCCGCGGCGCTTTCGGCGAGCTTCGTCGCGGCGATTCCGCCGCCGCTGGGCATCGGCACGCTCGCCTTCGAGGACGGGACGCGGCCGAAGGGCTTCCTCGTCGAGGCCGAGGCGGTCGAAGGCGCCGAGGACATTTCGAGCTTCGGCGGCTGGCGCAATTACATCGCGAGCTTGCGCTGACTAAGGCTGTGGCGGGTTGCGGAAATAGCGGATGTCGGGCAGCACCTTGAGTGCAGCGTGGCGCACGCCGCGCTGGGACGTGACCTCGTCTGCGAGCGCGCGAACCTGCGCGATGGCGCCGGACAGCACGCTGATCTCCAGGCAACTGTCATGGTCGAGATGCACGTGCATGTTCGACACCGCCAGCTCGAAATGATCATGAAAAACTCCGGTAATCCTCTGCGCCAGTGCCCGCGTGTGATGATCGTAGACGTAGCTCAAGACCGCCACGCACGATTTGTTTTCATCCGTCGCGGCTGTGCGAGCTGCGGAGCCACGCAACATTTCGCGGATCGCCTCCGAGCGCGTCGCGTAACCCTTGGCTTCCGCGAGGGCGTCGACCGTTTGCAACAAATCGTCGTCGATGGTGATCGTGATTCTCTGCACGTCCGGCGCCCTAGATTTTGCGGCTTCAAACTTCCGGTTCCGTCATAGTGTGGCCGTCCGAAACTAGCCAATGCTTATAGGCGCGTGGCCGCCATCGCCTCACCGCCGCGCTTGATCTCGACGACCAAACCGAGATCGCCGACGTCGACGGGCGCAATCCTCGGTTTTCGCAGAAGCTACTCGACGCCATGACCTTGGCCGTTTCTGGCGAAATTGGCCCTTGGGCCGTCACTTTCAACGAATGGCGCTTCGCCAACCACTAGGCCGGTCGCTTCTTCCATGGCCAGCGCGATGTCAGCCGCGCAGCGCCGCGTAGGCCATGTACGCCGTCATGGCGGCAACAAGAATGACAAGCGTGATTCGCAGATGTGGCTCAGCGACGCGGACAGCGATACGGGCGCCGACGTTCGTTCCTATGAGGACCCGAGAATTACGGCCAGGAGCACAGGCCAAGACGCCAGCGAGCCCTGGCGCCAATAGACCCAAGCCGAAACCGCCGTCGTGGGGACAAGCGCGAGCACAAGGCTGACCATTTGCGCCTGACGCTGACGGAACTCCGAGTCCGCCGTAAGCCCGACAGTCGTCGCAAGGCCGCCGCCGATTCCCAGAAAACCCGACGATGCGCCGGCGAGCAGCCCGACAGCGAGCAGGGATAACCGGCCCGGACAGGCTACTGCATTGTCGTCTTGATCCGGAAGGTCGGCTTTTCTTCGGCGCGCGATCAATAGCGCCTCAAGACCGGCGAGATAGGCGACATAGACCCAGCGAAGCGCACCTGCGCCGACCGCCCCGGCAGCCAAGGCTCCGAGCGCTCCGCCGCAGAGATAGCCGACGAGGAGCGGGACCAACCAGAGCTTCGGAGCTTCGACGCCGTGAAGGCGATATCGTCGAATGCCGGAAAGGCTGGTGGGTGGAATTTGCGCCACAAGCGATATCCCTTGCGCGACATGTTGCTCGGCGCCCAGGATCAGCACCGAAAAGACAACTAAAGCACCGCCGGGGCTTACGCCGAGCAACCCCGAAGAAATCCCTCCGGCCAATCCGATGCTGGCGCCCGCCAAGAGGCTCGCCGGCGTCATGTCACGAGGCTCCACGCGCTCGTTGCGCAGGCCAACCGCGTCGGTCAAACAGGCCAAGGATCATGCGCTCAATCACAGAGACGGCAGGCTCGATCTCGACAACTTGGCCCCAAGCGATCTGCAAAGTGAAACCCTGAAAGAGCGCCACGCATGCACGTCCCAAAGCCTCCCCTTCGATCTCCGTCGACAATAGACCTCGCCGCTGCGCTCGTTCAGCGAGCGCCACGATCAAGGCGATGGGCGCTTCAATGCCTTCAACGACGGAAGACCGCACACGATTATTGCTGAGCGCTTCGGCCCAGCCATGGATGCTGACCCGCCGCCTTGCATCGCCGCCCGCCAGCGCCAACGAGCGTGCATAACCGCGTATCAAAGCGATCAGACTTCGCAACGGATCTCCACCATCTGCGGCGATGGAGTTCAGGACGGCCTCCTGACGATGGCGATCCACCGCGAGCGCGACGATGATGTCGTCTTTGGATTTGAAGTAGACGTACACCGCGCCGTGGCTGAGCCCGGATCGCCGAACGATGTCAGGCATGCTGGTTTGGTGAAAGCCGTTCTCGGAAAAGCACGCAAGCGCGGCGTCCAGGATTTGGCGTCGCCTCGCTTCGCGCTTTTCTTCTGTGATCTTGGGCATTGCAATAAAACCGACTAGTCAATCTTTATAAGGGCGGGAATCCCTTGTCAACGGCAAAACCCGGCTACGCAATTGGCACGCGCGCGGCCTCAACCAGGAGCTGGCACGCGCCGCATCGTCGCTCCAGCGACGGCTTCAGAGGCCTGCGCGCCGCCCCAAATCCGACTCGGGACTGGCCCTTCATTGTCCGCGAATGGGACGATCCCTGGTCCCTATGGCGTTAAGTCCTCTAGAGAAATTCCGTTCTTCGCCCTTGCGAAGACGTCGTCGGGAATATGCGTCTGCCGCTCCACCGAGAGCATGTCCTGGTTCATAAGGACGAAGGGTCGCATCCGATCTTCGTACAGGGCGAAGGAGCGCGCGGGATCATCGGGCGCGCGAGCCAACTCGCGGCCCAAGACGAAAGCGCCGATGAGGGCGAGGCTCGTGCCTTGTCCAGTGAACGGCGAAGGGCAATAGGCGGCGTCGCCCGTCAAACAGATTCGCCGCCGCGACCATAGATCCATTCGAACCTGGGCCAGCGGGCCGAAATAGAGGTCGTCCGCCTCGCGTAGCGCTGCGAGCAGCTTCGGTGCGTCGCCGCGCAGGTGCGCGCATCGTCGCGCGATGAGCTCCTTTTGCGCTTGGAGATCGCCGCGCGGATATTCCTCCATCGAAAGCCCGAAACCGAAATTGGCGCGCAGTTCTTCGTTGTCGCGCGTGGGGTAAATGACGTAGCCGGAAATTTCGTCGCGATAGGCGATCTGCCAATCGCGCAAGTTTAGCAGATTGGGAGTCGAGAAAATCGCCAAGCCGACGCCGAGCGGTCGCAGATATTGTGCCTCGTCGCCGAAGGCGAGCCGGCGAATGTTCGAATGAAGCCCGTCCGCGCCGATAACGAGATCGAAGGCGCGCGGGGCGGACCGCTCGAAAGCGACCTCGACGGATTCGTCGGACTCGTCGATACGGGCGACGCTGTCGCCGTAGATGTAGTCAACCTCTCCTCGCGTCGCGCCCAGAAGCAGGGCCGCGAGGTCATCGCGAAAAATCTCGACGTCGCCGCTGTCGAAACGGCCGCCGCTCATCGTGCGCTCTTCCGTGCGCGATGTTTCCTGACCGTCGACGTCGACCGTCGACATGCCTTTCAAGCGTGTGCGAAGGGCGCGAGCCTGATCGAGCAGACCCATCTTGTCGAGGACGACCAGCGCGGGGCCGCGAACGTCGATGGCCTGCCCGCCGGGACGGGGCGCCGGCGCGCGCTCGACGACGTTACTACCGAAAGCCCGCGTAGCGAAGCCAATAGGCCAGCGTCGGTCCCGCAATGCTGGCGCCGGAAATCAGCACGTTCCGCATGTCGACTCCTTGATCCACAGGCGCCAGCCTTCTTGTCGTTACGCTATAGCGGATTTCGACGAGGCCGTTTAGCGGCGTTTTGCAAGACCCCCCGACGACGACAACGTTTCGCAGTCGAGGCTTGATGCTCATCAAGTGGCGATCCGTGTTCGTCGCAAGAGAAACAGTGTGTTTACAACGCCCAGGATGGCCGCGCTGCCGCCGATCCAGAAAACCACGCCATAACCCGCGCGGTCGGCCAATAGACCCGCCGTAGGGCCGGTCAGGCCATAGCGAGGTCCTGAAACGCGGTGAAGCCGCCAAAGGCCGCGCCACGCAAATGAGGCCCGACGAGCCCGACGACCTCGCGCCCCATGGCCGGAAAGACCAGCGAACAACCGAGCCCAGTCAAGAACGCGCCAATCAGGGCGACGCTGGAGCGCCGCGCTTGCGATCAGGACTTGGCCGACCGCCTCGACAAGGAGCGAGGCGATGGCGACCGCAAGCCGCCCAGGCGATCCGGAGGGCCCGCCGAATATCCGCACCAGCACGAAGCCTCTGCCGAAAGCTGACAGTCCGAATCCGGCGTGGCTCCAGCCGCGGCTCAGGAAGGAAAGGGCGAAGAACGCGACAATGGCGGCGAAACCTACGCCCTGCGCGGCGACGATCAGCCCATGCGGCCAAATCCGCTCCAGACTCTAAGAAAGGCGGGCGTGCCTCGGCCGGATGTGGAGCCGGTCCCGCCAACGGGGCAATCGCGCGCAGGCGACGCAAGGCAGGACGGCGCTGACCATCATGGCCCCTATGAAACCAAACCTGTCCATAAGTGCGAGCCCGAGGGGGCCGCCTACGGCGAGCGCCCCGTAAATGGTCGCGCCGACAAGGGCGAGCACCTTCCCCGATCTGGCGGGGCCAAGCAGGCCGATGCCCCAGGCGATGACGCCTACGCCGACAAGGCTCTCTCCGAGTCCAGCAGCAGGCGGCCGCCGAGCAAGATCAAATAGGCCGAGACCGGCGCGAGCGCCGTCAACCCCGCAAGCCCGAGATCAGCCGCCGGCCGCATAGACGCCGAGCCCTCGTGTGACCGCGAACTTTGCCCCGCGCCGGTCGATCAGCGCGCCCGCCCAAGGCCGGGCGAAAATGGTCGCGAAGAAGGCGACGCCGACCGAAAGACCCGCAGAGGCTGCGCCAAACCCGAGATGCGTGGTCACCTCAACTCGGCACGATCGGCAGCGGAATGGCGACACAAAGATAGGCGACAAACAGGACGGCGGTCAGAAGGAAGAGTTGCGCCTGCGCGCGGTCGCCCGGCTGACCGGTCTGGGCCCAGTTGATGGCCATCAATTGCGGCCTCCGTTGGCTTTGAGGACCTGCCCGTTGATCCAGCCGCTTTCGCGGCCAGCCAGGAACGACACGACGCTCGCGATGTCGTCGGGCTCGCCGAGGCGGCCGAGCGGGATGTCGGCGGCGGCGCGCCGCAGCGCCTCCGGCGAACGGCCGGCCAGAAACAGTTCGGTCGCCACCGGCCCAGGCGCGACGGCGTTGACGGTGACGCCGCGCGGCCCGAGTTCCTTGGCGAGCGTGTGGGTCAGCGCCTCCACCGCCGCCTTGGTCGCGACGTAGACGCCATGTGCCGGCAGGTAATGGCCGATGATGCTCGTCGAAACGTTGACGATGCGGCCCCCGTCGCGAATCCGCCGCGCGCCTTCGCGCATGCCGTTGAAGGCGCCGGTCAGGTTGACCGCGATGAGCCGTTGGTAATCGGGATCGGCGACCTCGGCGAGTGGCGAGGTCGCCAGGACGCCTGCGTTGTTGACGAGCACATCCACGGGGCCGAAGGTGGCCTCGGCCGCGTCGAACAAGGCGCGCATGGCGGACGCGTCGGCCACATCGGCCGTAAAGGCCAACGCGCGTCCGCCTGCGGTTTGAATTGCGGCGACGACCTGCTCGGCCTCGACCGGGCTGGAGGCATAGTTGACGACCGTCGCGAAGCCGTCGGCGGCGAGACGCTTGGCGATGGCCGCGCCGATGCCTTTCGAGGCGCCGGTGACGACGGCGGTTTTGGTTTGTTCGGACACGGGATGTTCTCCAGTCCGCAGCACAGGCTTGCGCTTGGCGGGCCGGCCCCATAATGTGAGCTTAAGCTCATATTTCCTACTCGCATTCCTCGCCATGCCGAATCCCCGCCCGCAACAGCGCGCAAGACCGCGAAAAACGCCGAAACAGGCGCGTTCCCGCGCCACCGTCGACGCTATCGTCGAGGCGGCGGCTCGCATTTTGGAGGCGCAGGGCGGCGAGGGGTTCTCGACCAACGCGGTGGCTGAAAGAGCCGGCGTCAGCATCGGCTCGCTGTACCAATATTTTCCGACGAAAGACGCACTCATCGGGGCGCTGATCGTGCGCGAGACGGCTCAACTGGTCGAGGACGCGGAGGCGGCATTGCGCCAACCGATGGCCGACGCCGGATTGTCAGCCTTGATCCGCGCCTGCGTCGCCCATCAGCTCCGCCGGCCCGTCTTGGCCCGTGTGCTCGATTTTGAGGAGGCGCGCCTGCCAGAGGACATTGACGTCCAGCGGATCAAGACGCGGTTTCACGCTTTCGTCCTCGAATTGCTCTCGCGTCCGGACTCGCCTCGCCAGCCCGAGAAGGAAGCCGCCGCTCGTGACGTGACTGCGATCATCAAGGGCATCGTCGACGCAGCGGGGGAGCGCGGTGAAACTGAACGGGAAGGGCTTGCCGCTCGCGTCGAACGCGCCGTGTTCGGGTACCTCTCGAACGCGACGAGGGCGTCGGCTCGTAGCGCGGCCGAATCAGGCGCGCCGTCATGAGATCGAGATAGCCGCCGCAATCTTGGCGCGACACACATGGGTTTGCTGAAGCGCCAGGAGGCGGAGTGCATTCGTCGTCATGTGCACTATCGCGATCTCAGAGACGGATCTTAGACTGCTGTCCTGCAGCCAATGGCAATGCCCCGCCGTAAGCAGATCCGGCCAGCGCGGTTAAAGGCCGGCCCAGTCGAGGTGGCAGCTGGCGCCGGGCCAATCTGAAATACGCGCAGTAACTAGCGGTCTTTTTCGTCTAAGGCGAGCATGAGAGTTTCAATCATAAGATCTGCAACTGATATGATTATACACTCGCAATTCGGACTTCCCGACCCCCGTGAGTAGGATATCGGACGGGGCATTGTCTCTCTGTCGGGGCCGATCTCAGAAGTTGATGACCACTCATAAGGTGTGAACGCCCGGTCAATGTAGCGGCACAAAGAGCTGTCCTCTTCTATCATCTCGGAGAGAACCTCTAACGCATGTTCATAGCGTCGAGAGGGCGTCTTGGGCCAATGCATGCGATTGCGGGGTCGCGCTTTTGTGGAACTCCATCGCGAGTTGACTAGATCGGCGACCCGCAATTGTTTGAGATATCGCCTGAGAAGGAAACGTCCGGCTGTCACCTGTTCGCGAAGCCACCTTATCTCCTCCCGGCGAGTAACAAAGTGTTGCCAATACTCGCCATCGACGGCGAGCTTGAGTTTCGCGACAGTCACCCTCTGCCCCCTCCGAAGTTGAAGAAGAAGCTGACGGCACATAACCCGATTGCTCATCGCGCACACTCCGATTGCTTCGCCTTTCAGCGAGACCAATTATTGCGTGATGGTTCTTTCGGGCGATCCAAGGCGAGCGGGGGCATTCCCACTCGCCGAGCGGTCCCTCCTGAAAACGTCGAAGGTTCCGGGGCAATGACGGCGGTCGCCGGACCGCCGTCATCGGACAACGATCAAAAACGCCCGGCGGTCGAGATGGAGCTACCGGCGGAATAAAGGCCAACTACGCCGACGGCTTGCGCGAGATCGCGCCGACGATCCGCACCCCGCCACCAGTCAGCCGCTGCGTCTTTTTGCACTTCAGATAAAAGACGGCGTTCAGCGGAATTCTGCTGATCATCCAAGACCTTTGCGTGGGCGATCTCGTCGAGACGAACCCCAACATCGATCTCGGGATCGAAGATTTCATGGGCGCTCTCCTCAGACGTCAGATCGCCAGCAAAGTCTTCGTCAAACTCTTCATGTTCGCCAAGATCTTCGACATCGTCGACTAGCGTGCACTCGTCATCGTCGGCTGCCGATTTCGACGCCTCACGTCCCCGCGCCTTCTCAAGGACCGCAGCGATGCCTCCCGCATCGCGAATGTATTTAGCAACGGCATCGTTTTCGATATCTTTCTCGTTCGCGTACAAATAGTCCACGATGCGAGCATATTTCGAAGCGGTATTCCGCTCCGGGGTATTGCTGGCGTCAGTGAGATAGTAGAGGACGAGACGCGAAGTCTCATTCACGTCAGGCTTCTGGCGAATCCCGGCGATGTTTTCTTGCTGCAGCAGTTCCCGGTAACCCTCTGCGTCTTTGAGAAATTTCTTGTACGAGGTTAGAAACTTGCCAAACAGATCGTAGAGTTCGTTACGATACCCAGTCTCCAACTTCGTGTACTCGGCGGCAGTCTTTTGCGCATACAGCATAGCGTTGATCGAGACCGTGTTTTTCTCCGGAGGCTTCCGCTTCGGCTCCGGCTCGTGCCCGTCATTGAACATTTTCAACTCCTCGTGAGTTTTGCCTAAGGCAAAGTTCGTCGGTCGGATGGCGCACGACGGTCGCTTCGCCGCGCTGGCCGTGAAAGCGACCAACTCGTCATTTCGCGTCACCGGTCGTGTCCTCTGACTGACCGAAAAAAGCTGCCGCATATCTTCGTTTTTGCACACCCCCTTGGCTCTTTTGTTTGGGCCCAGACAATGCAGGCGTCATGGGGACGACGTGACGAGCGTCCGATACCAGGCCATTGGTTTCGCGGTTACGGTCTTGGATTGAGGCGAGGACCGGGGTGCAAAAATCGAAGAACTCATTGACGCCTGACGGCTCCGCATACGGGAGCTGTCGGGGCGCCATCGTCAGGTTCGAACTGGGGTTAACCAGACTTTGATTGCGACTCTCAAGATTTCCGGGTTCCGAGATGAGACGTCAGCCAACCGACTATCGCCTTTTTCTCCTCATCATCCCAGAAGAAATACAGTCGGAAGCAATGTCTCGACTCGCGCGAATTACCCTTCTTAAAGTGCCGATCAAGGCGACGTTTTCCTCCATTGTGGCGCACCACATACTCTTCGCCCTGCTCGCCGCCTCGACAAGGCGAGATGCTTGAGCATACTTCGTCAATCCGAGCCGACGTAGTTCACAGTGGTACCACTCCGTTCGTTCGACCCCTCCCTCGCGGCGCATAGGCGCGTAGAAGTCTCTCAATAACAACAGTGTTTGATACACGAGCGCCGGATCCTCATAGTCCGAATCCTTTGCTCCACGTAGGGCCTTGTATGTGATGACAACTGACTTAGCTATATTGGCTTCCGCCCATTCCTTAAGATGGTCGAGATCGGGGGGGCTGCAATTCGCGTCCTCAATCCCACCTCGAGCTTGAACTTGCATCTCAAGTGCTTGGACGCGAAGACGTAGTCGGTGCTCCTCGCTTTCCGCTTCCTCAATGCGACGTCGATATTCGTTCAGTTCCTCCTCGGCGGTTTCCAAAAGGCCGTCATAGAGGGCTCTCTCTTGATCGAAATCAACTCGATCCTTTTGAAAGTCGACCCCGAATTTTTGCAGCAGTAATTGGTTCTCCACGTTCGCCCTCCGTGTGAGTTCTGCGTCAGCCAGGGTTCGTCACGCGGCGCGGAGATTGGTTCCAGAGCGGCCATGAAATGGGCCGAGCCGGCATGGAGCGCTACCAGTTCCGCCCGCCTGAACGGTTCCGACTTTGCAGCCAGTCGCAGCTGAGTTCACTCCCAACGCTCTTTTGATTGGGCCCAAACAAAGGACGGCTGTATCGACCGAAGGTGCGGAGACTTTTTGTTTTGGAAGGGCATTCAGGGCCGCGACCGCATCGGTTCGTGGCTATACCGCTGATCCGGCAGCCGCCTGCTAGCGACCGCCCGCTCCTGAAAAACTCGCCCGGCTTTACCGCGACGGCCAGCATCGTTTAACTGGAACGATTGGTCCACGCTTTGATGAGCAGCCCTGCCTGTCGGTTAAACCGTCCTTGATCCAACCGAGTCGTTCTGAGTGACGTCATCCATATCTAGAGTGACCAGTTCGGCAGTCGTCGAGAACCGAGGTGCGGTTTCGTCTCTTGTTCACTGAGGGCCAAGTGAAGAATGGTTACATCGCTGGGTCGGCCGCTGTCGGTGTTCTGCCCGGATGCAATGGTCGGCAATAGTTCGCCCAGGTCGTCATCAGCTCCCGGCGCTTTTCAAGGACGTCGGTCCGCCGGTACGCGCGCTCGACTTGGCCGCCGACTTTATGCCCCATCGCCTCCTCGATCACCGCATGCGGGAAACCGGTGACCTCCTCCGCCCAAGTTCGGAATGTCGCGCGAAAGCCGTGCGCGGTGATCGGACGCTTATCGGCAGGATCGACCCATTTTTCGGTCGCGACGGAGTTCATGCGTTTCAGAAGCACGAGCAGCGCCATGTTCGAGAACGGCTTGCCGGGAGCTTGGCCGGGAAACACGTAATCCGAGACCTTGATCCGCTCCATCTCCCTCACGATCTCGACCGCCCTCGCCGATAGCGGAACGCGGAACGCCTCCTTGCGATGCTTGCGGTCTTTCAGGTTGGCGAGCGGCACCGACCAGATCGCCTGGTCCAGGTCGAATTCGGCCCATTTGCACTTTCAGCACCGCGTCGGTGCGGACGTTGGTCAGGATCAGAAATTCGAGCGCGCGGGCGGCGATGGCGTCGCGGGCGCGAAGATCGGCGAAGAATGCGGGAAGCCGGTCGTGCGGAAGCGAGGGATGCCTGCCTCGGCTCAATTGCGTCGGCGGCTCGAAGCCCATCGCCTTCAGATCGGCCCAGCGGGCGGGATTGTCGGGCATGGCGATGCCGTGGTCGTCGCGCAGGCGGATGCGGGCATATTCGAACACGCGGCGGATGGCGGGGTAGAGTTTGCGGGCGACTTCGGGCTTGTCGTGCCAGACCGGCTTCAACACCGCCGCCACGTCGAGCGTCGTGATCTCGTTCACGGGGCGGTCGAGCAACGGACCGCTATAGGCCTCGCCGAGGTGGCGCTCCCATTGATACCGCACCTTGGCGTTCGTCGATTTGCGCTTCGCCTCGTCGATCACGATCCGCGCGATTTCGCGGAACGTCGGGATAGGCTTGGCGGCCTTCCGGGCGGCGGCGCGCGCGGCGAGCGGATCGACGTCCTGGGCGATCTGCTTGCGCGCGTCGGCGGCGGCCATGCGGGCTTCGGCGAGCGTCACGGCGGGGTACGAGCCGAGCCCCATGTCCCGGCGCGCGCCGTTGATCTGGAACCGCAAAACCCATTTCCGCCGACCGTTCTCCGCGACGATCAGGTTGAGCCCGTCGCCATCGCCATGCCGTCCCACACCTGCGGTCTTTACCGCCCTATCTGTAAGCCTCGCCATCGCGTCGGTCCCACATTCGGTCCCACACTTCGACGCGGATTGTGGCACACAGATAGAGACAATGGAAGATGGATGCGTTACTATCGTGTTGGAGTTCGCTACGGTTCCGTGGACACGGTGCTACAACCGTACACATGGATATGGTGCATTTCCTGGGCACCACTTTGACGTTCTAGGGCGGGTTCCGACCAGGTGGAACCATGTTGTCATCCCCGCAAGAGCCGGGACAACCCCCTCCCCGCTTTTCGCGGGGATGACATGCGCGGCCTTTCCGCCGCCGGGGGCGCCAACATGCCCCTTACCGATCTGGCGATAGGGCGAACGCTCCACGGCGCTAAGCTTGTGAAGCATTCCGACGGCGGCGGTTCCGCCATTATGGCAGTCCGTTTCCAGCGGGTGCGGAAGGTTTCGGAGCGCTGGCCGCGCAAAATATTGCGGATCGTTCCGCAAATGTATGCGGTTCGGCGCACGATCTCCCGTATGGCCGCTCCTTGCTGCGACAGCGAAAAAATCGCGGCATTGGCTTCTTCGCCCTGCTGGCGACCCTGAAGCTTCTCGGAGTGGCCAGACAGACTACGAACTCGCCCCGTGAGTCAGAGCCCTGCTTCAACGCGCATTCACAACCTTGTTGATGAACAGGATTGGCTGCAATCGACAGGTCCCAGCTAACCCAACGAGCCGGCGTCGGGATCGTGATCATCGATCTCGCGGGCGTTGGTTCTATCTGATCAATCGCGAGCCCCGGAAAGCCAATAACCTCGCCCGTCACGTTTCGGCGAAGCGGCAAACGACGCGACCGAGAACGCCGAAGTCCGCCGCAACGACGTCGCCGGGCCTAATCTCCATGGGCGCGACGCATGTGCCCGTCGTCACAATTTGGCCGGCGGCCAGCGTGACGCCGAGCGACGACAATTCGTTGGCGAGCCATGTGAGCGCAATCAGGGGGTCGCCGAGCACATTCGATCCAACCCCTTCGCGCTCCAGACGATCTCCAACCCGCCCAACCACGCGATGCGACGCCAGATCGAAACGCCGCCATTCCCCGGGCGCTCTCGGGCCGAGCACGAACCGATGAGCGCAGGCGTTGTCGGCGATAATCTGTGGGCCTCCGGCGGTGACGAAATCGGCGTAACGCGAATCCGGGATCTCGATCGCGAGAAAGAGGTCCGCAACGGCGGCGAACACTTCGGCGCGCGAATATGGCTGTCGCCGCGGCGGCAGATCGGCGCTCATGCGGAAGGCGAATTCGACCTCGGCGACCCGCATGCGGTTCGCGCCGAAGGGGATCAAGTCGCCTTCGGCGTGCACCGTCTCCGCGAGCAACCGCCCCGCCAGCGGTCCGTCGACGCCGATATGTCGTTGTCCCGCTGCGCTCGTCGCCGCGATCTTCCAGCCGAAGAGCGGCTTGTCGCTGATGGCCTCGATCTGTCTCTGGATCAAATAGCCTTCGGCTCGATTGACTGGCCGCAAAGCCGCAGGCAACGCATCCAGCACGTCGCCTGCTCGCCAGTGGCGAACCAGCAAGTCTGAAGCCGCCTTCGCGGACGTGGTCTCCATCGATGATTTCCCCCTTCACAAGCTGGCGACTGTAATTTTCTACTGCGGCGCCGCCGTGGGATCGAACCGAACTCGCGCTTAGCGGCTTTGGCGTGTCCGCCTTCGAACCGTCCAAGCACAATCCTTATCAAGCCGCGGCGCTTATCTGCAATGTCCGCCGCCGCCGATGGGCCGGGCGCGACCGACGGAGCCGCGGCGGGTCAGTCAGCAGCGAAGCGCCGGCCGTGGCGGGATCGCGGCTATTGCCAATGCGAAACGGTTGTGTTCCATTGATCTTAACAAGCCGCAGCCGGGCAAAGGAGCTTCCAGAAACTCCCGTTCGGCGCGATCGACCCATAAGCGAATGGCGCGGCGCCGCTCAATTCGCGGTCGAAAAGGGAGACGCACGACCGGCCGCTGAAGCGGTCAGCGATGCGATACGGGAGGAAGAAATGATGAACGATCGCGAACGACGTGACTTCAACGCCGGTCTTTCCGCGGATGTCGACGCTTGGCTTCGCGGCGACCAGACACGCCGCAGTTTCTTGACCAAATTCGCGCAAATGGGCGGCGCGGCTATGCTGCCGGGCCTGGGATACACCGCCTCCGGCTCCGAAGCCTGGGCCGCCGTCGCGGACGTCTCGAAGGTTGATCTCGCCGACAAGAGCACCCCGCTGGGTCACGCGCAGGCGGCCGCCGTCAAGGCCTCGAGCGAAGGTCCGACCGACGGCTCCGCCTTTCGCGCGGTGCAGGCCGCGCAGAAATACCGGGACAAGGGCGTCACGCTCAATCTGACCTATGAGGCCGGGCTGCAGGCGCTCGAGCCGAAGAATTTCTCCGGGCCGCTCTGGCAGGCGCTGACGGGCATCAACTTCAACGTCGTCGAGTTGCCGCATCCCGACCAATATTCCAAGCCGATCGCCGAGCACATCGCCAATTCCGGCGCCTATGACGTGCTCGACATCGAGCCGGCGTGGATCCCGGCGCTCGCCAATGGCGGCGCCATTGTGCCGATCGACGATTACATCGACAAGTTCATGAACAAGGCGGACCTCGACGACTATCATCCGCTCTACAAGTCCATCACGCTTTACAAGGGCAAGCGCTGGGGCGTGTTCGACGACGGCGACCAGTTCGCGCTCTATTATCGCACAGACATATTCGGCGACCCGAAGCTGAAATCGGCCTATCAGGCAAAGTTCGGCAAGCCGTTGGGGCTGCCGAAGACCTGGGACGAATATTCCCAGGTCTCGCAATTCATCACCGATCAGCTGGCGCCTAACGTCTACGGCTCCGCGCATTTCCGCAAGTTCGGCAGTCCCGGCAACCAATACAGCTTCCTTCAGCAGTTCCGCGCCAATGGCGGCAAGTTCTTCGACGCGGACATGAAGGCGCAGTTGACCAGCGCGGCCGGCGTCACCACGCTCGAACAGATGATCGCGCAGAACAAGGCGTCGTTGCCGGGCAACAACGACCTCGACGCCGTGGCGCAATGGGCCGCCTGGCTGCAGGGCAAGGTGGCGATGATATTCTCGTGGCCGCCGACCGGGCGCATATCGTCGAACTACGCGCAGCGCGACAAGGCGATCAACTTCATCCCGCAGTCGAGCATCGCCGACAAGGTCGGCTATGCGGTGCGTGCCCGGCGGCAACGGCGAGATGGCGTCCGGCTATGTGCGGGCGCTGGCCGCGGGTTCAAACAACGAGGAGGCGGCCTATCTGTTCATGCAGTGGGTGACCGCGCCGCCGCTCTCGCTGGTGCGCACGATGCTGCCCTACACGCTGCGCGACCCCTACCGGCTCTCGACCTACAAGTCCGAGGAATATCGAGCGTTGTGGCCGGCCGCCAAGGACTATCTCAGCACTTGTGCGAATGCGCGAACAGCGCGCGTCGTCGACATGATCATGCCGGGTTGGCAGGACTATGCGCTGTCCATCGACCGGATGTGCACGGCCGTTTGGGGCGGCGCGGACCCGAAGGCCGTCGCTGCAGAAAGCTGCGGCGGAATGGGATACGGCGACGCAGCGGCTTGGCGTCGCGTCGCAAAAGGCCGCCTATCAGGAGTTCCTTAAGATTCCCGGCAGCTACGCCGATCACACGATCGAGAAAATCGGCCAGGCGGTTCACGTCGGTTGACGGGCTGTCCGCGGTCCAGCCTCGCGCGCGCAAACGACGCGCGAGGCGAACGCGCCGTGCTCCGATGCGCCGATGTTCGCCGTCGACCGGCGACCTCTTGATCCATTCAAATCCGAGAAAATGCGTTTGGCTCGATCCCTAGCCGCACAGACGAGCGCTTCAACGGCCCGCAGGCCCACGACGGGCTCGATCTCGGCCTGGGTGGAGCGCCATTTCAAATGGCTGATGGTCGCGCCGGCGGTGGTCATGCTGCTGGCGTTTTCGATTTATCCGTTGCTGTTTTCGCTGTGGGTCGCTTTCGTCAATTTCGATTTCCAAATTCCCGGCCATGCTTTCGTCGGCCTGCAAAACTTTTCCGAGGTCATCAACGATCCCCTCGCGGGATCGGCGATCGGATTGACGATCGTCTTGTCGCTGGTGGTGGTGGCGATCGAATTTGTGCTCGGGCTCGCTTTGGCGATGGCGATGCTGAAGACCTTTCGCGGCCGCGGCCTCGTCATGTCGATCCTGATCATTCCGCTGTTCATCAGCCCCGTCATCGTCGGCCAGTCCTGGGCGCTGTTCCTGCAGCGGCCGTTCGGGCCCGCCGACTTTCTCCTCGGCGAGCTGCTCGGGCGGCCTGTCACGATAAGCTGGGTCGGCGAGACGCCCTGGGTCTATATTTCCATCGTCGTCGCCGATGTCTGGCAATGGACGCCATTCATGTTCGTCATCCTGCTTGCGGGGCTGGCGGCGATCCCGCCGCATCTCTACGAAGCGGCCGAACTCGACGGGGTCAGGCCTTTCCAGACATTCATCTATGTGACGCTGCCGCAACTGTCGCCGATCATCGTGCTCGCGCTCACGTTCCGGTTGCTCGACGCGGTCAAGCTGTTCGACGTCATCTTCATGTTGACCGGCGGCGGTCCGGGCACGGCGACCTATACCGCGTCGTATTACCTCTACCAAGTCGGCTTTCAGCAGTTCCATCTGTCGATCGCGACGGCCGGCAGTTGGATGTTTCTCATCCTGCTCGCGCTGGTGATCACGGTGCTGGTGCGCCGGCTGCTGCGCGCGGAGGAGGTCTGATGGCGACGCGCAGTCTTTCGCGTAGCCGCGGATTCGCCAAACTGCGCTCCGAGACGCCGCGGGTGGCGATCATCGCGTTTTTTGTGCTGTTCGTGCTCACGCCGCTCTATTGGGTGATCATCACGTCGATCAAGCCCAGCAGCGACTATCTCACCGTTCCGCCCGTCTGGTTCCCGCCGCATCCGACGATCGTTCACTACACGGCGGCGTTGTTTTCCTATCGCGGGCTGCAGGGGCTTATCAACAGCTTGATCGTGTCGTCGGCCGCCACCGTACTGTCGACCGTGCTGGGCACCATGATGGCTTACAGCCTCGCGCGGTTCAACACCGGCGGGACACATCTTGCCTTCTGGGTGTTGTCGCAGCGGTTTCTGCCGCCGGTGGCGATCGTTCTGCCGATCTTCCTGCTGTTTCGCGCCTGGGGTCTCTACGACTCGCGTTTCGGCCTGATCCTCGCCTATGCGTTCATGACGCTGCCATTGTCTGTCTGGATGATGTACGCCTATTTCCGGCAGCTGCCGAAATCGCTCGAAGACGCGGCGCTGGTCGACGGTCTCAGCCGCTGGCAGGCGTTCTGGATGGTCGCCGTGCCGCTCGCGGCGCCGGGCGTGGCGGCGGCCGCGGTGTTCGTGTTCATCGCCGTGTGGACGGAATTCTTTTTCGCCTTGATCCTCACAAGCCGCTACGCCTTCACGCTGCCGACCATCTTCCGCGCCTTCCTCGGCTTTCAGGGCGCGCAATATGGCGAGGCCTGCGCGCTGGCGACAACGTCGCTCGCGCCATCGATTATTCTCGGCATGCTCGTGCAGCGCCATCTCGTGCGCGGTTTGACGCTCGGCGCCTTGCGGGGATGATCGGAGGGGGGGTGATGGCGACGGTCAAGGTGAGCGCGCTGCACAAACGGTTCGGACCGGTGCACGCCGTTCGAGGGATCGATCTCGACATCCCCGATGGCGAATTCACGGTGCTGGTTGGGCCGTCCGGCTGCGGCAAGAGCACGTTGCTGAGAACGATCGCCGGGCTCGAAGACATCGACGACGGCGAAATCGAAATCGATGGCGAAGTGGTCAACGAGATGCGCCCGAGGGACCGTGACGTCGCGATGGTGTTTCAGGATTATGCGCTCTATCCGCATATGAGCGTTTTCGGCAACATCTCGCTGAGCCTGCGCGCGCGCAAGATGGCCAAGCCCGAAATCGAGCGGCGCGTGACGCGCGCCGCGGAAATGTTGGGCATCGCCCCCCTGCTCCAGCGCTACCCCCGCCAATTGTCGGGCGGCCAGCGCCAGCGCGTCGCCATCGGCCGCGCCATCGTGCGCAATCCCCGGGTTTTTCTGTTCGACGAGCCGCTGTCGAACCTCGACGCCCAGTTGCGCGACGAGATGCGCACCGAAATCAAGCGCCTGCATCAAGAGATCGCGACGACGATGATCTATGTCACCCACGATCAGGTCGAGGCGATGACCCTGGCCGACCGGATCGTGCTGCTGCGCGACGGCGTGATCGAGCAACAGGGCGCGCCGCTCGATCTGTTTGAAAGACCGTCGACGATGTTCGTGGCGGGGTTTCTAGGCTCGCCGAAAATGAACTTTCTGAACGGCGCGCTCGAGCGAGCGGACGGCGCGGCGGCGGTGGCGCTCGGCGACTCGGCGCCGAAGTTGGCGCTTCCGCGCGACCGCCAGATCACGGTCCCCAACGGCGCCAAGATCGTCCTCGGCCTTCGGCCGGAACATATCGTGCGCGCCGCCGCCGCGCCGCCGCTCGACGGCTACGCCCGCATAGAGGTCGCTATCGATCTCATTCAACCGACCGGCTCGCGCAGCTATGCGACATTCCGCTTGGGCGGCCAGCCCATCACCGCCGAATTGCAGGCCCATGACGTCAGCAGGCCCGGCGAGCGTATTCAGGTCGACGTCAACATGCGGCGCGCGGTTCTGTTTGATCCCCAATCCGGAAAGGCCTGGTGATGGCGACTGACGAACAAGGCGCCGAGGCCACACGGGCGGTCAAGCTGTTTGGAACTGACGCCGAGGACCCGCCGAGCCGGCGTCTCTCCGCGGGCTCGTTGTCGGCCGTATTGCAGAACGGCCAGTTGCGCTATGTGACTTTCGCTGGGGTTGAAGTGCTGCGCGGCGTCGCCTTTCTCGCCCGGGACGCGAATTGGGGCACCTATGCGGCCGAACTCGACGACCTCGAAATCGTCGAAGACCAGAGCGGGTTCACCGTAAAATATCGCGCGACCTGCGCCGACGACAAACAGCGCCTGGTCTACGAGGCCCACATCAGGGGTTCGATCGACGGCTCGCTCACCTTTGTCGCAGTCGCGACACCCGCCACCGACTTCGTCACCAACCGCACCGGATTTGTCGTGCTGCATCCGGCGGCGCTTGCCGGTCGTCCCGTCAAGGTCGCCCACGTCGACGGACGCGAGGGCGAGGCGCGTTTCCCCGAGCGCATCAGCCCCGCGCAGCCGATCTTCGACATCCGCGTCCTCACCCATGAGGCGGCGCCGGGACTTTTCGCGACCTGCCGCATGGAAGGCGACGCGTTCGAGATGGAGGATCAAAGAAACTGGACCGATGCGTCATACAAGACTTACGTGCGGCCGCTGGCGCGGCCCTGGGGCTATACCCTGGCGCAGGGCAGTCGGCACGAACAGTCGGTGCGACTGACTTTCTCCGGCGCGGACCCGAGGCGAGCCCAGGCGTAGAGGCCGCGCCCTCACGTTGGAGCTGGGCGCCGAACTCGCGCATCAGGCGCCGCCTGTCGGCGTCGCGGTTCCGGCTGAGGAGGCGCTCGCCACGTTAGCCGCAATCGACGCGTTTCGTCATCTCAAACCGAAGTTTCTGGTCTGCAATATCGACGCGCGCGACGGTCGCGGGCTTGACATGCTGCCCGCCTATCGTCGCCTCGCCGAGGAAGCGGCGGCGACGATCACGCTGGAGATTGTGATTCCCGACGACGCTGACGCCGCGGCGGCGTTGCGCCCGATTGCAGACTTGGTGGCGCAAGCGCGGGCGCCCCTCGAAGCGGTCATCGTTTCGAGCGCGTCCGACCTGAAATCTTGGCAGCCAGGCGCCAAACGCCCGCATCGGCCAAATGTCCAGGAGATCGCCGCGGCGGCGCGGGCGGCGTTTCCCGGCGTCAAACTCGGCGGCGGCATGCTGTCGACTTTCACGGAGCTCAATCGCAAACCGCCCCAGCCCGAGCTCGTCGACTACGTGAGCCACACCACCTGCTCGATTGTTCATGCGGCGGACGATCGGTCGGTCATGGAGACGCTGGAGACCTTGCCGGCGATCATCAACTCAACCCAAGCCATGATCGGCGGCAAGGACTATCGCATAGGCCCCAGCGCGATCGGCGCGCGGGACAACCCCTACGGCCGGGAAGCGCTGGACAATCCGGACCATCAACGCGTGTGCCTTACCGATCAGGATCCGCGCCAGCGCGGTCTCTTCAATGCGGCATGGACCCTCGGCTATTTTGCGGCCTGCGCCTATGCCGGCGTTCGGGCGGTGGCGTTGGGCGCCTCGACCGGGCCGTTCGGAGTTGATCCACCGTCGGACGGAGCGGGCGCTGCCCTATTACAATTCCGCCGCCGGTCGGTCGTTGTATCCCGCCTTCCACGTCATCGCCGGTCTCGCCGCGAGGCTGCGGCCGAAATCTGATCGTGGCGAAGCATCTCGGAGCCCGACCAGATCGCGGCGCTCGCTTGGCGCGAGGCGGACCGGCGCGTTCTCTGGCTCGCGAATTTGCGTGGCGAGCCGACGACAATCCGGATCGCGGGAGGCGCCGATCCCGGCTGGCGTCTCGGCGTGCTCGACGCGGCGAGCTTCGAGCGCGCGACGACGGGGTTCGACGCTTTCGACGCTCTGGCGCGGCCTTTCCTCGACCAGATGAGCTGACGCTGGACGCCTATGCGGTGGCGCGGCTGAGTTGATCGGCAGGCAAGGCGATCGACCTTGCGATGATAAGCCAAAAGGGAGAGCGAAATGTCGGGACGCAGTCTCAAGGAAATGGCGGGGGTGAGAACGCCGAAATTCGGCCACTTCATCGTCGAGTTCGCCACGCCAGGCATCGGGCATATCCTCAAATCGGCCGGCTGCGACTTCGTCCTGTTCGACCTCGAACATTCCGGCTTCGGCTTGGAGACGGTGAAGAGCGCGATCCGATATTTCGAGGCGGCCGATCTGCCGGTGATCGTCCGCGTCCCCGCGAAGGATTATCATTTCATCGCCGCGCGCCATGGACATGGGCGCGGAGGGCCTGATGCTGCCGATGGTTGGGTCGGCCGCCGAGGCCAGCCAAATCATCAATTCAATGAAATATACGCCCGACGGCGGCAGGGGCGTCGCGCTGCAAGTCGCGCATGACCGTTATCGTCCGGGCGCGGTCAAGGACAAATTCGCCGCCGCCAACAAGCGCAGCACGCTGTTCTGCCAGATCGAGACCGCCGAGGGCGTCGAGAACGCCGACGCCATCGCCGCGCTCCCCGGCGTCGACTGCCTCTGGGTCGGCCATTTCGATCTCTCGGTGTCGCTCGGCGTTCCCGGGGAATTCGGCTCGAAGAAATTCACCAGCGCCATCAAGAAGGTCGCCGCCGCGACGGCCAAGCACGGCAAATCGCTCGGGCGATTGGTCCCGACCGTGCAGCAGGGCATCGAGCTGTTCGGACAGGGCTTCGACTTCATCTGCTATTCCGGCGACGTCTGGGTGCTGCATGACGCGCTGGCCGACGCGATCGGCAAACTGCGCGAAGGCTGCAAGCCGAAAAAGTAGGGAGGACCGATCATGACCGCGCCGTTTCGCGTCGCCCTATCAGGCGATTTTCGCAAAGCCGATGGCTCGCCCGTCTATCCCGACTTCGATCTCGAACCCCTGCGCCGGGCGCCGGGCGTCGAAGTCGCGTTTCTCGAGCCGCTGAATCCGGTGCGCGGCCGAGCAACTCGCCGATTTCGACGCGCTCATTCTGCTCGCCCACCGCTTCACGAAGGACAGCATCCCCGCCAACGGCCGGCTCGCCGTCGTGGCGCGGTTCGGCGTCGGCTACGACACAGTCGACGTCGAGGCCTGCACGAAGGCCGGCATCGCGCTCGTCGATCACGCCGGACGGCGTGCGCCGGCCCGTGGCGGTCTCGATCGTCACGTTCATGCTCGCGCTCTCCGGCAAGCTGATGGTCAAGGACCGCCTGACCCGCGAGGCCGCAGCCGGATTTGCGCGCCGGGGCGAGCATATGGGGATGGGCCTGGTCGGCCGCACGATCGGCGCCGTCGGCATCGGCAATATCGGCGCCGAACTTGTTCCGCCTGCTCAAGCCGTTCGACATGAAGTTCATCGCCTACGATCCCTATCCCGACGCCAAGGCGGCGGCCGAACTCGGCATCGAACTGGTCGCGTTGGATGAGGTGTTCCGTCGCGCCGACTTCGTTTCGATCAGCTGCCCGCTTTCGCCCGAAACCCATCATCTCGTGAACGCCGAGCGTCTGGCGTTGATGAAACCGACCGCATATCTCATCAACACGGCGCGCGGGCCGATCGTCGATCAGAAGGCGCTGACCGCCGCGCTCGCCGCGCGCCGCATCGCCGGCGCCGGCCTCGATGTGTTGGAGCAGGAGCCGCCGGACCCGGACGATCCCATCCTGAAGCTCGACAACGTCATTCTCGCGCCGCACGCGCTGTGCTGGACCGATCAATGCTTCGCCGGCAACGGCGCCGCCGACGTCCGCGCGGTGCTCGACGTCCAACACGGGCGCCAGCCGCACCTCGTCGTCAACAAGAGCGTGCTGTCCACGCCCATGTGGAAAAAGCGAATGGCTGACTTCCAGGCGCGCGTCGGCCAATAACGGCCGCGTGGCCAGCCGCCATTCAAGACGCTGCCGCTCTGGCTCGACTTCAGCGGCCCGCGCGTCGTCGATGCTTGCGGGAGGCGCGGGACAAGGGCCGCGTGGCGATGCAAACGTCACGATGCGGCGGCTTCCGGCTTGGTGTCCAGCAAATGCGAAATCAGCTCCAGCCCGCGTTCAATCTGCGAACGGACGACCGGGCCGCCTAAACCCACGCGAACCGCCTCCGGCGCGACGCCGGCGGCGACAAACGCGTCGCTCGGCACAACGCCCAGCCCCGTCGACCGCACGTGATTGACGAACACCGAGCGCGTCCAGCCGTTGCGCAGCGGCAACCAGATGTTGAAGCTGAGCGGGTCGGACAAGTATGTCCCCGGCTCCAACCACTTTGCGGCGATGCGCTCGCGCGCCATGCTCTCGGCGCGAATGAACCGCAGAATCGTGTCGGCGGTGCCGTCGTTGATCCAGCGCGTCGCGACCGCCGCCGCGATCGGCGAGGCCATCACGCAGAGCGCGCGCATGGCCGCGTTGAACGACCAGCCGGAGCGCGCGTCCGGGGCGACGACATAGGCGAGCCTGAGGCCGGCGCCGATGCATTTGGCGAGGCCCGCGATATGCCAGCAGATATCCGGCGCGATGGCGGCCAGCGGCGGCGGCCCGTGGGTCGGAATGAAGCCATAGGCGTCGTCCTCGACGATCGGCACGCTGCGGCGGCGCGCCAGCGTGCAAATCGCGTCGCGGCGGCGCTCGGGGATCGTGACCGTGGTCGGGTTTTGCAAGGTCGGGTTGAGGTAGATCGCCTTCGGCGCATGGGCGCGGATCGCCTCGTCGAGCGCCTCCGTGATGACGCCGTCGCCATCGGTGGCGACGCCGACCAGTCGCAGTCCGAGTTGGGCGCAAATCGCGCGGACGCCGGGATAGGTGATCTCCTCGCAAAGAATCGTCTCGCCGGCTTTCGCGAGCAGGCTGAAAATGCCGACCATCGCGCCGTGCGCGCCCGGCGCCACGAACAGACGTTCCTGCGACGGCACCAGGGCGCGCCGGCCGAGCCACGCCGAGGCCGCGTCGCGGTCGAGCGGCGAGCCGCCAAAACCCTGGTAGCGCAGCAGCGAGTCGAGATCCTCCGCGACGCTGGCGAACCCTGCGCGCATTCGCGCGAGAAGTTCCGGGTCCTCGGGTTCGGGCGGCATGTTCATCGTGAAATCGGCGCGCGAACGGCGCGGGCCGGGCTCACCTCGCACCATCGCCTTGCGCCTGACGAAGGTGCCGCGCCCGACGACGGACTCCAGCAATCCGCGCTTGCCGGCCTCGACGTAACCGCGCGCGACGGTCGTGAAATCGAGCCCCAGCCGACGCGCAAGTTCGCGTTGCGGCGGCAGCCCGTCGCCGGGCGCGAGCCGACCCGCGACAATGTCCGCCTCGATCGCGTCGGCGATGGCGAGATAGCGCGGTCCCTCGCGGCTTTGCAGGGCGGGCGTCCAATTTCGCATGCGCTGCGCTCACGATCGAGTGACAATTGACTGGATTGTGTTTCGTGGCCCGGCCAGCATTTTGGGCGCCGGAGAAGCCGCAGATTTAGGCGTCTAAGCCGGAACATGACTGAGCGCCGTCGGCAATTGACCGGAAATTCGGGGCCACGTCAATCGAAATTGACTGCATATTGTACGTAGATTTGATGGCGCCGCAATTGCAACGCGCTTGCGGTCGCCGGCCCACGCCGGCCCGAACCCGGAGCAGACCGCAATGCCCGCAGTCACCCATCCCGCCCACAAGAAGGGCGACGTCTTTGTCGATTATGAGGAAAAGGTTTTCGAGGATGTAAAAGCCAAGCCCGGCGAAAAGGCGCTCGTCACCTTCCACACGGTCGCGTTCGAAGGCTCGATCGGGCTCGTCAATCTGCTGCAGGCGACGCGGCTGTTGCGCAAGGGTTTTGAGACCTCGATTCTGCTCTACGGCCCCGGCGTGACGCTCGGCGTGCAACGCGGATTTCCCAAGATCGGCGACGAGGCGTTTCCAGGACATCAGAATTTCAACAACCAAATCACAAAATTCATCGGCGAGGGCGGCAAGGTCTACGCGTGCCGGTTCGCCTTGCAAGCGCTCTACGGCCACGGCGAGCCGTCGTTGATTGAGGGCATCAAGCCGATCAGCCCGCTCGACGTGCTCGATCTCGTGCTGCTGCACCGGCGCGACAACGCCTTCATCCTCGACACCTGGACGCTTTGAGCCGTTTCGGCGAGGCCCCGCCTCGCCGATCCCAGGAGGTCGGAAAGATGTCGAAACGGACCCAGGTGCGCGCCGCCGCCGTGCAGATCGCGCCGGACCTGACTTCGGGCGCGGCGACCTTGCAGCGCGTGCTCGAAGCGATCGCCGACGCCTCGGGCAAGGGCGCCGAGATCATCGTGTTCCCGGAGACTTTCGTCCCCTGGTACCCCTATTTCTCGTTCGTCCTGCCGCCGGTGCAGAGCGGCGCAGAGCATGTCAGGCTTTACGAGCACGCGATCGCCGCGCCGGGGCCCGAGACCGAACTCGTCGCCGCCGCGGCGCGCAAGGCCGGCGCGGTCGTCGTCCTCGGGATCAACGAGCGCGACCACGGCTCGCTCTACAACGCCCAACTCATCTTCGACGCCGACGGCAACGTTGAAACTCAAGCGCCGCAAGATCACGCCGACTTTCCACGAGCGGATGATCTGGGGCCAGGGCGACGGCTCGGGCCTGACGGTCGTCGACACCGCAGTCGGCCGCGTCGGCGCGCTCGCCTGCTGGGAGCATTACAATCCGCTCGCGCGCTACGCGCTGATGGCGCAGCACGAGGAGATCCACGCCTCGCAATTTCCGGGCTCGCTGGTCGGGCCGATCTTCGCCGAACAGATCGAGGTGACGATCCGCCATCATG
Source organism: uncultured Pseudomonadota bacterium (assembly GCA_963835115.1). Classification (GTDB taxonomy): domain Bacteria; phylum Pseudomonadota; class Alphaproteobacteria; order Rhizobiales; family Beijerinckiaceae; genus Roseiarcus. The sequence goes on from CAWIEP010000023.1 coordinate 27,047, forward strand.
CGCTCGAAAGCGGCTGTTTCGTCGTCAATGCGACCGGCTGGCTCAGCGAGGCGCAGATCGCCTCGATCACGCCGAACGAGGCGCTGCAGCGCGGCTTGCGCGGCGGCTGCATGACGGCGATCATCTCGCCGGAAGGGCGCCATCTCGCCCCGCCGCTGACCGAAGGCGAGGGCATCCTGATCGCCGACCTCGATATCGGCCTGATCGTCAAGCGCAAGCGGATGATGGACTCGGTCGGTCACTACGCGCGGCCCGAACTCATCAACCTCACGCTCGACCCGCGCCCCGCGCGGCCTCTGCATTTCGTTCCCGCCCGCGCCGGCCGAAGCCCGCTCCTCCCGAAGGAGCTTCCCGTGAGCCTGTCGACAGCGCGCCTGATCAACGAATTGCAGACCTACGGCGTTCGGCTGGTTGATCCCAAGGCGGGGCTCGAAAGCCGCCGCGGCGGCGCCGGCCCTTCCGACCACAAGGCGCTGACGATCGACGGCATGACTTTCATGGCGCCGGTGCATACGGCGCCCGCGTTCGAAAGCCCCTATGTCGATCGAGAAGCCCGACGCGGCCGGCCGTAGCCGCGTGCTGCGCGACGGCGAGGCGCTCGCCGAAGTGCGCTTCCCGCAGCGGCCGCGCTTCTACGATCTGACGACCGCGGAGGGCGTGCCCTACTCGCACATCGCGACGCTGCACGGGCGCGACGTGCTCGCGACGACCGTGCTGCAAACCTGCATCCGTTATCAGAGCCGCACGAAGACCTGCCAGTTCTGCGCCATCGGGCAATCGCTTGCGGCCGGCCGCACCATCGAGCGCAAGACGCCGGCGCAGCTTGCGGAAGTCGCCAAGGCCGCCGTCGAGCTTCGACGGCGTCAAACATATGGTGATGACGACAGGCACTCCGCGCGGCGCGCGACCGCGGCGCCGCGATCCTCTGCGAGAGCGCGCAGGCGGTGAAGAACGCGGTCTATCTGCCGATCCAGGCGCAATGCGAGCCGCCCGACGACGACGGCTGGTTCGCGCGGCTCAAGGCCGCCGGCGTCGACAGCCTCGGCATGCATATCGAGGTCGTCACGCCGGAGCTTGCGCCGCGGCTCATGCCGGGCAAATCGGAGGTGCCGGTCGAGCGCTATCTCTCAGGCCTTCGCCGCGGCGACGCCCGTGTTCGGCCGCGGTCAGGTCTCGACCTATATCCTCGCGGGTCTCGGCGACAGCGCGGACGACGATCCTCGAACTTTGCGCGGAACTCGTCGCGCTCGGCGTCTACCCATTCGTCGTGCCGTTCGTGCCGATTTCGGGCACGCCGCTCGAAAGCCATCCCGCGCCGGGCGCCGCCTTCATGCATTCGGTGTTGAAGCCGCTGTCGCGAATGCTCGTCGAGGCGCGTCTGAGAGCTGACGGACATCAAGGCGGGCTGCGGCAAATGCGGCGCCTGTTCCGCGCTCTCGACCTACGAGCGGAGCCTCGCGTCATGATCTTCGACCCGTTCGCGCCTTTCCTGCCCAGCGAATTCCGCGTCAAATTCGCCGCCTCGCGCTGGGAGCGCGAAGGCGCCTACGCGCTGCGACGCGCGGTGTTCTGCCAGGAGCAGGGATTGTTCGGCGAGGACGACCGCGACGCGGTCGACGATTATGCGATCGCGATCGTCGCGCTCTCGATGCTCGGCGTCGCCGCCGACAGGGTGGTCGGCACGGTGCGCATTCACGAGGAGGCGCCGGGCGTCTGGTACGGCTCGCGCCTCGCGGTCGAGCGCGACTTTCGCCGCATCGGCGCGATCGGCGCGACGCTGATCCGGCTCGCCGTCAGTTCCGCGCACGCGATGGGCGCGCGCAGCTTTCTCGCGCATGTCCAGGCGCAGAACGGTCCGCTTTTCCGTCAGATGCATTGGGAGACGCTCGACGAGGTCGAGCTGCACGGCCGCCCGCACCTGAAGATGCGCGCCGATCTCGCCTTCTATCCGCCCTGCCGCGCGCCCGAGGTCGGCTTCGTCGCCTTGCGAAAGGCGGCCTGAGATGGACGAGGCCGAATTCGACAGCGCTTGGCGCGGACGCTGCGCGACGGCGCGGGCATCGCGGCGAAGGCCGACATCGGCCTCGTCGCCGCGCGGCTCGGCCTCGCGGGCGGCGCCGTACCGGTCGGCGACGATTGCGCGGCGATTCCCGACGGCGACGGCCATCTGCTCTTCGCCATCGAAGGTTTCATGAACGAGTTCGTCGCCGCCGACCCCTGGTTCGCCGGCTGGTGCGGCGTGATGGTCAATCTCTCCGACATCGCCGCGATGGGCGGCCGGCCGCTCGCCGTCGTCGACGCGATCTGGGCCGACGGCGAGGCGGACGCGGCGCCGGTGCTCGACGGCCTGCGCGCCGCCGCGCGCGCCTACGGCGTGCCCATCGTCGGCGGCCACACCAACCTGCGCACGGCGCAGGGCCAACTCGCGGTCGCCGTCCTCGGCCGCGCCGGGCACGCGCTTGCTGACGAGTTTCGACGCCCGGCCCGGCGATGTGCTCGTGCTCGCCGTCGATCATCGCGGCGCCTATCGCGAGCCGTTCAACAATTTCAGGCCGCGCTCGACGCGCCGCCCGAGCGCCTGCGCGCCGATCTCGCTGTGCTCGCCGAAATCGCCGAGCGCGGCCTCGCGCGCGCCGCCAAGGACATCAGCCAGGGCGGCGTCCCCGGCACGGCGATCATGCTGGCGGAAAGCTCGGGCGTCGCGATCGACCTCGACCTCGACGCGATCGTTCCGCCGCCGGGCGTGACGCTCGAGCGTTGGTTGAAGACCTTTCCGAGCTTCGGCTTTCTGCTCTCAGTCGCTCCCGCTAATCGTCGAGCCGGTGCTCGGCCTTGTTCCGTGCGCGCGACCTGCACGCCGCCGCGATCGGCGAGGTGCGCGAGGGCGCCGAGGTCACGCTGGTCTGCGGTCGCCGTCGCGCGCTGCTGCGCGACTACGCGGCGCGAGCGTCTGATGGGGCTGAGCCTCAGGGACGCGCGCCGCATGAGCCGGGCTCGGGTCGCGATGCTCGCCCATTCGACCAATCCGCGCGGCGGCGTCGTGCATGCGATGAGCCTGAGCGAGGCGCTGACGACGCTCGGCGCAGAGGCCGTGCTGCACGCGCCGGACGCCGGCGGGCGCGGCTTTTTTCGCGCCGCGCGCCTGCGAAGCGCGCGCCTTTCCGCGTCGCGCCCGCGCCGCGCGGACCTGCCGCAGATGGTCGAGCACCGCATCGCCGATTATCGTCGACTGGTTTCGCCGCGAGGAACATCGCGGCTTCGACGTCTATCACGCCCACGACGGCATTTCCGGCAACGCGCTGGCGACGCTTGAAGCGCGACGGCCTGATCGCCGGCTTCGTGCGCACCGTCCATCACATCGACGACTTCGCCGACCCGCGCCTCGCGCGCTGGCAGGCGCGATCGATCCGCGAGGCCGACGCACTGATGGTCGTCAGCGACGATGTGGCGACGAGCGGCTGCGAGACGATTTCGGTCGCGACGCCGAGGTCGTCGGCAACGGCGTCGATCTCGCAGAAATTCACGCCGCAGCGCGAGGCGGGTCGGACGACGCAGCTTCCGCGGCTCGCCTGGCGTCTCGGCGAGCGGCCCGATGTTTGCTGTCCGTCGGCGGCGTCGAGGCGCGCAAGAACACGCTGCGCATGCTCGCAGGCCTTCGATCCGCTATCGCCGCGAACACCCGGACGCGCGGTTCGTGATCGCCGGCGGCGCAAGCCTGCTCGACCACAGCGCCTACCAGAGCGAATTCCGCGCGACACTCGCAACGCTGGGCGCGCGGGCGAGCGCCGTCGTCTGTCACCGGCCCGCTCGCCGATGTCGGACATGCCCGCGCTCTATCGGCTCGCCTCGGCGCTCGTCTTTGCCTCAGTCAAGGAAGGTTTTGGCCTCTGCGTGCTCGAGGCGATGGCGTGCGGAACGCCCGTCGTCGTCTCGCGCATCGCGCCCTTCATCGAACTATCTCGGCGCAGCAGGATGCGCTGTTTTGCGATCCGCTACAATCCGGCGTCGATCGCTGCGGCGATGCGGCTGGCGCTGCTGCCCGACGCGGCAGAGCGCCTTCGCGCGCGCGGGCTTTGCGCTCGCCGCGCGACATTCGTTGGCGCGCGGTCGCCGAGCGCAGCCTGGCCGTCTACCGCGGCCTTGCGGGAGCCGCCCATGCCTGAGATGCGCTTCGTCGATCCGCTGGCCCGACGGCCGGCGCGAGAGCTGCTATTCGCCCTCGCTCGTCGTCCGCGACTATTTCCGCGAAGGCGAGAGCTACCCGCTCGCCGATTTTCTGCTCGCGCGCGCGCACGGCGCTGCACGATCGCCTCCGAGCGCGTCAAGGCGAAATACGGCCATGCCTGTTCGCTGGCGCTCGGCCAACTCGCGCGCATCGAAGCGCGCGCCGCGCCGTTCGCGGAAGCGGCCGGACGCGAAGGTCGTCTGCGAAACCTTCTCTGATGGAGGCCTGACATGAAAGCGACACACGATTGCGCGCATTACGGCGCCGTCGTCATCGGCGGCGGACAGGCCGGCCTGAGCGTCAGCTATTCATCTCACGCGCGCCGGCATCGATCATGTCGTGTTCGAGAAGAAGACGCGCATGCACAAATGGCGCGACGAGCGCTGGGACCACTTCTGTCTCGTCACGCCGAACTGGCAATGCCAGTTGCCCGGCCATGCCTACGACGGCGCCGACCCGCACGGCTTCATGGTGAAGGACGAGATCCTCGCCTATCTCGACGCGCTTCGCGCGCAAGGTCGACGCGCCCGTGCGTCGAGGGCGTCGAGGTGCTCTCGGTCGAGAAGCATCGGCGACGGCTTTCGAGATCGCGACCAGCGACGGGCGCTGCACGGCGGACGCGGTGTTTCTCGCGACCAGCCTCTACGGCGAGCCGTTTCAGCCGCGCTGCGGCGGAGCGCGTTCCCGAATTCGATCGTGCAAGTCCACTCCGCCGATTATCGCAGCGCCGCCGCGCTGCCGGAGGGCGCCGTCGTCGTCGTCGGCTCCGGCCAGTCCGGCGCGCAGATCGCCGAGGATCTGCATCTCGCGGGCCGCAAGGTCCATCTCGTCACCGGCAACGCGCCGCGCTGCGCGCGCTTCTATCGCGGCCGCGACGTCGTCGACTGGCTGTGGGACATCGGGCAATACGAGATCACCGTCGCCGACGATGGCATGGGCCGCAAGCGCCACGACACCAACCATTATCTGACCGGGCGCGACGGCGGCCGCGACATCGACCTGCGCGCCTTCGCGCTGCAGGGCATGGCGCTCTACGGCCGGCTCGACGACGTGCGCGCGGGCCGCATGATTTTCGAGCCCAACCTCGCCGCCAATCTCGACGACGCCGATCGCGTCTACAACGGCATCAACGCGCTGATCGACCGCCACATCGCCGACAAGGGCATCGAGGCGCCGCCGGCCTCCGTCTACTCGCCGGTCTGGGCGCCCGACGTCGAACCGGCCGAACTCGACCTCGCCGAGGCGGGCGTGACTCGATCGTCTGGGCGACCGGCTTCACGCCGGACTGGTCGTATGCGCGGCTGCCGATCTTCGACGGCACCGGCTATCCGGTCCATCGCCGCGGCGTCACGGGCGTAGCCGGGGCCTATGTCATCGGCCTGCCCTGGCTGTGGACCTGGGGCTCCGGGACGCTTCCTCAGCGTCGGCCGCGACGCCGAGCATCTGGTTGGTCACGAGACCCGCCGCCTGGCCATGGCGAGGGCGCCGGAGGCGGTCGCCTGAGCGCGCGCTCTGCGCCTCTCCACCCCGATTTTGCGCCGAGCCGAAGCCGCTAGCGACTCAGATCGGCCGCTTTTCCGGGGCCAGCGGCGGCCGCGGGCGGCGCGCGAGTTCGACGGCGTCCACCTCGCTCAAGCCGGCCATGCAAAGCATCCGCACCACGGCGGCCTCAATCACGGAGGCCGGCATCTCGCCTTGCGCGATCGCGACGCTGACGCCGACGATGGCGTAGCAGGCGAGCTTGAACGTCAGCCGCGCGTCCGTGAGCGTGAACCGGCCCGCCCGCACGGCGGTTTCGAGATCGCGGATCGCGAACGGTCCGTGACAGCGAAACATCGCCTCCGCGATCACTTCCGGGCGGTTCAACAATTGTCGCCAGCGCAGATCGCCGGTCGCCGCCTCAATCACCGTGCGCACGCCGTAAGCGTAGACCTGCGCCGGGTCGGCAAACCGGCGGGTGACTTTTTCAATGCGCACCGCCAGATTGTGCATCACCCGCTCGATGACCGAAATCGCGAGTTCGTCCTTCGATTTGAAATACGAATAGACCGTCCCGGCGCCGACGTCGGCGCGCTCCGCGATCTCCTGCATGGTCGCCGCGTCGATGCCTTTTTCCGACATCACACTGTAGCCGGCCTGCACCAGGGCCTCGCGATTGCGCTCCTGCCGCAGCGCGACGCGGCCCTTTGACAATGTTTTCTCGGCTTGCAACGCTTCGCGTCCTCGTTTTCCTGCGCGCAGCCATGACTGGCGACAGAGCCTACGTCAAGATCGAACCCAATTCGAGAATGAACGCCTGGCTTGAAAGAGAACGCTCGGAGTTGACAGCGGCTCGAAACTGAATGATATTCATTTTGTGCCGAAATTCGCCGCAAAAGGATCGCGTGCACTCTAACCGGGAGGACCACTATGAACTTGCGCGTCAGTCCGCAAATCGCCGAGAGCGACGTCAAAGCCATCGCCGAGAACCTCATTCCCGAATTGCAGTCGCGCGAGGCGCAGACTGAGCGGGACCGCCGGGTTCCCGCCGCAAACATCAAGCTGCTCAGCGACGCCGGCCTGCTCGGCGTGTTCCGCGCGCGCAAATGGGGCGGCTCGCAACTGTCGATGCGCGCCCATGTCGACGCCGTTTCAACCGTCGCCAAGGGTTGCGCGGCGACCGCTTGGGTGCTCGGCGTCTACCACGCGCACGATTTCATCATCGGCCACATGAGCGACCAGGCGCAGGAAGACATCTACTCGA